>JBCAXE010000001.1:0-140156 GCA_038534195.1 Pseudomonadota bacterium
TTTTTCGGGCGCGTTCAGCTTTTGTTAAGGAACACAAGGCGAATCTTAACACCATCGATAAGGGCGCATTTTCGCGCCGCATTTTGAAGCGAAAGATCGAGTCGACCCGTCCATGGCCGTTCCCGCCCCGCACAATCCTTTCCGCAAAGCGCTGGCGCGCCTGCGCGGCGCTGCGAGCGGGCTTTCGTGGCGCGGCGGCGCCGGCGCCGGGCTCGCGCAGGTGGACGCGCGCGGGATGATCTTACGGGCCGATCCCATCGCCGCCCGATTGTTCGGGAAGAAGACCCTGGCCGGCGCCTATATCCAGGCCCTGTGCGCCTCGCAGGACCGGAACCGCATTGACGAAGCCCTCTCGGCGTCTGCAAGCGCCGGGGGCCCGGTCCTCGTGAAGACCCTCGCCGACGCCCCTTGCGACCTGGAACTCCTCTTTGACCACCGTCCGGACGGTGGGATTACGGTTCTCATTCTCGACCGCACACCGTCAGAAGAAACGACGCGCCAGCTACGCGCGGACGCTGGCGCCGCCGGCCGTGAGGCCGAGCGGTCCGCGCAAGCTGCGCGCGCCAACGCAGACCTTCTCGCCGATCTCAGCCACGAAATGCGCACGCCGCTGAACGCCGTCATCGGTTTTGCGGATGCCATGCGCAACGAAATGTTCGGCCCGTTGGGCTCGGAAAAATATCATGAATACGCCGAGCATATCCGCACCTCCGGCGCCCATCTGATGGAGTTGATTTCGGCGATCCTGGAACTGGCGCGCAAAGACGCCGGACGGCTGGTCCTGAAACGCACCATGGTGGATGTGGGCGCTCTCGCGCGCGAATGCGCGGCGATGGTCCGCGGCGCGGCGGAAGACGCAGGGCTGACCCTGGAGCTCGCCGTCGATGACGATTTGCCTGAAAGTTGGCTTGACGCGCGCTCGGTCCGCCAAATCCTGATCAACCTCCTCGCCAACGCCGTAAAATTTACGAGCGACGGCGGCGTCAAGATGAGCGTTACCCGAGGCGGTGATGCGCTTGTCGTAAAAGTGATAGACACCGGCGTCGGCATGAATGAAGCAGAACTGGCGCGGCTCGGCTCGCGCTTTACCTCCGTGCACGGAGAGGGTGTGCGCGGCGCCGGCGGGGCGGGGCTCGGTCTTTCGCTCGCCTTCGCGCTGACGGAGGCCCATGGCGGCGCCATGACCCTTGAAAGCGCGCCGGGCGAAGGCGTCGAAGCGACAGTGCGCCTGCCCATCCTGCAGGCGCCAGCGCGGCCAGTGAGCGACGGAGATACGATCGACGACGATATCGTCGTGCACTCCCAGCTTGACCGTATCGAAGCCTATCGCCGCGAAATCGCCGCCAAAAAAACGGCCGCGTGACGCCGCGCCTTTAAGCGGCTACGACGTTTCAATGGTTCTCCGTCTAAAAACTGAAATATGGGTGCAGGCCTATTTGCGGCGGTGTTCCGCGCAAGGCGTCTATGCGTTGATTGCGCGCAAGGGCGACCCTGACGCCGGCGCCGTTGCGGTTAAAAACTATCTCGGCGGCGGCGCGGCGCGCCTCTTCGTGCAAGGGCGCGACCTCGACGGCGAACCGGTCTGGCGCAACCCTTTCAGCGACGAAGAAGAGGGCCCGCGCCCCGAGGCCGAAATCGACGCCTGGCTTAAAAAAGAAGCAGCTTTCGACGCCGATCTTTGGATTGTCGAAGTCGAAGACAAAGACGGGTGCGTTGTCCCCGAATAACCCTATTCCGCCGGCGCCAGCCCCTCAGGCAGCGGTTGCGGGTCGAGGCATTGTGAGAAGTTCGGCTGGCGGGCGCCTGTCCATGTGTAGATGAAGAAGCGTTTGATGTCGGCGCCGATGGCGTAGAGCGCCGGGACAAGGAAGAGCGTCACGAACAGCGCGAACAGCACGCCGAAGGAGAGGCCGACGCCGACCGGCACAAGGAACGCCGCCTGAATGGACCGTTCCAGCATCAGCGGCAACAATCCGACGAACGTCGTCAAAGATGTCAGCAGGATCGGGCGGAACCGTTTCGTGCCCGCTTCCACCAGCGCTTCGGCGCCGTCGAGGCCGGAGCGCCGCAAACGGTTGATGTAGTCGATCAACACAAGATTGTCGTTCACCGCGACGCCGGCGGCCGCCATGATCCCCAGATAGGAAAAGAGCGACAGTGACAGGCCCATGACGAGATGGCCGATCATCGCGCCCGTAAAACAGAAAGGGATTGCGGCGAACAGGATCAGGAGCGGCTCCGAATAGGATTTGAACGCCACGGCGACAAGGAAATACGCCACGAGAATGGCGGTGAGGCCGAGAACGCCGATCTCCGACATGAATTCCTGTTCGCCCTGAGCGCGTCCGATATTGCCGCGCCGCACATTGGGGTGACGCGCGTCGAAGTCGTCAAAGAAATTCTCCGAAAGCTCGGTGCGGATTTCATTGATCCGTTCAGAGATGACTTCGGCGCTGACGATGACCGCGCGTTGACGCTCGCGGCGCAAGATGCGCGAAATCCCCTGCTCGAAAGAGATATCGGCGACGGTGTAGAGCGGCAGCTCGCGCCCGTCCGCCGTGCGGATGCGCATGTTCTTCAGATGGTCGAGCGATTCGCGGTCAGAGCGCGGATAGCGCACGAAGACACGTACGTCCTGGCCGTCGCGGGGGAGGCGCTGGACTTCTTCGCCGAAAAATCCCTGACGCACCTGCCGGGCGACTTCTTCGACCGTCACGCCGAGCGCTTCCGCGCCGGGCTTGAGGGCGAAGCGCACTTCATCGGCGGACGATTGGGTGTCGTTGACAACATTGTAGACGCCTTCGTAGCTGCGCAGTTTCGCCATGAGGTCGTCGGCGGCGGCGTTCAGATCGTCGAGGCTCGGCGAGTTAAGCACATACTCAATCGGCGGTCCCTGATTGTTGCTTTTGTAGTCGACCGATATTTTCTCTGCGTCCGGCACTTCGCCGATAAGGGCGCGTAACCGTTCGGCGGTTTCCTTGGCCGACAGCGTCCGCGTCTCGGGCGGCACCAGTTTCACCAGCGCCAGCACCTGGTTGTCGCGCGAGCGCGTGTACCAGTTTTCAATCAACTCGCCTTCGCCGTCTGTCGAGGTGTTGATTTCCTCGACAAGCTGTTTTTCCGCCACCTGAATTTGTTTCAGGACGTCGAGCGTGCGCGAATAGGGCGTTCCTTCCGGCAGATCCACCGTGATCTCGATCTGGTCGGACTCAATCTCGGGGAAGAAGGATGTTTTGACGTACCCATTCGTCAATAGGCCGATGGAAAGGATCATGGCCGCAAAGAAAAGGGACGTCGTCAGATAGCGTTTGCGTAAAGCCGCCGTCATCACTGGGCGATAGACATTGCGCGCAAGCCACAAAATGCTGTCTGCGATCCGTTTTTGCAGGCGGATCAGCCGGTTCTTGGGGTTCACCGGTTTCAAATGCGACAGGTGCGCCGGCAGGATTAGAAGCGATTCAACCAGCGAGAAGGTGAGCGACAGGATCACGACGAGCGAGATGGCGCGCGTAAATTCCGCCGTGCCGCCGGAGACGAACATCCACGGGGCGAAGAAGATCATTGTCGTCAGCACCGCGAAGATGACGGGCATGATGACCATGCGGGTTCCGTTCACGGCGGCTTCGATGCCTTTTTCGCCGTCTTCGACTTTTGAGTGAATGGCTTCGCCCACAATAATGGCGTCGTCGACGATCACCCCGATCACCAAGAGAAAGGCGAAGGAAGAAATCATATTGAAAGAGACGCCGAAGGCCGGGAGGAAGGCGACCCCGCCGGCGAAGGCGATGGCGATGCCCACGGCTACCCAAAGCGCGACCACGGGCCGGAGGAATAAAAACAGCGTCACCAGCACCAGCAACAAGCCGACGAAGAAGTTCGAGAAAATCGTCTCCATACGGCCGGAAAAGGCTTCGGACTGATCATCCCACAAGGTCAATGTGACGCCTTCCGGCGCATCGTCCTTCGCCTTTTCAAGATAGGCTTTCACATCCCTGGACATGCGTACGATGTCCATCTGCGGCCCATTCATGATCTGCACGAGAATGGTGTGTTCGCCATTGACGGTGGCGAGGATGTTCACCTCTTCGAACCCGTCCTTGACCGTCGCCATATCGCCGACGCGGATAATGGCGCCGTTCGGGTCCTGGCGGACGATGATTTGTTCAAAGTCGTTCTGGGTATCGGCGAGGCTGCGCGTACGCAACTGCACGTCGCCGATTTCGGTGCGCACATTGCCGGAGGAAAGGTTCACCGAGCCGCCGCGCACCGCGCGCACGACGTCGGAAAAGCTAAGGCCGTAGCGGCGCAAGGCCTCTTCCGACACTTCGATGGACACCTCTTCATCGCGCACGCCAAAGAGCTCCACCGAGGGAACGCTCCCCAGGAGCGCGAGGTCGCGGCGGACTTTTTCCGCATATCGTTTCAAAACGCGTTCATCGACGGCGCCGCGCACCGCGACGCGCATGATTTCCTGCTGGCTGCGGAAGATCGAAAGCTGCGGCTCCTCAACGGAGGCCGGGAAAGTGCTGATGGAATCCACCTCGCGCTTCAGATCAGCCAGAAACTTCGCCTCGTCGACGCCGTCTTCACCGATTACCCAAAGCGTTCCCTGATTCTCATTCGCTGCGGCCCAAAGCCGGTCGATGCCGCGCACGCGGCTGACCGCCTCTTCAAGACGCACGACGATCTGTTCCTCCACATCCTGCGGCGAGGCGCCGGGCCAGGCGACGGAAATCTGCGCGCCCGGAAACTCCACATAGGGATCAATTTCCCGGTCGATGCGCAGAAAAGTGATGAGCCCGGCGATTAAAATGCCGATCATCAAGAGGTTGGCGGCGACTTTGTTGCTCGCCCACCAGGCGACGACGCCTTTCAATTCGGTTTCTTGCGGATCAAGTTTTGCCGGATCGGAGCTGCTCATGGGACGCGTCCTATTCCTGTGCGTCTGCGCCGTCGGCGACTTTGGTCGCTTCCGACACTTCGTCCCCGGCGACGGCGACGGTCATGCCATCGGCGGCGGCGCGCACAGGCGAGGTGATGACGCGTTCACCCGGCTCCAGCCCCGCGGTCAGGATCGCGCGGCCGCGATCAGATTTGGCCACGGTGACCGCGCGGATCTCCAGCGTGCTGTCTTCTTTCACAACATAGACGCTGCTTTCCCCGCGAATGGCCGCGCGCGGCACCACGACCGCGTTGTCGATGCTGCGTCCTTCAATCTCTGCGGTCACAAAAAGACCTGACGCCAGCGGCACGCCGTCATCGGCGCCGGCGCCATACGGGTCTTCCACGGCCACATAAGCGAAGAGGTTCCGCGTCGCCTGATCGAAGGCGGCGTCAGTGCGCACAATACGGCCTCGCCATTCGTGGGGGGCGCCCGCGACGATTGCGTTTAGCCGCACCATCGGGCCCTGACGCTCGGCTGTTTCCTGAAAGCCGATCGAGAGGCCCAGTTGTCCCATTTCAGCGTCGGTCATCGGCAGGCGCACTTCCATGATGTTGGTCGCGAATACGCGCCCGAGCGCGGCCCCCGGCGTGACGAACTCCCCAAGGTCAACCATTTGCGCCGCCACGCGCCCGTCAAACGGCGCGGTCACTTTCGTGCGGGCGAGCTGCAATTCCGCTTCTCCGAGCGAGGCTTTCGCGCTGTCGAGCATGGCCGCAGCTTCGGCCAATTGCGGTTTGCGCAAAGTCAGATCCGAGCCTTCACCGATGCCGAGCTCGTCGAACTCGCGTTTGGCGGCGTCGGCTTCGGCTTTTTCAGTGGCGTAGCGCGAGCGCGCCTGCGCCACAGCGGACCGCGCCTGGCGGACGCGAAACTCGAATTCGGCGTCTTCGATCTCGATCAGCACATCGCCCTTCTTGAAGGCGCCGCCTTCGATGAAAGAGGGTGAAACAAGTGAAATCTGTCCACTGACAAACGAGGCGAGATTGATCTCGGTGCGCGGGCGCGCCTCGCCTTGCGTTGAAATCGTGAGGCGCACATCCTCCGATCGCGCTTCGACGGCGACGACAGGCGCGGCCTTCGGCGCCTCTTCTTTCTCTTCCGGCTTGTCTCGCAGGGCGCCCATGATGGCGTTGCCGCCGAAAGCCGCGACGATCACGAATGCGGGCAACACAAACACAAAAAACCGCCGGACCGCGAGGCCGATATCAGCCGGTTTTTTGATCTTCAGCTTTTCAGACTTTCCGCGCGCGATGTCCACGGCTCAATTCCCTTCATACGCTCAACAGATAAGGCTTAGCGCCCCATTCTAATGTGAAGGAAAAAGCGCAAAGCGCCAGTCAATCTGGTTAACAAATGCGGCGCTTTGGCGGTTTTGGGGCACGGTTGGTCCGATTTTACGCTTTTCGTGAGTAACAAATTTTGGCGCGGCGGTTTTGGCTAGTAAGCGCTCAGAAAATGCAAAGATTGTCTAATTCCGCCCGCGACCCCGGCCGCGCCTTAGGAACCGGCGCGCATTGCCGTCGCTGCGCACGTCGCGCAAGCCTCGTGACACGTCTGCATAGAAATAGATGAGCGCCTGTTCGTCGTCATAGGTGACGGCGGGCGTTGCGCCGGGGATGGCGCGACGCGGCAGTTCCTGATGGGCGGCGATCATGAAGTTTTTCCAGATTTGCGCGGGCAACTTACCGCCTGTGATTTTTTCCATGGGGCGGAAATTATCGTTGCCGACCCAGACGCCGGCGGTCATTTGCGCTGTGTACCCGATGAACCAGGCGTCGCGCCAATCGTTGGTGGTGCCTGTCTTTCCGACGGAAACGCGATTGCCGAGTTTCGCGCGCGCGCCCGTGCCGCTGTCCATCACCTGATAGAGGAGGTGGTTCATGTCCTTTGAAACCGCGGCGTTTAGCAAGGCGCGCGGACGGCGGTCGGCGCGCTCAAACAAAATGGTTCCGCGCTGATCGACGATTTTTGTGATCGCGTAGGGCTCAGCGGAAAGGCCGCCGCGCGCCAGAGGCAGATAAGCTGACGTTAAATCTTCGAGCGTCATGTTCGTGGCGCCGAGCGCGATGGACGGCACCGCGGGGATATCGGTTTTGACGCCAAGGCGCTTTGCGGCCTCCACCACTTTGGCGCGGCCCACTTCTTCGCTCACCTGCACGGCGACGGAATTCACCGACTTCGCCATCGCTTCGGTCAGGCGCATATTCTTGTAGGAGAATTCGCCGGAATAGTTTTGCGGCTTCCAGCCGTCGACCTCGACTTCTTCGTCCACATATTTCGTAGACGGCGTTTTTTCGTTCTCAAGCGCCGCAACATAGACGAAGGGTTTGAAGGCGGAGCCCGGCTGGCGTTTGGCTTGCGTCGCGCGGTTGAACTGGCTTTCAACGTAGGAGGCGCCGCCGACCATGGCGCGCATGGCGCCGTCCACATCGTAGGCGACGAGGGCGGCCTGTTCGGCGCCGGCGAGTTTTGCGTCCGTGGTGATTACCGACGAGACGGCGGCTTCCGCGTCGCGCTGGAGTTTCTGATCGATGGTGGTGGTGACGATCAAATCGATCGCCTCCTCGCCGGCGAGTTCGCGCGCCTTGGCGGCCACATAATCGAAGAAATAACCGAGCCCTGCGTCTCGCGCCGATTGCGTAATGATCGGCGGGTTCTTGCGGGCCTCGCGCGCCTCAAAAGGCGTCACCGCTTTTGTCTCCAGAAGATTGTCGAGCACTTCCTTGGCGCGCGCCTCGGCGCCGAAAGGGTTTTGCGTCGGCGCAAGCGTTGACGGCGCCTTCGGCAGCCCTGCGAGCATCACCGCCTCGGCGAGACTGATCTCGTCCGCCGACTTGCCGAAATAGGTCTTCGCTGCGCTCTCAATACCGTAAGCGCCGGCGCCCAGATAGATCCGGTTCAAATAGAGCGACAGGATTTCGTCCTTTTCGTAACGCCCCTCCAGCCACAGCGCCAACAGCGCTTCGCGCAATTTGCGTTCGTATGTTTGCTCCGGGGACAGAAAAAGGTTTTTCGCAAGCTGCTGTGTGATCGTCGAGCCGCCTTCGACAACGCCGCCCGATTTCAAATTCGCTACGAAGGCGCGCAGCGTCCCGCGCAGGTCGACGCCGGAATGCTGATAAAAGCGGCGGTCCTCGGTGGCGAGGAACGCTTTCACCACATAGTCGGGCAATTCTTCCACCCGCACCGCTTCGCCGTATCGCGCGCCGCGCGCGGCGATTTCCTCGCCATTGCGATCAAGAACGACAATCGACGGCAGCCGGTTCACCGCCCAGAGGTCGGCGCCTTCCTGTTCGCGCGGGGCGAAATAGAGAAACAGAACAGCGAGCGCGCCGGCAAGCCCGATACTGCCGAGCGAGATCGTGAGATTGAGGAGGTGAACGGGCAGGTTGGTCGCCGCCGTGCGCGCCGATTTCTTGCGCGGCTTCTTCTTCGCCGGTTTTCTGGCTTTCGCTGCGATCCGCCGGCGCTTGGCGACATCGGCGCGCAGCGCCGCGAGGCGCACCCGCGCCCCGGCCAACGGGCCGGTCTTTTTCTTAACGTTGCCTGTCTTCTTCACCATGACCCAAAACCGGCCTACGCTACTTATCGCCCGCTCTATCCATATCATGGCGGCAAGACCATGGCGACCTTATGGCGGGACGGGCCTCGCCCCTGAATCGGGATTAAACAAGGGAATTCGAATGTCCGGCGACTTACCAGATGGAAAGAATTTCTGGGAAACGAAAAAGCTGGCCGAGATGAGCGCGCCCGAGTGGGAGTCGCTTTGCGACGGGTGCGGGCGGTGCTGTCTTTATATTCTTCATAATGAGGAAACGGGTGATGTGTTTGAGACAGACGTCGCGTGCCAGCTTTTTGACGCCAAGGCGCGCCGCTGCACGGACTATGAAAACCGTCAGACCCGCGTGCCAGATTGCGTGCGCCTGACGCCGGAAAACGCCGGCGCGCTCTCCTGGATGCCGGAGACGTGCGCGTACCGGCGCTTGGCGCGGGGCGAGGGGTTGCCCGCCTGGCATCCGCTGATCACCGGCGACCCGCAGTCGGTCGCCAAAGCCGGCGTCGCGGTGTCGCCCGACCTTGTCCCGGGAACAGACTTTGACGACGCATCATTGGAAGAGCGGATCGTCAGACAGCGCTGACGTTTTGGCGTGGCCGCGCGGCCAACAAAAAAGGCGCGATCCGCGATCGCGCCTTTTAAAAGCATAGTCGAGAGTGAAGGCTTTACGCGGCGCGGCGTTTGCGCGCTGCGGCGAGGCCCGCGATGCCGCCCACGAAGAGGAGGCCGCCGGCCGGCAACGGGATCGGCGCCGCTTCAATCGAAAGGCTCGTAATGTCCGCGAAGATACCGCAGCTGCCGTCGCACTCGCCCCAGACCCCATCGCCGATGACCACCACCACAAGCAGCAGCATTTCAAGGCCGGAGATGTCGCCCGCTTCAAAGAACGCTGTCAGCTCTTCCAGCGATTGCGCCCCGAAAATGTCGCCGTCGCTGTCGCGCGCGTCAAAGGTGACGCGACCGCCATTGGTGTCGGAAAGGCCTGCGCGAAGCTGGAAGATGTCTTCCCCGCCCACATTGTCGCCGATGGTGAGGCCGCGCGTCGGATCGGCCGCGAAGGTCGCGAGGTCCGCAAGGTTAAGACTGATGTCCATGAACGGGAACACGTCGCCGAACGGGTTCGCGCCGTCCGCGATCGATGTGGTGTCATAAGTAAAGCTGCCGGAGATCAGATCGCCGACCTGCAGCGGCGTGGACACAAAGTCATCGCCCAGCGCGTTAACAGTTGCCGTGAAATCGACAGTGACGATCGCTGCGCGCGCGGCGCTCGTCGTTGCGATCATCGCGAGGACCGCAAAAAACAATGCACGAAATTTCATGAAAGGATTTCCCTCAACACATACCTAAATCTTCGATAGCGGGCGTCTGCGGTGCTGTCAAAATACTTTGCGAGAATACAATCTAAAGGGGCAAGCGGGGATAGGAGACGTTAAGCATGGTTGGGCGCCGCGCACGCAAATTCATTCCGAAATTGGTCTGCCCGGAGGTGGAATAATGCGTCGCCGCCTCGCCGTGTGGGAGCTTGGCGCGCCATCTTGTCAGCGCCGGGGGCCGAGGATCCCTTGCGGGGGCCATCGCCCGGTTTGAGGCGGACCGGCGGCGATCCTCTTTGCGGGCTGGCCCACCGAGGCGAGGTTGGGGTCGCCCGGCCGGCGGAAACGCCTAAAGCAAAATCGAACCTGTTGGTCGCCGGAAAACCGGATCGAGTTTGTTTCGCTGCTCGCTGACGGGGTCGTTCAAAAAAACCTCCTCAAAAACATCGAAAAAAACCGAAAAAAATTTTTCGTTAACCATGAAACGGCGTTTTTCGCGTCAAAAAAAGCCCAGCCTTTATGCGGGTTTCGATGAGATACTGTACAATTTGTGGGAAACTTATCTTCCCCCCTCTGCGCCCCCCGTATGATCTCCTCCGTAGCGCGATGAACGTCGCAAACGGAGAAACGAATGACCGACGGTCACAATACGGATCAATCGCTTGAAGCGATTTATATGCGTGCGATCACGCTCGCCGCCGAGCGGCTGCAGCATATGAACGCGCATCAGACCGATGAAGAATTTGATCGCGGCGCACGCAGCGCAGGAACGCTCGTGCGCACCGCGATGCAGGTGGACGCCCTTAAATCCCAACTTGAAAAGGACCGCGCCGCCAATGTCGCCCAAGCTGATCTCACCCTCCCCAGCGAACAACAAATCCAGGACCTCACCGCCGAAGTCGTGGCCGCCGTCGAGCGAGAAGAGGCGAGACAAGATCAAGCGCCTGGTGGCGAACAAAGCGCTGGCGAGGCAGTCGCCGGAGGCGGCGAGGCATGACTGGAACACGCTTGCACGCCCTGAACAAAAACCGCCGCCTGACGCGCTCGGATGGACGACCTGGCTCATACTCGGCGGGCGCGGCGCCGGTAAGACTCGGACCGGCGCCGAATGGGTGCGCTCGATCCTTAAATTTTTCGGGTCCGCGCATAAGGCGCGGATCGCCCTCGTCGCTGAAACCTATGCGGATGCGAGGGAAGTCATGATCGAAGGACCGTCCGGCATCCGCGCCGTCGAGCGCCCTGACAATCGCCCCGACTATGTGGCCTCGCGCCGCTTGCTGGTGTGGCCGAACGGGTCGGAAGCCTATTGCTTTTCCGCCGAAGATCCGGACGGAATTCGCGGCTACCAGTTTGACGCCGCCTGGGCCGATGAGCTCTGCAAATGGCGGTACCCGGAAGAAACCTGGAGTAATCTGCAGCTTGCCTTGCGCCTCGGGCCTCGCCCGCGTCAGGTGGTGACGACGACGCCGAAGCCGATGGCGCTGATCAAGCGCCTGATGAAAGCGCCGACGACGATCAACACCAACATGTCGTCCTTCGCCAATCGCGAAAATCTCGCGGACGCGTTCTTCACCGAGATCGCCAGCGTCTATGAAGGCACGGCCCTCGGGCGCCAGGAGCTTCATGGCGAGTTAATTGAGGATATTCAAGGCGCCCTGTGGAACTGGCGATTGATTGAAGCCGCGCGCATCAGCGCCGCGCCCGGCCTCGACCGTATCGTGGTGGCGATCGACCCGCCGGCGAGCGCTGGTCCTGATGCGGACGAATGCGGGATTATCGTCGCTGGGGCGACGGAGATCGCCGGTGAGAAAACCGGCTTTGTGCTTGCGGACCGGTCGTCGGGCGGTTTGTCGCCCCGCCAGTGGGCCGAGCGCGCCGTCGCCGCTTATCACGACTATGAAGCCGATCGCATCATCGTCGAGGTCAATCAGGGCGGCGACATGGTGCGCGCGATCATCGCGCAGGTGGACCCGTCCGTGCCGGTGCGCGAGGTGCGCGCCAGCCGCGGCAAGCGCCTGCGCGCTGAACCGGTGGCGGCGCTCTATGAGCGCGCGTGCGTGCGCCATGTGGGCGCGTTCGCCGCCCTTGAAGATCAGATGACCAGTTACACCGGCGCCGGCGGCAAGAGCCCGGACCGCCTTGATGCGCTCGTCTGGGCGCTGACGGATCTCATGTTGCAGTCGGCGGCGCCGCAACCCGCCGTTCGGCGCTTGATTTAGGAGCACGACCCTTATGTCTATTTTTTCGACCTTGTTTTCCAAACAGCCCGAGCAAAAAGCGAGCGCCGTCCGGCCCCTGATCGCGTTGTCTCGGCTCGGCCAGCCCGCCTGGACGCCGCGCGATTACGCCTCGCTCGCCCGCGCCGGGTTTGAGCGCAACGTCATCGCTTACCGCTGCGTGCGACTGGTGGCGGAGGCCGCCGCGTCGGCGCCGCTCATCGTGCGCGAAGGCGGGGACGTCTTGTCCGAGCATCCGCTGATCGATCTCATGAAAAAACCGAACCCGGAACAATCGGGCGCGGAATTGCTCGAGAGTTTTTATGGATTTCTACAAACCGCCGGCAACGCCTATCTGGAGGCGGTCAGCCTCGACGGGACGCCGCGCGAGCTCTTCGTCCTGCGCCCTGACCGCATGAAAACGCGGATCGGTGCGCGCGGCTGGCCGGAAGCTTACGACTACACCGTCGGCGGGCGTACTGTCACGTTCCGCGCCGACAGCGAGGCCTCGCCAATCCTGCATTTGAAACTCTTTCACCCGACCAACGATCATTACGGCCTGTCGCCGCTGGAGGCGGCCTCGGCGTCCGTGGACCTGCACAACGCCGCACTGGCCTGGAACAAGGCGCTTCTCGACAATGCGGCCCGTCCGTCCGGCGCGCTGATCTATAACGGGCCGGAGGGCGCAGAAAATCTCTCCAAGGATCAATTTGATCGCCTGAAGACAGAACTCGAAGACGCCTATGCGGGCGTGTCGAACGCCGGGCGCCCCTTGGTGCTCGACGGTGGGCTCGACTGGAAGTCGATGTCGCTGTCGCCGGCGGATATGGACTTTATCGAGGCGAAAAACGCCGCTGCGCGCGAAATTGCGCTGGCGTTCGGCGTTCCGCCGATGCTGCTCGGCATCCCCGGAGACAACACCTACGCCAATTACCGCGAAGCCAATCTCGCTTTCTGGAAGCAAACCGTTCTGCCGCTCATCAAGAAGACCGCCGCGGCTATGTCCGGCTGGCTCGGACCGCAATTCGGCGGCGCTGAAATCATGTGCGACGCCAGCGCGATCGACGCGCTATCGGCTGAACGCGACGCGCAGTGGAACCGGATCGCGCGCGCAGACTTCCTGACCGAAGCGGAAAAACGCTCTTTGCTCGGATTGCCGGCCTGCTCAGCGCAAGGGGGCGACGATGACCGATAAGCTTGCGCAAACCCCCGAGCTGCGCGTTTCGATCGCGGTCGGGGCCGCCTTCGTCATCCAAACGGCCTGCGCCTTCATCTGGGCGGGCGCCGCCGCTGAACGCATCGATCAACTCGAGCGCCGTATGGACGCAAGCCAGGAGCTGATCGAACGCACAGCGCGCCTGGAAGAACAGGTGGTGGCGGTCCGCGCGACCCTCACCCGCATTGAACGCAAAATTGACAACACCCGCCGGGAGCCCATGGAATGATCAAAAAGAACGCCTATACCGCGCCGATTGAAGGCTATGCGTCGATTTTCAACGCGCCTGATCAAAACGGCGACATTATCGCGCCCGGCGCCTTCGCCGCGTCGCTACAGCAAGCGAGCCCGGTGCGCATGCTTTATCAGCATGCGGTGGAAGCGCCGATCGGCCGCTGGCTCACCTTGCGCGAAGACGCGCGCGGGCTCTTTGTCAAAGGCGAGATCATTCTCTCGTCGGACAAGGCGCGCGAGGTCTATGCGCTTCTCGAAGGCGGGGCCATCGACGGTCTGTCGATCGGGTTCCAAACCGTGAAAGCGAAAAAAACCAATGGCGGGCGGCTGATCACGAAAGCCGCCCTCTGGGAGGTGTCGATAGTCACCTTCCCCATGGCCCCGGCGGCGCGCGTGACCCGGCTTGGGTCTCCGCGCGGCCTCGCCGCCCCTGCCGGCGAGCCGCACCCGTCCGCGCTTTTTGCGGACGCGGTGCGCGGGGCGGGCCGCATTCTGGCCGACCGGACATCTTGAAGAAATCATCTAGGTAAGGAGTAAAATAGATGACCCTTGAGACGAAAAACCATCCCAACAACAGCGCATCGGAAATCCGCGGCGCCATGAGCGAGTTTCTCGGCGCGTTCGAAAGCTTCAAGGACGCGAACGACGAACGTCTGCGCGCGCTTGAAAGCAAGCAGGACGATGTGGTGCTGCGCGATAAAGTCGAGCGGATCAATGCTGCGCTCGATCAACAGAAATCCGCGATCGATCAGATGGTGCTGAAATCGAAGCGTCCCGGTCTCGGCGGCGAAGCGATTGTGCCTGACGAGCGCAAGACGGCGTTCGCTCGTTATGTGCGGGCTGGCGATAACGCCGCGCTCGTGGCGCTCAACGCCATTGAAGCAAAATCCTTGAATGCGACAAGCGATCCAGAAGGCGGCTATCTGGCGCCGGAAACGACCGAGCGTCTGATCACGGCGGCGGTCAAAGACATCTCGCCGATCCGCCAGATCGCCACCGTGCGCGAGATTGGCGTCAATACGTTTAAAAAACCGGTCAGCCTCGGCGACGGCGCCGCCGGCTGGGTCGGCGAAACGGGCGGACGCATTGAGACGACGTCTCCAAATCTCTCCGCAATCGATTTTCAGACCATGGAACTTTACGCGATGCCGGCGGCCAGCCAGACATTGCTCGATGACGCTGTGGTCGATATCGAACAATGGCTCGCCGACGAGGTGCAGACAGAGTTCGCTGTTCAGGAAAGCGCCGCCTTCGTCAATGGCGACGGCGTCAACCAGCCGCGCGGATTTTTGAATTATACGATCACGGACGAAGCGACTCGCCAATATGGCGAGATCGGCGCGATTTCCACGGGCGTTGACGGCGATTTCTCCGCAAGCGACCCGGCCGATGCGCTCGTCAATCTGATCTATACGCCAAAACAGGCCTATCGCGCCAACGGCCGCTTTGTGGTCAACCGCTCGACCCTGTCGCGCATCCGCAAATTCAAGGACGCGGAGGGCAACTATCTGTGGCAGCCGTCGACGCAAGCCGGCGAGCCGGCCCGTCTGATGGGATATCCGGTTACGGAAGCCGAAGACATGCCCGACATCGCATCGGGAGCTGCGTCGATCGCCTTCGGCGATTTCCGCCGCGGCTATCTAATCGTCGATCGCGCCGGCGTGCGTGTCCTGCGCGATCCGTATTCAGCGAAACCGTACGTCCTCTTCTACACAACAAAACGTGTGGGCGGCGGCGTTCAGGATTTCGACGCAATCAAGCTGTTGCGCTTCTCCGCATAAGCCTGAGCGGCGGGCTCTCTCTTCTCAAGAGAGGCGAGGGCCCGCGTTCATCTCCCCGACGAAAGAAAGTTGCGTTATGTCTCTCTCTATTCTTGCTCCGCCCACGGCGGAACCGGTTTCGCTCGACGAAATCAAGGCGCATTTGCGCGTCACGCATGCCGACGAAGACGGCCTGATCGCCGGACTGGCGGTGGCGGCGCGGCAAACCGTTGAAGCGCGCGCAGGCCTTGCGCTGATGGCGCAGCGCTGGCGGCTGAGCCTTGACCGCGCCCCGTCCGAAACCGTGATATTGCCGCTCGCGCCCGTCGCCAGCATCGACGCTGTCTCCGTGATCGGAGCGGCGGGCGATTTTGAGACGGTGAGCGTCAGCAAATATGAAGCGGCGACCGGTTCGCCTGGCCGGGTGCGCTGCGCTGCGCCGTGGCCGCGCCCGAGCGTCGCGCTCGGCGGCGTCCGGATTGATTTCACCGCGGGCTGGGCCGACGCCGGCGCCGTGCCTGACGATCTGAAACAGGCGATCAAGCTTCTGGCCGCGCAGTTTTATGAAACGCGTGAAGCCGCCGGCGCTGAGCGCGTCTATCGCATCCCCGGCGCCGTCGATGCGCTGACGGCGCCATACCGGCAGGTGCGGTTATGATCGGCGCGCTCAGACATAAGATCACGGTTTTGACGCCGAGCCGCGTCGCCGACAGCGGCGGCGGCGCCGGTCTCATCTGGTCGCCGGGCGCCAGCATTTGGGCGCGCGTCATCCGGCTCTCCACGATCCAGGACTTTGTGGGCGACCGCAGGCGGCGCTTGAAACGCATCGCCGCCACGATCAGGCTGCGCGAAGATATCGAGCCCGGCATGCGCGTTCTTTACGAAAGCGATCTTTACGAGATCACGTCCGTTGAAAACGGCGACGACCGCGAACGGCGCCTGACGCTGATCTGCGAAGGGGTGGCGTTATGATCGACCGTTTCGCTTGGGGCCTGCAAAAGGCCGTATACAATCAATTGATCATCGACGACGCCCTGAAGACGCTGCTCGGCGATCCGCCGCGGCTCTATGACGGCCCGCCGCGCAAGGCGGTGTTTCCCTACGCCGTCCTCGGCGAGACGCGCGTCAAGGACTGGCCGGGCGTTGACGGCGGGCTTGAGCATGATCTGCGCGTTCATGTGTTCTCCCGCTATGAGGGCCGGCGCGAGGTCAAAGAGATTTTGAACGCGGTTTATGACGCGCTCCACGAACGCGACTTTTCCGTGGAAGGGCGCCGCCTCGTTCATATCCGTTTCGTTTTCGCTGACATTTTTCCGCGCAATGACGGCGGCGTCTTTCAGGGCGTCTCGCGGTTTCGCGCGGTGACCGAGCGGGGCGCGCCATGATGATCGCGACCCTGACCATTTTGATGCATTTTAAAGGACCAAGACCATGACCGCACAACCGGGGAAAGACCTTCTCCTCAAAATCGGAGACGGGCAAACGCCCGAGACCTTCACCACTGTCGCCGGCTTGCGCACGCGCACGCTCTCGCTGAATGCGCAAAGCGTCGATGTGACCCATGCGCAGTCCGTCGGCGGCTGGCGCGAATTGCTCGCGGGCGCGGGCGTGCGCCAGGCGTCCGCCTCCGGCGCCGGCGTCTTTTTGAATGATGCGTCAGCGGAAGATGTGCGCGGTGTCTTTTTTAGCGCCGCAATCCGTAACTGGCGGATCGTCATTCCGGGCTTTGGTGCGATCGAAGGACCATTCCATATCGCGAACCTTGACTATGCGGGCGAATATGATGGGGAGGCGTCGGTCTCTCTGTCGCTCGATTCCGCCGGAGCGCTGACATTCACAGGAGCGACGCCATGACCGCGGCTTCTCCCGAGATTGTCATCAACGGCGAGACCTATCCGTTGCGTCTCACCCTCGGCGCTTTGGCGGCGATTGAAGATGTGGTGGGCGGCGGCGATTTCGCCGCGCTCCACGACCGGCTCAAAAAACCGCGCGTCGCCGATCTCGTTTTCATCCTGCATGCGCTGGCGGGCGGCGGCGGTAAGGCCATCGCTCTTGAAACGCTGAAAGCGGCGGATGTCGATCTGTCGGCGGCGGCGCACGCCATCGCACAAGCCTTCAAGGCGCTTGATCCGCAAGCGGAAAACGCGCCATCGGGCGCCATGGAGGCGCCGGGAAAGTCGTTAGACCCCGCGTCCGAAGGGACGCATTCGAAAACGCCGTCCGAAGGGACGCATTCGAAAACGCCGTCCGAAGCGGCGCATTCGAAAACTCCGTCCGAAGGGACACAAACAAAAATGGCGGATACGCCTTCGAGCGATACATCAAGCCCGAGCCGCCAGCCCATGGAAAGCTGCCCTGGCGCAGATGGTTCGCACACGCCGTGATTAACCTGCGCCTCAGCCCCCGCGCATTCTGGCGTCTGACGCCGGAGGAATGGCGCTGGCTTACCGCCGTGACGGCGGAAGAAACCCTGTCCCGCGCCGACTTGTTGGCGCTTCACGACCAATATCCGGATAAGACTTATGGATCAGAAAATTAATGTCACCGTCGACGCAAGCGGCGTCACAAACGGCTTGCAGGAGGCGAGCGCCGAGATCGACCGGATCGCGCGCGATGAAATCGCGCCGGCCGCCGCGCTCATTGAGGATGCATTTTCCTCAGCAGCGAGAACAATCGAAACGCAATTATCGCGCGCGGCGCGTTCCGGCAAGCTGTCATTAAGATCGCTCGGTCGCGCGCTCTATCGCGACTTGCGCAACAGCGCGGTCGACAGTCTCGTGCGCCGCCCGATCCAGAATTTGCTGACGGGTGTTTTCGGCGGCGGGCGCGCCGCCGGCGGGTTTGCTGCGCCTGGCGCGTCTTATCTCGTGGGCGAGCGCGGCCCTGAAATTTTCACGCCCGGCGCGGCCGGAACCGTTTCGCCCATGGGCGCGAGCGGCGTCACCGTAAATATCTCGCTGCCGGGCGTCACCGACGCCGACAGCTTCCGCCGCACTGAGGCGCAGGTGGCCGCCGGGCTCGCCCGCGCGCTCGGCCGCGGCCAGCGAAATCTGTGAGGGCCGCGATGTCGTTTCATGAAGATCTTTTCCCTGTCGATATTGCGCTGAACTCCGAAGGCGGGCCCATGCGGAAGACTGATATCGTCGCGCTCGCCTCCGGCCATGAAGAGCGCAATTCCCCGTGGGCCGGCTCGCGCCGAACGTTTAACGCCGGCTATGGCGTGAAATCGCTCGCCGATATGGAAGCGGTGATCGCGTTTTTCGAGGCGCGCCGCGGCCAGCTTTACGGCTTCCGGTTTCGCGACCCCTTCGATCATAAATCCTGTGCGCTCGGCGAGACGCCGTCAGCGGACGATCAGGTGATCGGGGCGGGCGACGGCGTTGAAACCGTCTTTTCCCTCACCAAGACCTATGAAAGCGGCGGCGCGACCTATGTTCGCCGGATCGCCAAACCTGTCGTGGGAACTGTGTTGGTCAGCGTTGACGGCGCGGCGGTCTCAAGCGTCGCCATTGATGAGACAAGCGGGACGCTCACCTTCGATGCGCCGCCGCCGCAAGGCGCCGTCATCGCCGCCGGATATGTGTTCGACACGCCGGTGCGCTTCGATACGGACAGCCTGCGGATCAATCTCGCCGCCTACAAAGCGGGGGACATCCCGTCGATCCCGCTGATTGAGGTGCTGGTCTGATGCGCGCGTTCGACCCCGTCTTGCAGGCCCATCTCGACAGCGGCGCCACGACGCTCTGCCATTGCTGGCGGATCGTCCGCCGCGACGGCGAAACGATCGGCTTTACCGATCATGACCGTCCGCTCGCTTTTGACGGCGTGACGTTCGCGCCTGAAACCGGCGCCAGCGGCGCAGCGCTCACCTCAAGCGCTGATCTTTCCGTGGACAATGGCGAGATCGAGGGCGCGCTCACCTCCGAGCGCCTTTCACCGGAAGACCTGATCGCGGGGCGCTATGACGGCGCAAGCGTTGAGGTGTGGCGCGTCAACTGGGCCGCGCCGGACCAGCGCTGGCTTCAAAAGAGCGGCGTCATCGGCGAGGTCAAACGCGACGGCGATCGCTTCACGGCGGAAATTCGAGGGCTCTCCCACGCGCTCGATCAGGCCTCGGGCCGGGTCTATCAGCGCCAGTGCGATGCGCGCCTTGGCGACGCCCGGTGCGGCGTTGATCTTGATACGCCGCAATTGACCGCCAGCGGAACCGTTTCCGCGCTCGTGGACGATCAGCGTTTCACCGCGGACGGTCTCGGCGCGTTCGACGATGGCTGGTTTGACCATGGCGTTCTCGTCTGGACCGGCGGCGCCAATGCCGGAACGCGCGGCCTCGTCAAGGCGCATGGCGTGAGCGCGACCGGGACCTCGCTTTCTCTGTGGACACCGGCCGGCGCAGCTGTGGCCGCCGGCGATACGTTCACGATTTCCGCCGGCTGCGACCGTCGTCACCAGACCTGCGCGGAGAAATTCGGTAATCTCGTCAATTTCCGCGGGTTCCATTTGATGCCCGGTAACGACTTCGCCGTGAGCTATCCGCTGCGGGGCGAGCGAAACGACGGCGGGCGGCGATGACCGGTCCGCTTCTCCCCGAAAACGCAAATGCAACCCGTACGGACATTCTTGCGGTGGCGCGCGATTGGCTCGGCACGCCTTATGTGCACCAGGCGTCGACGAAAGGCGCAGGCTGCGATTGCCTTGGTCTCGTGCGCGGCGTCTACCGCGAGATCTATGGCGGCGAGCCGGAGCTGCCGCCGCCCTATACGCCGGACTGGAACGAACGCGCGCACTTAAAAGACGGCGTCTCGGAGCCTCTGCTCGACGCCGCCCGCCGTAACCTTAGCCCCGTCGATGCGCCGCAGCCGGGCGACGTCCTGATCTTCCGGATCATGCGCGGCGGCCCGGCGAAACATTGCGGCGTCATGAGCGCCGACGATCAATTCTTTCACGCCTATGCGGGGCGCGCCGTGATCGAAAGCTGGCTCAATCGCTGGTGGCGCGCGCGCATCGCCGGGGCGTTCGCCTTTCCAGGAGTTTTGTAATGGCCCAACTTGTTCTTTCCGCCGCTTCATCCGCCGCCGCTGCGATCGGCAATGCCGGCATCGGCGCCGCGATTGCGCGCACCGCGGCGTCAACGGCGGCGAGTTTTGTGGCGGGGCGCGTGGACCGCTTAATCTTCGGCCCGCAAAAGCGTACCGTCGAAGGCCCGCGCCTTGAAAGCTTCACCGTACAAGCCTCGACGGAAGGCGCCGGTATTTTGCGCGTCTATGGACGTGCGCGCGTCGCGGGGCAATTGATCTGGGCGGCGAATTTCAAAGAGATGACCGCTGAGACGACCGAAAGCGCCGGCGGCAAGGGCGGGCGCTCAGCCACGCAGACAAATTTTACGGAGTATCTTTATTCAATTTCTTTCGCAGTGGGTCTCTGCGAAGGCGTGATCAACCGGATTGGCCGCGTCTGGGCCGACGGCAAGCCCCTTGATCTTTCCAAGATCAATTACCGACTTTATCGCGGGACCGACGATCAAACACCGGACGATCTGATCAACAGTGTCGAAGGCGGCGCGCCCGCCTATCGCGGCCTCGCTTATATCGTCTTTGAAGATCTGCCGCTCAAGGATTTCGGCAATCGCATTCCGCAATTGGCGTTCGAAGTGGAAAAGCGTCTCGCGCAGGACGATGACGGCGCGCTCGAAAACGCGGTCGCCGCTGTGACCATGATCCCAGGCACCGGCGAGTTCGTCTACGGAACAACGAAGGTCGTACGGGAAGCGGGCGAGGGCGTCACCCTGTCTGAAAATGTGAACAACAATAGCGGCGAGACCAATTTTGTCGCCTCGCTCGACGCGGCGCAATCGACGCTCCCGAACTTAAAGTCCGCCTCGCTCGTCGTTTCCTGGTTCGGCGACAGTCTCGATGCGGGCGCCTGTCAGTTGCGGCCGGGTGTTGAAACCGTCGATAAGACGACCGCGCCCTACGCCTGGTCTGCGGGCGGCGTAGACCGCGGCGGCGCGCGCCTCATCAGCCGCCTGAACGATGCGCCGGCCTTTGGCGGCACGCCTGCGGACCGCGCCGTCATCGAAGGCGTTGAGGCCATGAAAGCGGCGGGCCTCAAGGTCATGTTTCATCCCTTCATTTTGATGGATATTCCGGGCTCTTATCCGTGGCGCGGACGGATCGGCGCGGGCGGCGTTGACGGAACTCCGGCGGCGACGAGCGCTGTGGCGGCGTTTTTCGGCGCCGCGCAGCCGTCGCATTTTTCCGTTCAGAACGGCGCGATCGTTTATGCGGGACCGGCGGAATGGTCTTTCCGGCGCATGATCCTCCATTACGCCCATCTTTGCGCGCTGGCGGGCGGCGTCGATACGTTTCTTCTGGGCTCTGAATTGCGCGCGCTCACAACAATGCGCGACGGTGCGGGCGGGTATCCCGCCGTGGCGGCGATGCGTGCGCTCGCCGCTGACGTGCGGTCTGTTCTCGGGCCCCAGACGGCGATCTCCTACGGCGCCGACTGGTCGGAATATTTCGGTCATCAGCTTGCGGACGGCCCCAGCGACGTCATCTTTCATCTGGACGACTTCTGGAGCGATCCGGCCGTGGATTTTGTGGGCGTTGACAATTACGTCCCGCTTGCGGACTGGCGCGACGGTTTCGCCCATACGGATGCGCTCGCCGGCGCCGCGGGGCCCTACGATCCGGCTTATCTCAGCGCAAACGTCGAAGGCGGGGAGGGCTATGACTGGTTCTACGCAAACGCCGCCGACCGTGATGCGCAGTTGCGAACGCCGATCACCGACGGCGCCTATGACGAGCCCTGGATCTACCGTTACAAGGATTTCAAAAACTGGTGGTCCCAGCCTCATTATAATCGTATCGGCGGCGTGCGGGCGTCTGCGTCCACTGGATGGATCCCCCAGTCAAAACCCATACGCTTCACCGAGGCAGGCTGTCCCGCCGTGGACAAAGGCGCAAACCAGCCGAATGTTTTCGTGGACGAAAAATCAAGCGAAAGCGCCTTGCCCTATTTCTCAACCGGCGCCCGCGATGATCTCGCCCAGCGGCGCTATATCGAGGCGCTTCTCGGCTATTGGCGCGATCCCGCCAACAATCCCATATCGTCCGTCTACGGCGGGCCGATGATCGATGTGGACGCGGCGCATATTTACGCCTGGGACGCGCGGCCCTTTCCGTTCTTCCCCGCCCGCCGCGATATCTGGGGCGATAGCGCCAATTGGGAAAAAGGTCATTGGCTGAACGGCCGCGCCGGCCGCGCGCCCTTGTCGCTCCTTATCGATGCGCTTGCTGGCGCCCATGCCCCGGTGGAGGCGGGCGGTCTTAAAGGCGTGATCACCGGCTATGTGATCGACCGCCCCATGAGCCCGCGCGAGATGATTGATCCGCTGGCGAATGTCTTCCAGTTCGACATGATCGAAGCTGGCGCCGTGATCCGGTTTCAGCCGCGCGACGCAGAGCCGGTCGCGACCATCGCCCGCAGTGCGCTCGCCGATGCGAGCGATGCGCTCTTTTCGGTCACCCTGGCGCAGGAGGCTGACCTGCCCGTGGCTTTCCGTCTCGGCTTTATTGATGAAGGCGCAGACTTTTCGCCCGCCGTCGCCGAAGCGCGCGATCCGGGCTGCGCCGCCGACGCGAGCGGCGCGATCCGGTTTTGTCCGGCGCGCGAAGGCGGCGCTGAAATCGCAGGCGTTATTCCGCAAGCCGAGGCCGAGGCGCGGGCGCGCTCCATTCTGGCGGATGCGTGGGTGATGCGCGAGCGCGCCGTCTTCTCCCTGCCGCCGTCGCGCGCGGCTCTTGAGCCCGGCGACGCTGTGGAGTTTGAAACGGACGGCGCGCAGCGGCGCTACCGGATCACCGACGTCACTGACGCCGGCGTGCGCGAGATTGAGGCGGTGCGCGTGTCCCCGTCCGTCTACGAAGCGCCCGTGGGCGCGCTTGCGGTCAAAGCGCCGCCGACGCTGCCCGTTTACGGCGCGCCGATCTGGACACTGATGGATTTGCCGCTCCTGCGCGACGATGATGATCCGGCCGCGCCCACCTTCGCCGCCTTCGCCGATCCATGGCCGGGCGCGGCGGCGCTCTACCGTGATCCCGGCGGGGGAACGCCGGTCGCCGCCGGCCGCGCGAGCGTCGCGGCCGTAATGGGCCGCCTTGATGCGCCGCTGCCTTCCGCGCCGTCAGGGCGCTGGATCAATCAGTCGGTGACAGTGTCGCTGACCTCGGGCGGCCTCGCATCGCGCTCGGTGGAAGATATTTTTGCAGGCGCAAATCTGATGGCGGTGCAATCGGCGTCGGGCGCTTTTGAGGTGTTTCAGTTCCGCGACGCAACGCTTGTGGAGCCTGGTCAGTGGCGGCTGTCGCATCTGTTGCGCGGGCAGGCGGGGACCGACGCCGAAGCCCTGGCGGGCGCCGCCGCCGGCGCGCGTACGGTGTTGTTGACGCGTGCGCTGTCTCAGCCTGCGTTCAACGCTGATCTGCGCGGCGCGTCTTTCACATGGTCCGCGGGCCCAGAAGGCGATGCGCCGGGCACGGAGACGTATACGGAGAAAAATCTCGTTTTAACGGCGCGGGGATTGCGACCGCTCTCGCCAGTCCATTTGCGCGCGCGCCCTGACAATGGCGGTTTCGCGTTGCAATGGATTCGCCGCACACGGATCGGCGGCGACAGTTGGGAAAGTGAAGCGCCGCTCGGCGAAGTGACAGAACGCTATCAGGTGACGATCTATGACGGCGCGGCGCCGGTCCGGACGGTCGAGACCACGGCGCCGCGCTACGCCTACGCCGCCGCGGACGCGGCCGCCGACTTCGGCGCGGCCCCGGCGAGCCTTGCCTTCGGCGTGCGCCAATGGTCCGACCGCGTTGGCTGGGGCGACGAAGCCCGCCTAACCGCCGCCTCCCCTTAAAAAGGGGAGGCTTTCGCCAAGGGAGAATGGTTCGCGATCATATCGTCATACACCGGCATGCGTTGGGCGACCCCATTGCTTGCAGCTGGTCTGGCGAAAGGAGGGGATCGACGCCCGCAATCGGTCTCCCAGAGTTTCGCCCGCCGCTGATCCCCACCTTTCGCCGGGGATCGCGCTGTCGCGCAATCGCGGCTCAAGCCTCCCCTTTCCAAGGGGAGGAGGACTGCTATGGTTCGCATATGAACGCACGATTTGATCGAACGAGAGAAAAGACCAAGCGGGCGCGCCGCTTGCGCGGCGAAATGACGAGGGCGGAGAAAATCATCTGGTCAAAGATTAATCGCGGGCAATGCGAAAACCTGAAATTTCGCAGGCAGTATCTGATCGGTCCCTATGTCCTCGATTTCTATTGTCCATCGATTGGATTGTGCATCGAGATCGACGGCGAGCAGCATGCTGTTGAGGCGCAACAAGAGCAGGACGCGCAACGCACCGCTTTTCTGGAAGCGCGCATCATTGATGTCTTGCGGTTCTGGAACAGCGAAATTTTCGAAGACCTCGATAGCATCGTGAGCGCAATCCGCGACCGCGCGCTTACCCTGGCCGCGCGCGCCGAAGAAAACCGGGAAACCCTATGATTTGGTCTTCGTTCCCGTTGGCGCGGCGTTTATGGTAAGGGTGTTGCGGTGCAAGCATGAAGAAATTTCGGGGAGTTCAACTATGATGAAAGTCGCAATGAAAACCGTCGCCGTGATCGCCCTCATTTTCGCCGCCGCGTGCGCAGGCGACGCCCCGCCGCCAACGGATGAGCCCGCCGAACCGGTGCGGATCACCAAGTTGCCGGCGCCGGCAAAACCGGTCGACCGCCAGCCCGGCGACGCCAAGAAACGCACCATCAAAGACCTTGATCTCGGCTGGTGTTCAAAGCCCGTCTATTGCGGCGATCTCGGCAAGATCGACTGTAATTCGGCCGCCGATGGACCGCTTTATTATTTCCGCAAGGAAGACGGGGTCATCGTCAGCACCTGCGGCGGCGCCTGCATGGTGTTTTCCGACGATCCCGACCACCCCTGTCGGACCATGTGCCCACCGCCGGAATGGACATGCGCCGGCGCTGGACAATTGGGTCAGCCGCAATGAAGAACAGCGCCGCCTCTTCATTTTCGCTGAAGAAACCCTATTTCTTAAGGCGAACCCGCTTAGTGAATTGTAAGAGTTGAGGGAATAGTCTTTTGGCGAAAAACCCATATAGCGTTTTGGGGCTGACGGCGTCTGCGAGCGATTCTGAGATTCGCGCCGCCTTCCGCAAGCTCGCCAAGCAGTATCATCCGGACCGCAATCCCGATGACAAGGCGGCCGAGGAGAAATTCAAGGAAATCTCGGCCGCGTTCGACATTGTCGGCGACGCAGACAAGCGCAAACGCTTCGACCGCGGCGAGATTGACGCCGAGGGGCGCGAGCGCGGCTTTGCGGGCGGCGGCTACGGCGGCGCGCGTCCGGGCGGTTTCGGGGGCGGCGCCTACGGTTCCGCTGGCGGGCCGGGCGCTGGCGCTTCATTTGAAGATCTGGGCGACATCTTTTCGGACCTTTTCGGCGGACGCCGCGCCAACGCCATGCGCGGGCGCGATCTACGCTACCGGCTGGAAGTCGATTTCCTCGACGCTGCGCTCGGCGCGAAAAAACGCGTGACCATGCCCGACGGACGCAATCTCGATCTGACCGTGCCGGCGGGCCTCGAAGACGGCCAGACCCTGCGGCTGCGCGGACAGGGCGAGCCCGGCCATGGCGGCGCGCCCGCGGGCGACGTCTACGTGGAAGTCAAAGTGAAGCCGCATCGCCAGTTCGAACGCAAGGGCGACGACATCCATGTGGAAGCGCCGATCGGGCTGGCGGAAGCCGTCCTCGGCGGAAAAGTCACGGTACCGACGATTTCCGGCGACGTCTCCGTGACAGCGCCGAAAAACGCGAGCTCCGGGACGGTCCTCCGCCTGAAAGGCCGCGGGATCAAGAAGAGCGCCGGCGTCGCAGGCGATCAGTATGTGAAACTGAAAATCGTGCTGCCCGAGGGCGGCGACAAGGAGCTGGAAGCCTTTGTCCGCCGCTGGAAGCCAGACGCGGCGGCGAAGTCCCGCACGGACGCTGAGAGCGTTTAACCATAAATCGGCGCCCGATTTGTCGTATCGTGAAAAAGAGCGTATTATCAAAGAGCTGTCGGGCGCACATGGCGCATTATGGTTAACGCCGCGCCCCGCAGAAGTTTGGGCGGCGGGACAGAAGACTTCGTTGGCATGACAGAAACGATCAGGACAATTGCGCCGGAAAAGATGGCGCGCTTGATGGCCTTTCTGGGCGCGCTGCCGCCAATTGCGGCGCGAAAGCTGTTCGGCGTTCTGGAGCTGGACAAGGCGAGCGGCGGCGAGGGTTTGCCGTATACGGAGATGTTGGCCGCTTTGCGCGACCGCCTGTTCAAGGAAGACGCGCCGTTCCCGAAACGGCCTGTGACCGCACAACGGCTCTTTTTCGAACCGTTCGAAGACTTCTTTATCGCCCAGCGTTCAGGCAAGAAACGGCGCGCCCGGATTGCGCGATCCTCGATTGCGCCGATTTGGGCGTTGATCCAGTCGGACCCCGCCTGCGCCAGCGCTGCACGCGCCAGCAAAAAACTCAATGAGGCGCTCGCCGCAGGGGCGGCGCCGGACGAAGAAGAAAATTCCGAACAGTCAATTTCAACGCTCACGGAAGGTTTTTTCAACGCCGCCGGTCAGGGCGTCGGGCGCATTGTTTCCCATGCGCAGGCTGATGAGACTTATCGCGCGCATTTAAGCGAGACTTTGGGCGGTGCAGCAGCGTTCCACGATTTGCTGGAATTGCAATTGATGTTGTCCGGCGCAAGCCACTTAACGGCGATGCAACAGAGTTTTCCAAAGCCGGTCTCTTCCTTGACTGAAGAGGATTACTTTAAAGTGCGCCAGCTTTACGCCGCTGCGCATGCCGAAGCGCCGAACGCCGCGCCCTATGTTTTGTTGTGTCTCGCCGCACGCATGGACGCGCCCTGGCGCGCGCTCGGCGTCTATTACCATTTGACGGGGTCCGAAGATGAGGCCCTGCGCGCTGTCAAAAAGGACGCAGCCGTTATCCCCGAAGTTCTGTTCGACGATCTGGAGGGCATGGCGCGGTCAATGGAGCGCGACGCGTCCGCTGATTTTCATGCGGCGCAAGCCGGATTGCTGATCACCCACTTTGCCGATTTCGCCGACGGTATGCAGGCTGAAGCGCGGCGCAGCAATGACAGCGTGGTGGTCAATCGGGTGGAAGCCTGCCGCGATGTGGCGGCCGATGCACTTGAGCGGTTTACGGAGCAATCAGCGGCGGCCATGCGGATGGCGATGCCGGTGCGTCATGCGGGCGGGTCGAGCCGTCTGATGGCGTTGCGGCCTGACATCGGGCGCATGGTCTCGCCCACCCTGGCGCGGGAAGGCCGCGAGGCGGCTGACTTTCTGGCGCGCATCAATGAGACGTCAAAGCGCCTCAATCGAAAATATGTCTCCAACGGGATCATCGAAGAAACCAAAGAACATGCAGTGCGCTACGCCAATGACCTCGTCCTGGAAATCCGCGCAGCGGAGGGCGAGGAGCGCACCGCCGCACGCCGCCTTATGGATCAGACGCTTAGCCTGATCACGCCGCTCGTGGCCGCCGATGAGGTCGGTCTTATTCGCGACCGGGCGAGCGCGGCGGCGAAGTCGGTTTAGGTCCGGACACAACTATCCAGACGCCCCTCTCATGAATGTGACTTCATTGTGTGCTAGTGACGCCCATATCGACCGGGCAGAGAGAGGAACGCTCCGTAATGGGACAAACGAAAAAAGTCGAATTCGAAGGCAGTCAGGGAAAGCTGGCCGCAGCGCTTGAGACGCCGAGCGGCGCCCCACGCGCCTATGCGCTCTTCGCTCATTGCTTTTCCTGCACCAAAGACATCAAGGCGGCGCGCGAAGTGGCGCGCGCCTTGCGCGCCGAGGGGATCGCTGTTCTACGGTTCGACTTCACCGGTCTTGGCGCATCGGAAGGTGATTTCGCCAATACGAACTTCTCCTCGAATGTGGACGATCTTATCAAGGCCGCCGACTTCTTGCGGGAGAATTACGAGGCCCCGAGCATTCTTATCGGGCACTCGCTTGGCGGCGCGGCGGTTATCGTGGCGGCGAAAGAGATTCCCGAGATCAAAGGCGTCGCAACCATCGCCGCGCCTGCGCACGCCGCCCATGTGATAAATCAACTGGGTGATAAGCGTGCGGAGATCGAGCGCGCAGGCGTCGCCGAGGTCGCGCTCGCCGGTCGGCCGTTTACAATCCGCAAGCAATTCATTGAGGACCTCGAAAGTCAGACGGTGCTTGAGTGCGCGGCGGCGTTGAAAAAACCGTTGCTGGTATTGCATGGTCCGTTTGACCAGACCGTCGGCATTGAAAATGCCTCGGAGATTTTTACGGCGGCGAAGCACCCAAAGAGCTTTGTTAGTCTCGATACGGCCGATCACTTGCTGAGCGACGCCGCGGATGCACGATATGCGGCGAGCGTTATCGCCGCCTGGGCGGCGCGCTATGCGCTGCCCGAGGCGCCGGCGCCGTCCGGCGACGCTTTCAGGGGCGGGGCGCGGGCGGAGACGATCCCCGGCAAACGCCTCGCTCTCGCCATGTCGATCGACGGCCATCCTTACGTGATCGACGGCGGCAAGGAGGACGGCGGCGACGGCCTCGGGCCGAACCCCACGCGCGTTGTGGAAGGCGCGCTCGCCGCCTGTTCGGCCATGACCATGCGCCTTTATGCGGACCGAAAGGGGTGGGACCTCGGGGCCATGCGCGTCACCGTCAAACGCGCCGAGGGCCAGGACGCCCACGTCTCCCGGGTCCTGGAGAAGAAAATCGAGATAGAGGGCGATCTTGACGAGAAGCAGCATGCGCGCCTCATTGAGATCGCCGGGCGCTGCCCCGTTCACCGCATGTTGAGCGAGGAAGTCACCATAATTTCGCCAAATGCCTGATTTACTGAATGAATTTTAATTCACGAACATGGGTTTTCGTTCATCTTGCCGATGCTTAATTATTAAGTTGCGAAAACGCCAAGTATCGGGGGCGTTACAGTAAAGGAACCGAAGGAACGATGAATTTACGCCGATTGAGAACAACAAAAGGCCTTATGAGCATCTTTGCTGCGGGCGCCGCCGCCGGCGCTCTGTCAATTGGAGCGGTCAGTATGGTCGGTGAACCGGCCAACGCCCAGGCGCCGAAAGTCGTCGCGCCGCCCGCGTCGGGCAATGGCGCATTTTCATTTGCTGACATTGTCGAGGAAGTGAGCCCGTCGGTCGTCAGCATTCTCGTGGACCGCGAGGTCGATACGCCGCAAATCCCAAGCCAACTGGAAGATTTCTTCGATCGCTTTGGCGATCCGCGCGGACGCGACCGCTTTAACGATGGCGGCTCGCGCGTTCTTCAGGCGCAGGGGTCCGGCTTTTTCATCGACGATAAAGGTCACGTGGTGACCAATAACCACGTTATCGACGGCGCGACGAAAGTGCGCGTCCTGCTCAATGACGGCGAGGAAGTGTCCGCGGAAATCGTCGGCACGGATCCGGAAACTGATCTCGCCGTCCTGAAAGTCGATAGCGACAAGAAACACCCTTATGTGGAGTTCGCTGAAGATGTGAATTTGCGCGTCGGCGACTGGGTTGTCGCGGTGGGCAACCCGTTCGGCCTTTCCGGCACGGTCACAAGCGGGATCGTCTCGGCGATCGGACGCGAGACTCCCGGCGGCAGCGGACAATTTACGGATTTCATCCAGGTGGACGCCCCGATCAACCGCGGCAATTCCGGCGGCCCCACATTCGATCTGCAGGGCCGCGTTGTGGGCGTTAACACGGCGATTTATTCCACGACCGGCGGCAGCGTCGGGATCGGTTTCGCAATCCCCGCCAAAGTGGCCAAGTCAACCGTCGACCAGCTCATCAAAAGCGGATCGGTGACGCGCGGCTGGCTCGGCGTCCAAATTCAGGATGTGACCGAAGACATCGCGCTGGCGCTTGGCCGCAAGCAGGCGACCGGCGCCCTCGTTGTGGAGGTGATCGACGGTACGCCGGCGCAAAAGAGCGGCCTGAAGGACGGCGATCTTATTTTGTCACTCGACGGGCGCACGCTAAAAAATTCCCGCGAGTTGACCCGGTCGATTTCAGCCCTGCCGCCCGGCGGAAAGACGAAGGTTAAAGTCCTGCGCGATGGCAAAGAAAAAGTCGTCAATGTGACGCTCGGCAAGCGCGACTCGCAGGCCGTGGTCGCTGCGAACGACAATGACAGCGGCAGCGGCGATATCGTTTCCGAAGATCTCGGATTGCGCGTGACCGAATTGAACGATGATCTGCGCGATGAGTTTCGCGTGCCGGACGGCGTTGACGGAGTTCTCGTCACAGGCGTGCGCGGCGGCAGCGCGGCCGACGATGCAGGCCTACGCAATGGCGTTGTTATCCTTCAGGTCGATGGAGAAAAGATCACCAATGCTGCGGCTCTGCGGTCCGCTATTGAAAATGCGAAAAAAGAAGGGCGCGACGCCGTCCTCCTGCGCATGCAGCTCGGCGCCGTGAAGCAATTCGGCGCCTTGTCGCTGGAAGATGCGGAATAATACTAACGACCGGGCGCGCCTTCGGGCGGGCCCGGTCTAAAGCTCGGAGACTGACGCGGTCGGCGCGGCGCCGCCTTTCAAGGGAGTAAAGTCATGCGAATTCTGGTCATTGAAGACGATGATGAGGCGGCGGCGTTTGTCGCGAAAGGGTTGCGAGAAGCCGGCCACGTCGTCGATCATGCGCTTGACGGCGAGACCGGGTCGAATATGGCGGGCGCCGGGGATTACGACGCCTACGTCATAGATCGCATGTTACCCAAGAAAGACGGCCTGACGCTTTTAACCGAACGGCGCGACGGCGGCGATCAGACGCCAGCGCTTTTTCTGTCCGCTCTCGGCGAGGTGGATGATCGCGTTAAGGGCCTTAAGGCCGGAGGCGATGATTATCTCGTCAAGCCATATGATTTTTCCGAGCTGCTTGCGCGCGTTGAGGCCATGGGCCGCCGGCAAGCCGCGGCGCCGTCCGCGAGCGTGACGACGCGTTATCAGGTCGGCGATCTCGAGATAGACGTCATTACACGGACGGTTCGACGTGCCTCGAAAAAGATCGACCTTCAGCCGCGCGAGTTTAGACTGTTGGAATATTTAATGCGCCATGCCGGTCAGGTCGTGACGCGAACCATGCTTCTTGAAAATGTCTGGGAGTATCATTTTGATCCGCAGACGAATGTTATCGATGTTCATATCTCCAGACTGCGCTCGAAGATCGATAAGGATTTTGACAAGCCGCTCTTGAAAACGATCCGCGGCGCGGGCTATACGATTTCAGATCAGGATTGACGCTTTAACGCGAAATCCAAAGCGTCTGGCGGGAATTTCGTGTTTCGCGTAAGGCCTGATGCGAAAACAGGAAAGCCGTCTTACGCCGATGACGATTACGCTTGCGCCCCTTTCGCCCCGCCGGAGCGCTTGACCGATGCTTCGCCTGCTCCGTACGACGTCGATCCGCTTTACCCTGATTTATGTGGTCGTCTTCTCAAGCGTCGTCGGCATGCTCGGATTTTATCTTTATCGGGCGACGTCCGTTTTCGAAAGCCAACAGACCGACGCCACTATCGACCGGGATATGTCGGCGCTTGCGGACTTGTTCGCCACAGAGAATGGACCGCGTAAGCTTGTTCAAGCGGTGCGCGCGCAAAGCGTCTTTCAGGGCGATGGCCTCTACATGCTTCTGACGGCCCCGTCGGGCGCTGTACTGGCAGGCAATCTCACCGCTTTACCGCCCGAAGCGCTGTCGGCGGATGAGAACTTTTTCAGCTTTACCTATGAGCGTCCGGTTCCGGGGCAGGGAGATGGCGAAGGACAAGTGGAAATCCGCGAAGGGCGCGGCAAGATTTTGCGGTTCAGTGAGGCGCAAGGCGCAGAAACTTCCTTTCTTGTCTTTGTCGCCAGGGATATTTCCGACCGGCGGAATTTGCAGAAGCGATCACAAGGCGTCATTGTACGGATTACCCTGGCGACAATCGCGCTTGGTCTTGTAATTGGGCTCTTGTTTTCGCAGTCCCTTTTGCGCCGCGTGGATTCAGTGAACAAGACAGCCAAAGCAATCCGCGGCGGCGATCTCTCACAGCGCATCGCCCTGACGGGCGGCGGCGATGAGCTCGAAAGCCTTGCGATCAACCTCAACACGATGCTCGACCAGATCGAACGCCTGATGACGGGCATGCGGGAGGTAAGCGATAATATCGCTCATGACTTGCGCTCGCCGCTAACGCGTATCCATAACCGTCTGTCAAACGCGCTAGAGGCGGATGCGCCCGATAAAGTCGAAATAATGCGCGCCACGCTGGCGGATTCCGACCGAATGCTTGCGACCTTCAACGCGCTTCTTTCCATTGCGCGTATTGAATCGGGCGAGGGCGCCGGGGTGATGGAGGCGATTGATCTGGCTGCGATTGCGGAGGAAATGGCCGAGCTATACGAGCCTGCAACGCAAGATGCAGGGTTCGGTTTGACGCTCACGACACGTCCGGCGCCGCCCATCAAAGGCTCGCGCACGCTCATTTCTCAGGCGATTGCAAACCTGTTCGACAATGCATTGAAATATGCAGAAGGCGGTACGCAGATTGAAATTAGCGTCAACCGCACCGCCAAAGGCACAGTGGTTCTATCCGTCGCTGACGATGGGCCCGGCATTCCGGAAGGCGATCGATCAAATGTGTTGCGCCGCTTTGTGCGCCTGGAGACGAGCCGCACCTCGCCCGGGAGCGGGCTTGGCTTAAGCCTTGTGAGTGCGGTGGCGCGTGCGCATGGCGCAAAGCTCAAACTGAGCGGCTCCACAGAAGACGGAACGGGCCTGCGGGTTTCATTGTATTTTCCGCCCTTTGATCGGAGTTGACGATTTGGCGAATCACACCGTTTGCATAATCTTCAGTAAAAACTTGAGTTTTATGGCGCCGGCTCTCTTGCGCCGATGAATAAATCAGTTTTGGGTCTGGCTTAAGTCGTTCATGAAACGGCTCAATCAGCGGAACAAATACCGCGCCATCCATTCGAGGAAGTAGCAAGATGAGCAAAGCAGATTTTATCGCAAATGTCGCTGAAGCCGGAGACATGAGCAACGCTGAAGCAAAGCGCGTGGTCGAACTTGTGTTCGGCGAAATCGAGGCGGGCCTGAAGCGCAGCAAGAAAGAAGGCAAGTACCAAATTGGAACCTTTGGTACGTTTACAGTGACGAAGCGTCCGGCGCGCAAAGGGCGTAATCCGCGCACTGGCGAAGAGATCAAGATCAAAGCCTCACGCAGCCTGCGTTTCCGCCCTGCGTCCAACTTAAAGACTGCTGCTGGCTGCTGATCTAGCTGGCCCCATATTTTTGCAAAGCCGCAAGTGCCCTCGGGCTTTTGCGGCTTTTTTGTGCTTGCGGTCACGGTCAATAGAGCGTGAAATAATCACGTAGTTTGTCAGGACGATCGATTGCTCGCGGATCAGATCAAGACAGTCCCCCATGTCTATGACGAAGCAGCGTCGCAAAGGCTGCGAGAAGCTTTGTCGCCGATTCTGGCCGGCGCGCCTTCTTCAGTGAAAGCGCTTATTGCGGGGGTCGGCGGCGCTTCTCCTTACCTATCGCGACTAATGCTTCATCCGCAGGCGGACTTGGATCGATTGATCAATGCGCCGCTCGAGGAGACGCTAGAAGACGCCTGCATGATAGCGAAGACCGCCGGTGACGCGCCCGAGAGCGGCGATCAGATGCGGCGGTTGCGCATTGCAAAGATTAGAGCCGCGCTCGCCCTGGCGCTCGCCGAGATTTGCGGCGCCTGGAGCACGATGGAGGCCGCGGAAGCCCTTTCTACATTCGCTGACGCCGCGCTCACAGGCGCTTTGCGCGGCGCGTTGCGTTCGCTGACCGCCAAGGGATTTACGCCGCATGACGTTGAAGCGCCGGAGCGCGGGTCGGGCGTCGCCATCCTCGCCATGGGCAAGCATGGCGCTTTCGAGCTCAACTATTCCAGCGATATCGATATCATTGTCCTGTACGATCCGCAGGCTGACGCCTTTGGCGGAAACGCGCGCGAGATCGCCGTCGCAGCGACCAAGCAGGTGGTCAAGCTTCTGCAGGAACAAACCGCTGACGGGTACGTATTTCGGACCGACCTGCGCTTAAGGCCTGACCCGGGTGTCTCAGCGGCGGCAATTTCCGTCGGCGCGGCGGAGACTTATTACGAGGCCCACGGACAGAACTGGGAGCGGGCGGCGTTTATCAAAGCGCGAGCCGCGGTGGGTGATGTCGCCCTCGGTGAAGCGTTCCTGAAAAACTTGCGTCCCTTCGTCTGGCGGAAGTATCTCGATTTCGCCGCCATTGAAGACATCCATTCGATTAAGCGCCAGATACATGCAGCCAAAGGCGGCGGCGCGATTGAGTTCCTGGGGCACGACCTGAAAACCGGCCGGGGCGGCATCCGGGAGATTGAGTTTCTGGTACAAACGCAACAACTCATTCTTGGCGGTAAGAACCCGGACTTGCGTTCACGGAGCACGCTCGATGCGCTTTCCGGATTATGCGCCTATCAGCAGATTTCGGAAGAAGAGCGTGGCTCGCTCGCGCAAGCCTATCGATATCTGCGCAAGGTCGAGCACCGCATCCAGATGGTCAATGATGAACAAACCCACAAAGTACCGACATCCCGTGAGGGCGTGCTGCGCCTTGCAGCGTTTCTGGGGGAGGAGCCAGGCGCCTTCGAGGCGCAGTTGCGTAACGTTATGGAGCGCACGCACGAACACTTCGCTGACCTGTTTCATCAGGAAGAGAGGCTTTCCTCGTCGACCGGCAGTTTGAGTTTTACCGGCGTTGAAAATAATCCTGCAACCCTTGAGACTCTCAGCGCAATGGGCTTCCGCCGTCCAGAGATCGTCAGCGATAGGGTGCGCCATTGGCACGCGGGCGGCGTACGCGCAACATCCTCACAAAGGGCGCGTGAGATATTGACGAAGCTGACGCCGCGTCTTCTTGAAAGCCTCGGCGCGGCCAGTGATCCGGATGCGGCGTTCGTCGCTTTCGACGCCTTCCTCGGACGCCTGCCGTCCGGCGTTCAGGTATTTTCGCTATTTGCGCACAGCCCGGCGATCTTTGACCGCCTGATCCGTATCATGACGGTCGCGCCGTTTCTTGGTAAAGAGCTCGCCCGCCGCCGGCATCTGATTGAGGCGTTGCTCGATCCGTCATGGCCGCAGCCCCCATCCAGCCGGGCGGCATATCGCGAGGGGCTTCAGGCGCAGTTAGCGAACGCCGAAAATTTCGAAGATAGGTTAAACGTTTCGCGCCGCTGGGCCCGGGAGGAAAAATTTCAGATTACGGCGCCGCTCGTTTTGGGACGCGTCGCGCCAGACGCGGCGGCGCATGCCTACTCCGATCTCGCAGACACTGTTCTCACGGCCATGTCGCCCGTGGCGAGGGCGGAAATGCGCGCCGCCCACGGTGATATTGACGGTGAGCTCGCGATCATCGGCCTCGGACGGCTCGGCGCGGGCGATATGACGGCGACGTCCGATATCGATTTGATTTTTGTTTATGACGCCGCCGAGGAAGCGGTCTCAGACGGCGCGAAACCCTTGGACGCCACCACCTATTTCACCCGCCTTGTCCGGCGGATCGTCACGGCGCTGACGGCCGTGACGGAAGAGGGATCCCTTTACGAGGTCGATATGCAACTGCGCCCGTCCGGCGGGGCCGGACCGGCGGCGGTGAGCCGATCGGCGTTTACGCGATATTTCGCGCAAGACGCCTGGACCTGGGAAGTGATGGCCCTCACCAAAGCGCGGATCATCGACGCCGGTCCCGAATTCGCGGCGGCCCTGGCGCGTGAAATCGATCACATCATCAGCCAGCCGCGCGACGCCGGGGCGCTTGCGAACGACGTTCATGAAATGCGCCTGCGCCTCCTGTCCGCGAAACCTGCCGTGAATGTTTGGGACGTTAAAAACGTCGCCGGGGGCGTCACCGACATTGATTTTATCCACCAATATTTGCAGCTTTCATACGGCGCGCGTTTCGCGCGGGACGCGATGCCGTCAGATGCCGCGAACGCCCTTGGTCGCGACGCCTTAACAACGTTGCGCGCGGCGTCAGGCCTTTACCAATCCACCCTTCAGCTAAGCCGCGCCGCCACTGGCGCGGTCTTTGAGCCGGAAGGCGCGGGACTTGCATTAATTAAGCGGATGAGCGAAGCCTGCGGGGTAAATAGTCTTGAGGCGGCGGAATCGTTGCTTACGCGCACGGAACGGGACGTTAAGCATATTTATGACAGTCTCATTGGGCCGTTAGTGAAGGCGAAGGGTTAAGGCGGAATTCGAGTATGGGAAATCGCCGCCAATTTGATTTGGTCGTAATCGGTGACGACTTGAGCGGGCTCGCCGCCGCCGCTTGCGCTGCGCGTCGAGGCGCAGCCTGCGCTGTTATTGCGACAGGCCATGAACCGACGGAGCAGGCGTCCGTCGCGTCTATTCCAAATTTCGTCTGGCGCCGTCTTGATCTCCATGAGACCGGCTTGGCGCCGGAACAGGTAAGCGCATGCGTTTCCCTTTTCAACGACGCAGAAGCGATTACAACCTTCGCAGATGACCACGACACCATTGAAGCCCTAGACAAGACCGCGCCAGCGGACAGCGCGCTGTGGAGCGACTTCCGGTCGGAAATGCGCCGTAAACAGAAGAGTAAGCGGCCGACCGGCGAACAGATCGTCGCCAGCCCGGAAAGACTACATCAGACAGCGCCGCTTGACGGCATGCTCACCGACTCAATGGCGGGGTTGCTCGACGATTACTTCACCAGCGATCATTTAAAAACACACCTTGCATCCGTTGCTGGATTGACATTCGGTATCGGTGGAGAAGAGCCGGGGTCTGGCTTTGCGCTCGCCTCCGCCTCTGATTGGTCAGCCTGGCGCGTTAAGAACGACGGCACTCTAGTGGAGACCCTAAACCGGGTTTGTGAAAAGCTCAGTGTTGAGAAGATCGCTTACCCGATTCGCCGGATCGAGCGGCACGATAGCCGAAATTACAATATCGACTTCGATTTGGGTGATGGATTACGCGCGCGCGCGGTGATGGCGTCGTCGCCAAGGATCGCAGCGGCGATGGGGCTGCGCACGGAAGATGATCCATCGCCTCTGGCGGCGCCGGAGAGCGCAGAGGCGGTAATTAGCGTAAAGCTTTCTGAAACTTCGAACCCGCCGGTTGAATTAAAGGACGGATTAAACGCGATCTATTACATCGCCGAGACCAAGGACGAGATCCGTGCTGCGCGCGATGCGGTTCTGGAAGGGCGAACCCCGGAAAATCCGCCACTAATGTTCGAGTTGGGGGATAAGGAGATTATCGCCCGCACGCCCTATTGCCCGCGGCTCTTGGCGTCTGAGGACGGCCCGCGCGAATGGACGGGGCAAGACCGCCAAATCCTCGGGAAGCAAGTTCTTCAACGTCTTGGGAAGTATCTAAACGGCGCGCTGGAAACCGTTCAACGTACGGATGTTAAAGTCTTTGGGGTCGCTGAGCTCGATCCGGAGCATCCGCTGAACGAAAATATGCCGACAATTCATGCGCCGGCGCCTGAAGTGAACGAAATTGCGGCGGCCGCGCGATTGGCTATGAGGTTGGTACGCGGTGGGTGACGAGTTTCAGTTCCGTGAGGAGCCGGCGCCGCCGGCCGGCGCTCGCATAGAGGGCGGCGTCGATGCTGTGGTGATCGGCGGGACCATCGACGGCATGGTGGCTGCAGCTTATCTCGGCCGCGCTGGCCTTAAGACCGTCCTTCTGGAAGCGGGCCTTTATCCGCCTGAATTGCGGCCCTTTACGCCCGGTTACTTTGCAGACGACGGCGACTTTCTCGTGCGTGAACTCGATCCCGAGATTGTCTCATCGCTCGACCTCTATCGCCACGGTTTGTCGTTTGTGCAGCGCCGGTTCGACACCGTCTATTACTTCGCTGATAAGAGCGCGCTGTTTATTTCGGGCGACCTATTCCAATCTTTTGAATCCGTCGCCGACATGAGTGACGATGACGGCGCGGCTTACAAGAAGTTCGTTGAGGAAATGCTTGAGGCGGCACGGGAGCTCCGCCCATTTTTCTACGGCGAGCCCTTGCATAAACTCTCCAAGCGGACAAAGCAGCTATTTACAAAATTCGGCTCCGCGTCGTTGGAGCATGTGCTTGATCAGTATTTCGAGGATCACCGAGTTAAAGATCTGCTTGTTGCGGAAGCCTCGCTTCGCTCGGCATTAAAGCCAAGCGATCCTCATAGTTTTCTTTCCCTTTTGCGGCGCTGGTCAGGGGAGGCCGCAGGCCTACAGGCGGCTTGCGCGCTTTCAAGCGGCGGGTACAGCGGGCTGTTCGATGCGCTCCGGCGGGCCGTTCAGGGTGCAGGCGTCGATATACGCGCAGGCGCAGACATTCAGTCTTTGCTCGTAGAATGGGACGGCGTCGGCGGCGTCGCCATGCGCGACGGCGGACAAATCAGGGCGCCGATTGTCGTCAACGCGCTGAATGGACGACAGGTCTTCATGGAACAGATCGGTCCGGGTCTCATCGATATCGAGTTTCAGAAAATCCTGACGCCGCCAGCGCCAAAATTCGCGTCGGCGAAGATTCACTTTGCATTGAACGGGACGCCACGCGACGGGCAAACGAAAGCCAATCTTTCCCGCCGGCTCGTTTATACGCCGGACCGGCTGCAAATGCGCCGGGCCTACCGCATGGCGCGTGACGGGGACGTGGCGTCCGAATTGTTGATGGAAGTCGTCTTTCCGAATGTCTTCGAAGAAGGCTGGGCGCCGCCCAACGGCAGCCTCGGGGCCGGCTGGCTGCATCCGTTGCCGTATACGACGGAGCCGGATGATAAGCTGCGCGAAAAAATTCAGGCGGCCGCGCTCAGTACGATTGAGAGAATTGCGCCAGGCGCCGGCGATCGCCTTGAGGCGATCGATGTTGCGTTGTCATGCGACATTGCTGAGAAATTCGGGCTTGCGCCAGAAGGTTTCGCCAGTGCGCAGTCCGTTCTCGCTGAAGCACAGCGCGCACAGGCGCTGCGTAATGCATCCGGATTAAAGGGTGTATTTTTCTGCGGCCCCGAAGCGCAAGTGGGGCGGTGCGTTAGCGGTTCCGCCGGTAAGAGCGCCGCGCTCGCCGCCCTTAGATATAACCGCCGGGCGGTGGCGGCATGATTTTTCCGGGGCCTGATCTTTCAGCCGTTGAGCCAAAGCCGACGGCCTTGTTCTCTGCGACCGCCTCTGTCAGTTACGCCAATAGCTGGGTCTCCATAAATGGGTGGTCGACGCCGCTCGTTTTCACGAGCGTTAAGGAGGAATATGCGGCGCTCACGCGCAATGCAGCGGTGGCCGATTTCGGCGCCCTGTGGCGCTATATTGTGCGCGGCGACGGCGCCCCTGATTACCTTGCGCGGGTGACGACAGCCCCCTTGCGTAATTTGGAGGTTGGCGAAAGTGCGCGAGGATTGATCCTGTCTTCTACCGGCGGCGTTGTCGATATCATCGACATTGCGCGTTTGGGGTCAGGCATGTTTCTCCTGACCTGTTCATGTTCGCATGCGCGCCGTTTGCAACTGGCCGCCCGCGGTATGGGTGTCACAATCGAAGATATCACGGGCCGCGTCGCCGCTCTTGCGATCATCGGTCCAGAAGCGCGAGACACGGCGGCCGCCGCCGGCGTTGACGCGGCGAGTGAAAACCTCGCCTCGCAGACGACGGTTAGAGGCATTGAAACCGCCGCCCGGCCAATCCATGTGGGTGTCCAGCCCGGTGTTGAGATTATTTATCCGTATGAGGAAGCCCTGACGCTTTGGGAGCGTGTGCGCCGCGCCGCCGGACCAACGCCGGCCGGCCTCAGCGCCATCGACATCTTGCGGATCGAAGCGGGCTGCCCCCGGGTCGGCGTCGACTTTGTCAGCGCCGACAAGATCACAAGACCGAAACAGGCCCGCTCACCCGAAGCGCTTGGTTTGCCGCATCTGGCGCCGGCGAACCGCGCCTGGTTCAATGGGCGGCGTGCGTTGTCAGCTAAAACGCCGGCTCCTGAAAAAGCGCTCTTCGTTCTTGTGCTCGACGGCGAAGAGCCCATGCCGGGCGCGAGCGTCACGAGCAATGGCGCGCCGGTCGGTCGTATAACCTCTGCCGTATTTTCGCCCTGTTTCCGCAGCGTCGTGGCCTTCGCCGAACTCCCCCTTAACGTTGACGCGGGCGCGCTCAAGGCGTCCACGCTTGAAAATGACGAAGGGTTTGTGGACGCGAAGATCCTTGAAACAGCGGAAAGCGACCTGGCGACGGCCTTCCGGGCCTCTCTGACGGAAACGACGGAATCGCGTCGCTGATCCGTTTAACGGTTGCTGGATGGCCAAACACAAGGATTTATCATGAACCGAAGAACAACATTATTGCTCGCCGCCGCGCTCAGCGCCGTCGCGGGCGTTGCTTATGCCCAAGGCCGGAACGCTGACGCCAATGGCGACGGTATTATCACCAAAGCGGAGTTGGACGCCCGGACCGAGGCGCTCATCGAAGCAGCCGACACCGATGGCGACGGCGCACTTACGGAAGAAGAATTGCGCGCGCATCGCGAAGCGCGCCGGGCCGAACGCCGTGCGGAACGTGATCCAGACAAGAACGGTGATGGCGTGATCAGCTTTGCGGAGTTTCAGGACGCCGCTAAAGAACGCTTTGAACGTCGTGATCGCAATAATGACGGCGTCTTGGACGAAAGCGAGCGCGGTCGCATGGGTAAGCGTAAGGGCCATGGCCGCCGCGGCGAATAACGCTACAAGCCTCGGTGCGGCGTTTCACGCCGCACCAGGGTTTAAACCGAAGGTTCACCACGAACGGGTTGAGGCGCTTTGCCTGGCGTTGAAAACAATGATGAAGAGCTCGTTGCGCGCGCCGGAGCCGGTGATCGGTTGGCCGCGAGCACGCTTGTATTGCGGCATACGGACAAAATAATGGGCGTGTGTTTCAGAATGCTTGGGTCGCGCGACCAGGCTGAAGACGCGACGCAGGAAACATTTCTTCGCCTGTGGAAAAGCGCCGCGCGCTGGCGTCCGCAAGGCGCGAAATTCGAGACGTGGCTTTATCGCGTCGCGATGAACATATGTTACGATCGCTTGCGAAAACGCGGGCGCGAGGCTCCAGAGGAAAGCGCACCTGAACAGATTGATCAGGCGCTCCGCGCCGATGCGCTGATGATGCGCGAAGAACGCGCTCAAATCGTAACCGATGCGATGGCGTCGCTGCCTGACCGCCAGCGCATGGCGATCACGCTGTGCCATTATCAGGAGCTTTCGAATATTGAGGCGGCGGAAATTATGGAGGCGAGCGTGGAGGCGATTGAGTCGCTTCTCTCCAGAGCGCGCCGCTCGCTTCGCGAGAAACTGACGCCAATGCGTAGCGAGCTAATGGAAGGAACGCGATCGTGACGACGACTTCGGAAAATACCTCTGATCCAATCGATGATCTCGACGTGTTGCTCCGCGAGGCATCTGCGCCGGATGCGAGCGAGGCGTTAAAGCGCCGCATTCTTGCAGATCACGAACGGATCGCGCCGTCGGCGCAACGGGCCGGCGCCGGGCTTGGCCTCCTGCATTGGTTCAAACAATTTGGGTTGGCGCCGACAGGCGCGCTGGCGGGGTTAGGCGCGCTTGGTTTCGTGGTCGGCATGTCCACAGCAGTTAACAGCGCCGCCTTCGCAGCGCAGGATGAAGCGCTGTATTTTGCAGCGGACACGCTCAACTATGTGCTTGTCGACGACAGTGAGGAGGCCTTATGGGCCGCGGATTGATGATTGTGCTGGCGGCGTCGCTCGCCTGCAACGTATTCCTTGGCGGATTTGTCGCCGGCCGGATGATAGGTAAACCTCCGCCAGGACCGCCGCGCGGCGAATTAGAAATGGAGCGCATATTCGGCGCGTCTGAGGTTTTATCCGAAGAGGGACGAAAGGCATTTCGCGGGGTTTTCTTCGAAAAAAGAGACGCGCTTCGCGAAAGCCGCCGAAAGGTCCGTGAGGCGCGTCGCTCGATGTCGGAAAGCCTAAATACGCAGCCGTGGGATGATGAGGCCATCGATCAAGCGATCGCAGATTTCCACGCAGCGCAAGACGCTCATCGTACGGTGCAAACAGCGTTATTTGTCGAGGCGTTTAAGGTTCTTTCTATTGAAGACCGCAAAGCGCTCATGGAGCACCAGGCGCGCAAGCGCAGACCCCGCGATGGACGGCGCAGAGGGGGGCGGGACCCACGTTAGCGCAATCCAGCTTTATGAGAATTCAAACGCGGACCCTGAAATTATTCCGCCGCTTCGGCTTTCGCAGGCTCTAGCGAACGCGGCGCCTTTTGCGGTTGGGTCAACAAATGCACGTCGTCCCGGATAAATTGCGGCAGCCTGACATTGGCGTTTTGTCGCCGCGGGAATGTGGCGCAAGCGACGGTTCCTTTCCCAGGTTGGCTCGCGATCGCCAGGATGCCGCCCTGCAATTCCATCAACGATTTTGACAGCGCTAGCCCCAGCCCTGATCCATCGCGGGTCTTCGATGTGTGCGACTCTGTGAGTTCAAACGGCGAGCCAAGTTTTTCAAGATGCGCCCGCTCAATACCGGCGCCGCTGTCGGCGACGATAAGCGTCACGCTGTCGAGATCAGCTTCCGCCGTCAGCGTCACCTCGCCGCCGGGCTCGGTGAACTTGATCGCATTGGAAAGAAGATTGAGCGCCACCTGCTTCACGGCCCGCGCGTCCGCCCAGGCGGCTGGCGCATGCGCGACTGACACAGTCAACGCGACGTCGGCGTCTTTAGCGCGCTTGGCGACCAGGCGCGCGGACTCCTGAAGAATGCGTTCGAGTTCAACTCTTTTCGGTTCAAGCTGAATTCGGCCTGCCTCAATTTTCGACATGTCGAGAATGTCTTCAATGAGCTCCAAAAGATGTTGTCCGCTCGATAGGATATCGTCCACATATTCCTTGTATTTTTCATCCCCAAGCGGACCATAAAGTTCCGATTGCATGATCTCGGAAAAGCCATTGATCGCATTGAGCGGTGTGCGCAATTCATGGCTCATATTGGCGAGGAATTCGCTTTTGGAACGGCTTGCTTCTTCTGCCCGGTGCTTTTCAACCTCATATTTGTGCATCGTTTCCGATAGATCTTTGCGCGACAGTTCGAGATCGGCGACCGTATTTTGTAAGACGCGCTCTTTTCGTTTTTGTGCGCGCGCGCGACGTTTCATGTCCGTCACATTGCTCGCGATGCAGACTAATCCGCCTTCCGCCGTGCGTCGGCGCGAAATGTGGAGCCAACGATCACCCTTCAGGGCGACTTCCACGCTTTGTTCGTTGAGCGCAGCGTCCGGACCGAAATAGCGCGTGACGATGCCGCCGCCGATTTTCGCAAGCGCCGCCAACTCTGTCGCAGAAAGCCCGGCGTTGAGCGTGTTGCTTTCAAGGCGGAAGATGGAGGCGAAACGATGGTTCCACGCGGCCAGACGCCCTTGCGCGTCCCATAAGACGAACGCTTCCGGGATGCTCTCAATGGCGTCTTTCAGGCGCGCTTCGGCGATCGCGGCGCTGGCGCTCACCGACTTTGCGCCGGTGAGGTCAAATGCGACGCCAGAACGCTGGAAGCGCGTAGCGTCGGCGGCCGTCCGCAAGTAAATCCTCGACCATGTGCCGTTTGGGCCGCGCAAGCGCGCGACGCATTCTGTTACCCCTGACGTATCGCCCGTAAAGATCGCCAGCGCGTCGCGCAAATCTTCCGGATGAACGAGTGCAGAAATTTCACGCAACGAAAATACGCGATCACGGGCGCCGAGACCCAACGGTTCCAGAAATGTGCGCGAGAACATCACTGACCGATTTGCATTGTCGTAAAACCATGGGCAGCACCGGCCGGCGCTCAATGCGTCATTCGCCTGGTGCAAGCTTTCAACGGCGCCCGCCGCCTCCGCCGCGGCCCGGCTTTGACGGACGAATGCGCCCATGAGCGAGGCGGTCACGAGCGTAATGGCGGTCAGGATCAATGCGTAAGCGAACCAAATCGGGGTGCGCTCATAGAAATCGTGGGCTGGGGCGGCGACGAGGAGCGTCTCGCCATTGTCGAGCGGTCGCCAAGCCGCCTGCGCTTTAACCGTCGAAAGATCGAGCGCGGCCTGACCTGACCGATCAAGCGGCAGACTGCGGGCGACGCTTGCATCAAGGAAAACTTTCTCCGTCGCGCCGAATGAGGTGATGACATCGCCTGATCGCGACAAGTGGTAGATCGCCGAGGAGCCTTTCGGATGGCAAGCGCCGAGGGTCTTGCGCACGGATGCGCCGGTCATGATCGAAACATTCATGGCGTTTGCGCAATCGCCGGCGCCTTGGGCAACGCGCAATTCGGTTTCAACGCGCCGCGCGGTCACCTCTTCCTGAAGTTTTGTTACAAGCAGAGCAGCGAGCGCGAGGATAAAAAACCCCGTGAGTAACGCGAGGCGTCGGGGCGACAACGCTTCCACACGCGCCGCCATATCGCTCTGCTGCTTGCCCGCACCCATCGACTAAATGATTTTCCAAACCAATTGCGAAATTGAATTGTTGCGCCACCCCTTATCGGGCCTCGCGTTTACCAAATAGAAACTATTACTAATTCGCTGGGCCTGTCACGCGGGAAATGGCGTTTTTCGCTAGCGTTTATGCGGTGATCATTGTTCCTGCGAACTGATCACCTGTTGAAAAAATCGCAGGTGATCCCGGGCGATCCTTTCGGGGTCAAAACGCTCCCTTACGACTTCGTAAGCTTTAGCGCCCATCGCCGCCGTTTCCTTCAGTGAATCAAACGCCTGGATCAATCTATTCGCAAGGGCGGAAGCGTCGCCAGCAGGCACCAGCGCGCCCGTCTCTTCAGCGTCGATAATCTCGGCGATCCCGCCGGTATTGGTCGCGACGACGGGGCAGCCGCACGCCATAGCCTCGATTACAACATTTCCAAATGTCTCATAGCGCGAACTCACGACGGTCACGAATGCTTTTGTGCGGAGCGCTTTAATCTCGGAGCGGCTGAGCTGGCCCAGAAATTTGACCCGTTCGCGCACATCCTGAGACATTTCTTGAAGAAAGAATTCAATTTGGCGCCGCTCGCCCGTCTCATCGACGATGCCGCGATCAGGTCCCGCAAAGACGAGGCGGACCTCAGGCCGCGCCTCGGCGACGGCGATAAACGCTTCCAGCAAAATGTCGCCGCCCTTATGGCGGTCAAAGCGGCCTACAAAAAGAATTTCATTTCTGTCGCACCCGTCGAGCGACCACTGAGGTTGCGCCTCGTCCACGCGGACGGGATTTGGAAAAACCGCAGCGTGGTCCCATTCCAAATTATAAAAATTCTTGGTGTGCAACATTACGTCATTAGAGGGCGCCGTAACCGCGATGGCTTTAGACAGCGCTTCGCCTTCTCCCTTGACGCGATAGTTATCTTCTGACGACTGAGCGCCGCCCATATCTTTGCTCGCGTTCAAAAAATGCGGACCGTGTAGTCGCGCGACAACTGGAAAATCGAAGCGTTCTCTTACGCCTTGATGCCATCCAAACGATTCTTCCATCTGGAGAAGATCGATTTGGTGTTCTCTTTGAGCGAGCTCCAGCGCTTCTATAATTTGCGCTGCGCCGTATGCCTTTGATAAATGGCCAGGCTCGAATGTCTCACCGATGCGCATGCGCCAATAAGATAGCCGCCCCAATTTTTTCGGCAGCTCGTAGACATGAATATTGTCCGTATCGTTATTATCGCCGGAATTGCGCATCGCGGTCAGCACAATAATTTTATGACCCAAGGCCGCCATCGCCGGAACAAGGTTGTCGTAATATGTGGCGATACCGTTCGGTGCAGCGCCAGCGGGCCACGCAGGCGTTAGAATGGCGATGTTCATGGGGCCGACAGTTCCTTGCTGTACGCGAAAGGGAGCGCTTAGAGTTTTGCCGTCATTTCATACAAATTCGAAGATAAACCCGAAGCCTCTGCGATTTGCGTTAAGATTTTTTCAGCCTGCGCTTTGCGCCCCGGCTCAAGTTTCCGCCAGCACTCAAGAGCTGTGAAAAGGCGGGCCGCCAATTGTGGGTTCTTCTTATCGATTGACAGGATTTGTTCCGCAAAAAACCGGTAGCCCTCGCCGTCCGCGCGATGGAAGCTAGCTATATTTTCTCGGGCGAACACGCCGATAAGCGCGCGTACTTTATTCGGATTACCGGCGTCAAAAGCGTCGTGCGACAAGAGCGCCTGCATGTCATAAAGTGCATCCGGCCCCGGAGCCATGGCGCGCCACGCCAGCCACTTGTTGACCACGAGCGGGTCGGCGCGCCACTTGCTATAAAAGCGGTCCAGCGCCATCTCCCTTAGCGGGCTGTCAGACGTTGCTAGTGCTGCGGTCGCCGCGGCTTCATCGCTCATGTGCGCCGCATGCGTCGCCTGGGTCAGCGCGAGCGGGTCTTCACCTGCGTCCACAAGCAATCCGAGTGCGGCGTTCTTAAGCGTTCGCGGCCCGGCATGGGAAGCGTCCGGCGAATAAGACGCATTGTTGTGCAGCCGGTCGTAAAGGCGCTGAAGCGGTTGTTTCAGCGCCGTCGCCAATGCGCTGCGCACATGTCTGCGTCCGCTCGTGATTTTGTCCGGGTCGATTGTGTCGACAGTTTGGGTAAGTTCCGCGGCGGATGGCGTTTTTAGCAATTCAGCCGTAAACGCGGGGTCTTTATCAGCCGTCGCAATTGCACGACCCAAGGCTTCGGTAAAGCGATCCAATGCGGCGTCTTTGTCAAAGGCGCCATCGTTTACTCCGCCAAAACTGAGACATAGGTCTTTCCAAAGACCATGTGTTACGGACCAGCGGCTGAACGCATCACGATCATGTTTCATCAGAACAAGACGGTCGTCCACGCTGAGATTTTGATCTAATGAAACAGGCGCCGAGAATCCGTTTAGGAAGGAAAGAACCGGACGCTCTGACTGTTCGTCGATGCGAAAAATTTGTGACTCACCGGTCAACTCGATTAATCCTCGCTGCAGAATAGCGCCGGTCTCAGCACCGTAGGCCGCATACTCGATCTGGATATGGCGCGGCAGTTTTTCGCTTTGCCCCGGCGTCGGAGCGGTATTTTGGGTCAGCGTTATTTCGTTGTTCTCCGCACCGATGGAAACAGTCGGGCGACCTGCGTCGGCGTACCAACGGCGGAATTGAGTTAAATCTCTCCCGCTCGTTTCCTCCATGGCGCACACGAAATCCTCCACGGTCGCGGCGGTTCCATCGTGACGCTTAAAATATAAATCGCTCGCTTTCCTAAAATTATGTTCGCCGAGCAGCAGCTTCAGCATGCGGGCGAGTTCAGCGCCCTTTTCGTAAACGGTGGCGGTATAGAAATTGTCGATTGTAATGAATTCCTGAGGCCGGGGCGGGTGGGCGAGGGGGCCGTCATCTTCTGGAAACTGGTGCGCCCAAAGCCGGCGCACATCCTTGATGCGTTGCACTGGCCGTGAGCGCATATCGGCGGAAAATTCCTGATCTCTGAAGACGGTGAAGCCTTCTTTCAGGCAAAGCTGAAACCAGTCGCGGCAAGTGACGCGATTTCCCGACCAATTATGAAAATATTCATGCGCAACGATGGATTCGATTGTCTCATAATCCTGATCGGTCGCCGTTTCCGGGCTCGCCAGCACATAGGCCGAGTTGAAAATGTTGAGGCCTTTGTTCTCCATTGCGCCGAAATTGAAATGATCCACAGCGACAATCATGAAGATGTCGAGGTCATATTCGCGGCCGAACGTTTCTTCGTCCCAGCGCATCGCCCGTTTGAGGGCGTCGAGCGTGTAGTCGCATTTGTGCGTGTTTTGAGGTTGCACGAAGACCTTCAACGCGACCTTGCGTCCCGACACAGTCGTGAAGCTGTCTTCAACGCAAGCGAGATCACCAGCGACAAGAGCGAACAGATAAGCGGGTTTCGGGAAGGGGTCCGCCCAACGCGCAAAATGGCGCCCCTCGGTCAGGTCCCCCTTTTCGATTTGATTGCCGTTCGACAGGAGCACCGGGAATGCGGCTTTCTCCGCTTCCATCCGCACCGTGAATTTTGCGAGAATATCGGGCCGGTCGAGATAATAAGTAATGCGACGGAACCCCTCCGCCTCGCATTGGGTGCAGAACATGTCATTGGACAGGTAAAGGCCGGAAAGCGCCGTATTGGCCGCGGGCGCACAAGTGTTTTTGATGGTCAGCGTGAATGATGCGGGAAGGTCTCGGATCGTCAATTTGTTATCCGCGACTTCATATTGCAAGGGGGCGAGCGGTTCGCCATCAAGACCAACCGACAGAAGATCAATTTCTTCGCCATCGAGAATGAGCGGCGCATCTACGGCGGCGGTTGACGCGCGCCGCATGACAAGCGTTGAGGTGACGAGGGTTCGGTCCGGCGAAAGCGCGAAATCGAGGTCGACGGTTTCAATGAGGTAGTCGGAGGGCCGGTAGTCTTCGAGACGCGTCGGCTGCGGCGTAGCGGCGTCAGGGTTTTTGAGCATGAAGCATTCCTCCAGAATTCTTGATTGCGGATTTGAGGCGATATCCGCAAGTGGGTATATCTATAAAATTTGATACGAAATAAGTATCAGCGATTGGAGGGGGCGTAACGCGGAAATAATCCGTCCCCCTGAAAATCTCGCCGCCGCTCGCGAACCAATGGGCGACTTCGCGCAAAAATGATCTAAAGGGGCATGATCTCCAGCCCGACTTGTGGTGTGATTGCGCCCATGGCCGCGCTGTTCGCCGATTTTTTGGAATGGCGGGCCTCAGACTTTCCGGAAGCGAGTTAAGCAATGAAGCATTTCCTGAACACGTCCGATTGGTCGCGAGATGAGCTGCAGGCGATGCTCGATGACGCAAAAGCGCTCAAGAAAAGTCCGATCGGCGACGCGCTGAACGACAAAACGATCGCGCTCGTATTCTTCAATAACTCGCTGCGCACGCGTACCTCGTTCGATATTGGCGCGGGCCAACTCGGCGCGCGCGCGGTGGTCTTGTCTCCTACGGGCGGCATGTGGCCGATGGAATTTGAGGATGGCGCCGTGATGGACGGCGACGCCGAGGAGCACGTGAAAGAGGCCGCGAAGGTTCTCTCGCGCTATTGCGATATGATCGGCGTGCGCGCCTTCCCGAAATTCCAAAATTGGGCGGAGGATCGCGAGGACAGGGTACTGAAGGCATTCGCGCGCCATGCGGACGTGCCGGTTATAAACCTGGAGACGATTACGCACCCGTGCCAGGAAATGGCGCATGTGATGGCTCTGCAAGAGCATTTGGGTGATCTCGACGGGAAGAAGTTTGTGTTGACCTGGACCTATCATCCCAAACCCTTAAACACCGCCGTTGCGAATTCCGCCCTCATGATCGCCGCTAAGTTTGGAATGGACGTGACGCTGCTTTGTCCGACAGAGGATTATATTCTCGACGAGCGGTATATCGAACAGGCGACGAAAGACGCCGGCGCCAATGGACGAGCGCTGACGCTTTCTCACTCAATTGAGGAGGCCTATGACGGCGCGGATATCGTCTACGCCAAGAGTTGGGGCGCGCTGCCATATTTTGGAAATTGGGAGCCGGAAAAAGGAATTCGCGATCGCTTCAAACATTTCATCGTTAATGAAGAAAAGATGGCGCTGACGAATAACGCGCTGGTGAGCCATTGCCTGCCGATGCGGCGAAACGTGAAAATGACGGACGCCGTTTTCGATAGCCCACAGTGCATCGCCTACGATGAAGCAGAGAACCGGCTTCACGTGCAAAAGGCTATTATGAAGGCGCTTGCGGAATGACTCCGAACCGCCACATCCGCCAAACGATCGTTCAACTCCTGTCCAATATGTCAGACGGGAAGGAAATCCGGTCTTATCTTCAGCGTTTTTCTGAAGTTGATCAGTCACGTTTTGCAGTGATCAAGATCGGCGGCGCCATCCTCGAAGAACAGCTTGAGGAAACTGCCGCTGCGCTAGCCTTTCTGCACACGGTTGGGTTGACGCCGATTGTCCTTCATGGCGGCGGCCCGCAACTGGATAAGGCGCTTCGCGCGGCGGAAATTGAAACGCCGAAGATCGACGGGTTGCGCGTGACGAACGCCGAAACGCTTGATATCGCGCGCAGCGTATTCGTGGGCGAAAACATCAAGCTCGTGGAAGCAGTGCGCGCAAAAGGCGTCGACGTTCATTCCGTCCATGCGGGCGTCGTGGAAGCCGATTATCTTGACAAGGACAAATACGGATTTGTCGGCGAACCGACCCGCGTGCGGCTTGGCTTACTTCGCTCGATTATTTCATCTGGCGCCATCCCCGTTATGTCGTGCCTCGGCGTCGCCAAGGGCGGCCAGCTGGTGAATGTCAATGCTGATTCTGCAACGCGCGCTCTGGTTCATGCTTTGAAACCGATGAAGATCGTCTTCCTGACGGGTGTCGGCGGACTTCTCGGCGAAGATGGAAAACCGATCCATTCCATCAATCTGGCTGCAGACTATGATGACCTTATGGGCCAGCCCCATGTCCATTCGGGCATGAAACTGAAGCTGCAGGAGATTAAGCGACTTCTTGACGACGCGCCGCTGGAATCGTCGGTGTCGATTACTGATCCCGCGGGGCTCATCCGGGAGCTCTTTACCCATGGGGGTTCAGGCACCTTAATCCGTCGCGGAGAGCTGATCCGCATGAGCGCCGACGCTACGGATTTTGACGGCGGCAAGGCCTCCGCCCTGGTTGAAGAGGCGTTCGGCCGGCCGCTGAAGCCGGGATGGTGGTCCGGCTTACGGCTTCACGCTGCGCACATTTCTGAATCCTATCGCGCCGGCGCCGTGCTTACTGAAGTGGACGACTTTCTCTACCTCGATAAATTCGCTGTCGTCGAAGCCGCGCGCGGCGAAGGTCTTGCACATACGGTGTGGCGACAGATGAGCGAAAAAACGCCGCGCTTTTTCTGGCGCTCGCGAACCGAGAACGGCTTTAACGCCTTCTATGCCAGTGTCGCCGACGGATCGGTCAAACGCGGGGACTGGACTGTCTTCTGGCGCGGCGAAGAAGACTTCGCCTGTATTGCCAAATCGGTCGAGACAGTGGCATCTCTCCCAGACAGTTTTGAATAATATGAGACAATAGGGATGAGACGATGAGCGAGCCTTATCTGGTGGGCGTGATCGGCGCTCGAGGCTATACGGGCAGGGAGCTCCTCCGTCTCATCGGCGAGCACCCGGAACTGATGCTCGCCTACGCTTCGTCGCGGGAATTGGCCGGCCGCAAAGTGACGGATGTCACGCTGCAGCTCCATGACGATCTTGAGTTTGAAGCGCTGGACCCTTCCGAGGCTGCGCCGCGACGGGCGGATGTGGTTATTCTAGCGACGCCTGACAGCGCCGGCGCGCCGTACGTTGAGGCGCTCGAACGCGAAGCGCCGCATCGCATCATCATTGATCTGTCAGCGGACCATCGATTTTCAGATAAGTGGGTCTACGGCTTACCCGAGCGCAATCGGACTGCTATCCGCCGCCAAAAACGCATCGCCAATCCCGGCTGTTACGCGACCGCGATGCAGCTTGCGATCGCGCCCGTTCTTGATCGTCTAAGCGGGCCGCCCTCCGTTTTTGGGGTGTCGGGTTATTCCGGCGCCGGGACAACACCGAACCCGCGCAACGACACGGCGCGGCTCGAAGGAAATTTCATGCCATACGCCTTGACGGGGCATAAGCATGAACGCGAAGCCGCCCATCACTTGTCGCATCCTGTTCGTTTCACGCCTCATGTGCATCCTGCCTTCCGGGGCTTGACGGTGACGGCGCATTTGCCGCTCATTGAGCCCATCGGGGCAGACGGGCTCCGTGCCCTTTACGAAACAGCCTATGGCGACGAGCCGCTTATCCGATTGCAAACCGCGGCTCCAGAACTCAGAGACGGCGCTGAACAGAATGGCGTTGTCATCGGCGGCTTTGAAGCGGGCGCCGACAGCAATCACGCTGTGGTCGTCGCGGCTGAAGACAATTTGTTGAAAGGCGCCGCCGTTCAGGCGATCCAGAATTTGAACCTCGCGCTTGGACTTGAAGAATTCACCGGGATAGCCATCGCGGATTAGGCGCGGCATAAGGGGGAGTATGGCGACATCCGAAAGCGCATTTCTCACCCAGGCCGCTGTCTATCTCGGCGCCGCCGCTGTTGCGGTGCCGGTCTTTAATCGCCTTAAACTTGGGTCGATCCTCGGTTATCTCATGGCGGGCGTTGTCATCGGCCCGTCCGCGCTGAACCTCCTTCCGATGGAGGAGGGGATTTTCCACGTCGCCGAGCTCGGGGTTGTCCTCTTCCTGTTCATCATTGGTCTTGAACTTTCGATGTCGCGTCTTTGGTCGTTACGGCGGGACATATTCGGCCTTGGCGCGATGCAAATGGTGATCACTGCCTGTGTCATTGCGGGGCTCTTTGCGGCGGCGAAAGTCATGCCTGCACCGGCGGCGATGATCGCTGGGGCCTCGCTCGCCTTTTCATCGACGGCGTTCGCATTGCAATGGATGAAGGACAGGCGCGAATTAAACACCGGTTACGGCAATCGCGCTTTTCCAATTCTCCTGTTCCAGGACCTCGCTGTAATTCCGTTGCTCGCTGCCATCCCGTTTGTCGCAGGGACGGGAGAAGGCGCGCTTGGTTGGCGCGACGGCGCAAAGATGATCGGTGTGATTGTCGCGCTGATATTGACCGGCAAGTATTTGCTCAATCCGCTGTTCAAACTGGTCGCCGGATCGGGATCACGGGAGGCGTTCGCCGCGACCGCCCTGTTCGTTGTCGCCGCGACATCGCTCGGCGTTTCATGGGCCGGGCTCTCAATGGCGCTCGGCGCTTTTCTCGCTGGCGTTATGCTCGCGGAGTCCGCTTACCGCCACCAGATTGAAACCGACATTGAGCCGTTCAGGGGTATTCTCCTTGGCCTGTTTTTCATCTCGATCGGAATGCGTCTAGACCTATCAGCGATCGCAAGCGCCTGGCTCATCGTCATTTGCGGCGCGCTCGGGCTAATGCTGGTGAAGGCGGTTATCCTGTTTGCGCTCACACGGCTGTTTGGCGCAGGGGCCGGCGACTCGTTGAAAACGGCGGCGGTGCTATCGCAAGGCGGTGAATTCGCCTTCGTCGTCTTCAGTCTTGGTTTGTCCGCTGATCTTTTCACTGCAAATCAGACGACCCTGATGTCCGCCATTGTCACAATCTCAATGGTGTTAACGCCGGCCGCGGTTTCAATCGCCTCGCGGCTCGCCAGTAATGACGAGATCAGCCCGGAGGCTCTGGAAGGCCCCCACGCCGAGGAAGGCAATATCCTGATCGCCGGCTTTGGCCGGATGGGTCAAATAATCTCGCAAGTGCTCCAGAATTCCGGCTATGGCATCACGGCGATTGACAAAGACCCGCAACATATCCTGAACGCGCGCCGATTTGGGTTTAAAGTCTATTTCGGCGATGCGTCGCGTCTCGATACGCTCAAGACGGCCGGCGCCAAGGAAGCCACAGCTGTTATTCTGTGTATGGACGACACGCACGCCGTCAATCATGCGATTGAGAGCGTCCGGGAGATATGTCCCAACCAGCTTATCCTTGCTGTCGCCCATGACCGTATTCATGAAATCGAGATGCAGCCGCTCGGCGCTGACGTTATTGTCCGCGAAACGATGGAATCGAGTTTGCTGATCGCCCGCGAGGCGCTCGGCCGTCTCGGTCAGGATAATGCGACAATCGACGATATCATTCAGGAATTTCGAACCCGGGACCGTGAACGCCTTCTCGCGCAGGTCGATCAGGGCGACGAAGCCGGCATGGAGCTCCTGCACAAACCCTACGGCGTTGTTTCCCGGCAGGACTGATTGCGCGCTAGACTACTTGTCCAGCCGCCCAGCCGCTTGACCACGCCCATTGAAAATTATACCCGCCGAGCCAGCCGGTCACGTCGACGGCCTCGCCGACAAAATAGAGCCCGGGTCGCTTGCGCGCCTCCATTGTCTTTGAACTGAGCTCATTTGTGTCGACGCCGCCAAGCGTGACCTCCGCCGTGCGGTATCCTTCGCTTCCTACGGGTTTGAGGCGCCAATCCGAGACGTCAGCCGCCAGGGCGTTGATTTTCTTGTTTGATAAGTCGCCGATCTTGCCGTTAACGCCCGAGCGCCCAACAATCGACTCGGCCAACCGATTCGGCAGGCGTTCAGCAAGCACTGAATGGGCTGAGTGTTTCCCATTTTGGCTGCGCGCCGTGCGCAAATGTTCCGCCACGTCGGCCCCGGGCGCGAGATTAATTCGGACTTCATCGCCTTCGCGCCAATAAGAAGAAACTTGCAGAATGCTCGGACCGCTGACGCCGCGGTGAGTGAAGAGAAGCGCTTCGCGGAAAACGGCGGTCCGACATCTGACTTCCGCCTCTGTACTAACGCCGCTCAAATATTTTGTGTCCTGAAGGAGATCGGGGCCGAATGTCAGAGGGACAAGCGCCGGCCGGGTCTCAATGATATTCAGGCCAAACTGATCTGCGACGCGGTAGGCGAAGTCCGTTGCGCCGATTTTGGGGATTGATTTTCCGCCGGTGGCGATAACGAGCGAGGCCGCTGCGATATCGCCGGCGCTGGTGGAAATGAGAAAGCCGTCACCCCTTGTTGTAATGGAAAAAATCTGAGTGTCGCTGCGAATAACCGCGCCAGCCTCTTCGCAATCCTTGCGCAACATATCAATGATCTGCGTCGATCGTCCGTCGCAGAAAAGCTGGCCCAAAGTTTTCTCGTGATGCGCGATACCGTGGGCGTTCACGCGAGCGATGAAATCGGCCGGCGTAAATCGCTTCAGGGCGGAAACGCAGAAATGGGGATTCTGCGAGAGAAAGTTCTTTGGCGATGTGTGAATGTTCGTAAAGTTGCATCGTCCGCCTCCGGAGATGCGGATTTTTTCGCCGATCATGGCCGCATGGTCGAGGACGACGACACCTCGCCCCCGCCGTCCGGCTTCAATAGCGCACATCTGACCCGCTGCGCCGGCGCCGATGATGACAACGTCCGTATTCTCCATCGCGCCTTCTGGCCCCGCCGGTCGCCGAACGTCAATAGCCCGGGATTTGCGGTGACCCTTCGGCCCTTGCAATCGTGTCGATCCCGCCGCAAAAGCATCTTATGGCTAAGTCACCGACCGATATAAAAGATCTGCCTTTCGAAAAGGCCCTCGCCGAGCTTGAGAATATCGTCCAGAAACTTGAGAGCGGTAACGCGCCGCTGGAGGAGTCCATCGCTCTTTACGAGCGGGGCGCGGCGCTCAAGGCCCATTGCGACGCCACGCTGAAGTCAGCGCAGGAAAAAATCGATAAAATTGTCGCTGCTGATGGTGAGGCGGTGAAGACGCAAGCCGCTGAACTCGAGTAAATCTGAGGGCGTCCCGGCCGCGCCGCGCGAATTGCGTGACCTCTTTACCTCATCGCCGTGAAACCGCCGTGCGCAGGCCATTAATTCTGCATTATGGGGGTGGAGAAAGTCGCGGCAATCACTAATGTGCGTGGATTATTTTGCGCGTCTTCCAAGGATGGCTTTATGTCAGACGATACCACAACACCGGCGTCCCCATTGAAAACTCCTTTGCTGGACAAGGTGAACTCGCCCGCAGATTTGCGGACATTGGAAAAGAGCCAATTGCGTCAGGTCGCCGACGAATTGCGGGCCGAGATGATCGATGCCGTTTCCGTCACTGGCGGGCATCTGGGGTCCGGACTGGGCGTGGTCGAACTTACGACCGCGATCCATTATGTGTTTAATACGCCTGATGATCGCCTCGTTTGGGATGTGGGCCATCAGTGTTATCCGCATAAAATTCTCACAGGACGCCGCGATCGTATTCGCACGCTAAGACAGGGCGGCGGGCTTTCCGGTTTTACGAAGCGTTCCGAAAGCGAATACGACCCCTTCGGCGCAGCCCACGCAGCCACGTCGATCTCAGCCGCCACCGGCTTTGCGGAAGCGTCGCGTCATCTGAAAAAAGACGCGACATCGATTGCGGTAATTGGCGATGGGTCGATGTCGGCCGGCATGGCCTATGAAGGGCTCAATAACGCCGGACATCTCGGCTCAAAGATGGTTGTCATCCTGAACGATAACGACATGTCCATCGCGCCGCCCGTCGGCGCCATGAGCGCTTATCTTGCGCGGGCCTCTTCATCAGGTGTTTATCAAGGCTTCCGGAAGTTTTCAAAACAGCTTTCGAAAAGACTGCCGCACGCGATCTATAAGCAATTGGCGAAAGCGGAAGAGTATGGGCGCGGCATGTTCACCGGCGGCACCCTCTTTGAGGAGCTGGGCTTTTATTATGTGGGGCCGATCGATGGGCACAATCTCGATCACCTGATTCCGGTTCTTGAAAATGCGCGCGATATGGATGACGGGCCAGTGCTCGTTCATGTGGTGACGCGGAAAGGCGCCGGTTATCCGCCTGCAGAAGAAGCGGCTGATAAGTATCACGGCGTTGCGAAATTCGATGTTGTCTCGGGTAAACAGAAAAAAGGGACGCCCAACGCGCCAGCCTACCAGAAAGTCTTTGCAAAGACGCTTATCAAAGAAGCGGAAACCGATGACAAGATCATCGGCGTCACCGCGGCGATGCCGTCTGGCACTAGCCTCGACATGTTCGCCGACGTCTACCCGGACCGGTGCTACGATGTCGGGATCGCGGAGCAGCACGCCGTCACCTTTGCCGCAGGCCTCGCAGCCGATGGGATGAAGCCCTTTGCAGCGATCTATTCCACATTTATGCAGCGCGCTTATGATTCTGTCGTTCACGATGTGGCGATACAAAACTTGCCCGTCCGTATGCCGATGGACCGTGCAGGCCTTGTTGGCGCGGACGGCCAGACGCATGCAGGCGCTTTTGATATCGCCTACCTCGGTTGTTTGCCGAACATGGTGATCATGGCCGCGGGCGATGAAGCTGAACTCGTGCATATGACCTCGACGGCGGTGGCGTATGACGAAGGGCCGATCGCCTTCCGTTATCCACGTGGCGAAGGCGTGGGCGTTGATCTGCCGGAGACAGGAAAAATCCTGGAGATCGGCAAAGGCCGTATTGTACGAGAGGGCGAGCAGGTCGCGATCGTGTCGCTCGGCGGTCGCCTTGCTGAGGCGCTCAAAGCCGCTGACACGCTTGAGGCGCATGGCCTTAAAACGACCGTTGCTGACGCCCGTTTCGCGAAGCCGATCGATCACGCCATGATCGAACAATTGGCGCGACATCATGAGGTAGTGATCACTGTTGAAGAAGGGTCGGTTGGCGGGTTCGGCGCCTTTGTCTTGCATCATCTGTCAGATGTGGGATTGCTGGACACTGGCCTAAAGATCCGCACCATGACGTTGCCGGATGTCTTCCAGGATCAGGACAGCCCAGCCAAGATGTACGACCGCGCGCGGTTGAATGCGCCACAAATCGTTGAGACGGCGTTGAAAGCGCTGGGACGCTCTGCTGAGATCGTCAATCTCAGAGCCTGAGTCGGTTGAGCGCGCGCCTGGATGAATTCCTGGTTGCGCGCGGCCATTACACTAGTCGCGCGCGTGCCCAGAATGCAATCAAGGCGGGTTTCGTACGCGTTAACAACGCGGTTATTCTCAAGCCCGCGCACAAAGTGTCAGGCTCGGATGTGGTCACGGCCGCAGGCGACGTTCACCCGTACGTTTCGCGTGGCGGCGTTAAATTGGCGGCCGCACTGGACGCTTTTGGCGTCAATCCGCACGGAATCACATGTCTCGATCTTGGGGCGTCCACAGGCGGCTTCACAGATGTTCTTTTACGGCGCGGCGCGGCGAAGGTTTACGCTGTCGATGTGGGGCGGGCCCAGTTTCACCCGTCGCTGAAGGACAACCGCGTCGTCAATATGGAAAAAACCCACGCTAAAGATTTAACCGCGACGTTAGTTCCCGATGCGATTGACCTGATCGTCTGTGACGTCAGTTTTATCAGCCTGAAAAAAGCGCTGCCCCCTGCATTATTGCTTACGGGAAATTCCGCGCAGCTCATTGCGCTCGTAAAGCCGCAATTTGAGGTGGGTCCGGAACAGATCGGCAAAGGCGGGATTGTCAAAGCGGGACGTGATAACGCTGAAGGCGTCGCGGAGGATATCGGCGACTGGATTGATGGTCAGGCGGGATGGCGGTTTGGAGGCTATATAGCGAGCCCGATCACCGGGGGCGACGGCAACAGGGAGTTTCTTCTTGCGGCGTCAAAATAATGCAAAGGCTCCTGCGCCTGTTCGCATGCTTGATGTAACCATTGACGAGATCGGCGCAAAGGGTGATGGCGTTGCGACTGTCGATGGCGAAGCGCTATATATTCCTTACACGGCGCCGGGCGATACCGTCCGCGTAGAGGCGGGCGGGAAATTTGGATTCGTTCGAAAGGTCTTGAACCCGTCGGTGCATCGCCGATCGCCAGACTGTCCGTTGTACGCGAAGTGCGGGGGCTGCGCGCTGCAGCACGTGACCCAAGATTTTTATCGGAATTGGAAGCGCACCCAAATCGAGAATGCGCTTGTAAGCGCCAAGGTCGTCCGTGAGTCGCTCGCGGAGACGGTCTGGATGCCGCCGGCGACGCGCCGGCGCGCGCAATTCTATGTGGAACGGCGCGACAGAGAGATGGGCCTTGGCTTTTATCAACGCCGCTCACGAAAATTAGTGAATGTCGGCGCCTGTCTAATCCTTCATCCGACTTTAAACGCTGCATTACCGGCGTTGCGCGGCGTCGCCGAAAAAACGCCGAGAGAGTGGCTGTCTTTTTCCATGGCAGTGACGCTTTGCGATAATGGCCTTGATCTTGATTTCGCCAGCCAACGCGACCTGGCGGAGCCGTCGCCGCAAGAAATCGCTCGTTTGTCGTCTGCAGTGCGCTCCGCGGATGTCGCGCGCGCCTCGATAAATGGCGACGTATTTTTGACACTGTCGCCGCCTATTGTCGGTGTGAGTGGAATCAAGGTCACGCCGCCGGCCGGCGGTTTCCTTCAGGCGAGCGCTGAGGGCCAGGCTGCATTAATCGACCTTGTCGTCGCTGCTGTTGGTAAAGCAAAAAAAGTCGCAGACCTTTTTTCCGGATGCGGTACATTTTCATTGCCGCTTGCGAGAACGGCGAGCGTTGCGTCATTTGATACTGACGTTCCATCGATAAGCGCCCTCAAACAAGCGGCCGCTTCTAACCAATCGGATGGCTTGCGACCTGTTAACGCTCAGGTAAGAAATCTGTTCGAACGCCCGCTTATGGCTACCGAGCTCAATGTTTTTGACGCTATTGTTCTCGACCCGCCGCGCGCCGGCGCCATTCATCAGGCGCGCGAAATTGCAAAATCGAAAGTCTGTAGAATCATTTCCGTCTCCTGCAATCCCAAATCATTTGCGCGCGACGCCAAGATTATCTGCGATGGAGGCTACCGTTTGACGCAGGTGACGCCCGTGGATCAATTTGTTTACTCTCCTCATATCGAACTCGTTGGAGTTTTTGACCGGGAATAAGATCCATGTCTCTTGCTGAAACATTGTCAGCTCAGGTCAACAGAGCGGCCTACACCGCTTCGCAAGCAAGTCGCGTCGCCTGGTACGTTGGGCACTACGCAATGGGTCGCCATCTGATGGGGCCGATGTCGCAGCCGGGGCACGCGCCCCAGGCGGATCAATCGGCGCCCCTCGATCGGAAGCGTCTGCAAAAACAATTTCGCGCTTTGTTCGAGCGTGATTGGCGCAATATCGCGGCGGGTGTCTATAAAATGCCGCAAGAAGTCAGAGGGCTGAAGTCGCCTGCTCGCCTCGCCAGTGCAAGCCGGGATTATCTCCGTGACGCGCGGGCTGTCGCCCGCCGTCAAAAAGAACGTGGACATTCAGAAGTCTTACGTGCAGACACGCGCGAAAAATTCCCGCGCTATTTCCTCCAAAATTTTCATTATCAAACCGATGGTTGGCTCTCTGAGCAATCTGCCGACCGCTATGACATGCAGGTAGAAACGATATTCACTGGCGCCGGTCATGCGATGCGTCGCCAGGCATTGCCGTTTGTCAGGGATGCGATCGCCGATCGCGATCCGTCAGAAACCCGGTTGGTCGATTTGGGTTGCGGCGATGGAGGGTTTTTGCTTGGCGTGAAAGAGAATTGGCCGCGCCTTCACTGCACGGCGCTCGATTTGTCACCCGCTTATCTTGGGAAGGCTCAAGCGCGGCTGGGGCGCTTTGACGATATTGTGTTCAAGCGGCGCGCGGCCGAAGACAGCGGGTTGCCGCCGCAGAGCGTAGATATTGTGACCGCTGTTTATCTCTATCATGAATTGCCGCCAAGGGTTAGGGAGGCCGTCGTGAGCGAGGTTGCGCGTATCGTAAAGCCTGGCGGGTCAATGATCCTTGTGGACACTATTCAGTATGGCGATGAGCCAGGCTTCGATATCCTCTTGGAGAATTTCCCTCGCGGCCTCCATGAGCCTTACTATGACAGTTACTGTAAGACTGATTTGGAGGAGCTCTTTGGGCGGTGCGGATTCTCACGCCAGGATGAGTCGCTCGCCTTCCTGAGCAAAGTGACGCATTTCGTCAAAACGGCCAAATAGCTCGCTTTTTTTACAAATCTATCGATTTTTCGGTTCCAGAATGAACCGATTTCGGCTTTCCACCGACTTATTGTCTAAAGACCCTGTTAAGCGGGAGGGAAGCAACCATGCGTCGCGATGCAGCGCGCATTCTCGACGAATATCTGGCCGCCAGCGCGCGGGCTGGGGGGGAGGATGCGTTTGATCGGCTGGCGCGCCGCTGGCAGCCGAAGCTTGTGGCGCACGCCTACCGTTTATCAGGTGATCGCGAGACGGCGCGCGACGCCGTTCAGGAGAGTTGGGCCGATATCGTGAGAAGTTTGCCGCGGTTACAGGATGCGGCGGCGTTCCCCGCCTGGGCGTACCGGATCGTGACGAGACGTGTCGCCGATCAGATTAAGGGTCGCCAGCGCGAGCGCACCTTTACGGTCAGATACGCTGCAGAACCAGCGGCGCAATCGCTTTCGTCTGCGGCGATCGAAGCGCAAGCTGATCGCTCGCCGCTCGTTCGCGCCATCGAAGCATTGCCGCAAGACCAACGTGCGGCGGTAGCGCTCTTTTACCTGGAAGAATTTTCAATTTCGGAAATTGCGATTGCGCTCTCTGCGCCTGTTGGAACGATAAAAACACGCTTGTCGATGGCGCGCCGGAAATTACGTTTAAGCCTGGAAGAAAGGATATCCCATGTCGAAACTTGATCACGAGATTGCAGAAGCTCTGGCTGCGGAGGATCGCGCGCTTCATGCCGAATTTGGCGAACTTGGATTGTTTGGGCAGCTTGGCAGCTTGTTCAAAGGAAAACTTGCATGGTTATCGCTGTTTACGATCATCATAGGGACATTAGCGACTATTCTGGGCTTTTACGCAGCGTGGAAATTCGCAACTGTCGATAGTATTGAGGGGATATTGCACTGGGGCGCAATTGCGACGGCGGCGTTTGGTACACAGATGATGATCAAGCTTTGGAGCTGGATGCGCATGGAGACAAATCGGACGTTGCGGGAAGTAAAACGATTGGAGCTTCAAGTCGCTCGATTGCAGGCGGATAAAGAACGATAGGGATTATTCTGCGCCGATTCATTCAGACCGGATTGTGACTACGAGCTGAACACTGGCGATTAATCATGCTTCCAGTGAGGCCGTGGTGGGCGCCAGCCGGTCTTAGAATGTGGCCGCAAAAAGCGGCCGGTCGTTCGAAACGCCTGCGCGCTTCATGCCGTCGGAATTCCAGGCGAAAGCAATCTCCCCATCGCGCGATACGGCGATCACGCCGCCGTCGCCGCCAAGGCGACCAACGTCCTTGATCAATTCGTTCGCGGCCTGTTGTAGACCGGCGCCTTGGTAACGCACGCGGCTCGCTACGTCCTGGGCGCCGCCAGCCAGGATGAAATATTCGCCGAGCCCCGTGCAGGAGGTTGCGACGAATTCGTCCGCCCACGTCCCTGCGCCGATCAAGGGCGTGTCTCCGACGCGGCCTTCAAGCTTACCGAAGACCCCGCCGGTCGATGTGGCGGCGGCGAGGTGGCCGGTATTGTCGAGAGCGACAGCGCCGACCGTGCCGGGACCGAGTTCGGCTTCAGTCATCTCCTCGGGCAGAACCCCAATGGGCGTCACATAATAACCCGCCGGATCGTCAACAAAGTTGAGGCCGTTTTTACGGCAGAAATTCTCAGCGCCCTTTCCCGTCAACATGACGTGCGGCGTCTTATCCATGACCGCGCGCGCCGCTTTAATGGGGCTTTTCAAATGCGCGACGGCGGCGACGGCGCCTGCGCGTCGCTTTAGCGACGGCAGCTCGGAAGGAGCGCCGCCCACCATTATCGAAGCGTCGAGTTCGGCGTATCCCGCCTGATTTGGCGGCGCGCCCTTGCCGGCGATGTAATGGCCGCTTTCTTCCATCGCGACGACCATCGCCTCAACAACGTCGACCGCAGGCCTTCCGTCCAAGAGCATTTTTTCGCCTTCCGCCGTCAGGCCCGCAAGATGCTCATTGGCTTTCGAATAGTCTCGGCCCGCGCGCGCGCCGGCGCCGCCGTGCAGTGCGAGTGCGATCTTTGTTGAAGTGGTCATGATGGTGATCCCGCCTTGGAGCCTGCTTTCTATGACACGCCTAGCCAAAGGCGTCAGCAAGATTTATGAGAGCCTTTCGACCACAGGAGATAGGTATGGCGCGGTTAGCGTTGGTGCGGCATGGGCAGAGCGAATGGAATCTAGCGAACCGGTTTACCGGCTGGGTTGATGTTAAACTCACCAAAGCAGGTGAGGCGCAGGCGAAGAGAGCCGGAGCATTATTGAAGGAGACGGGCGTTGAATTCTCAGGCGCTTACACGTCCGTCCTGCAACGCGCGATCAAAACTCTTTTTCTTGCGATGGAAGAAATGGATCGCCTGTGGTTACCGGTAATCAAGGATTGGCGATTGAACGAGCGCCATTATGGCGGTCTCACCGGTCTGGATAAAAAAGAAACCGCCGAACGACATGGGGCTGATCAGGTGAAAATCTGGCGGCGCAGTTATGATATTCCGCCGCCAGATATGTTGGAGGACAGCCCGTACAATGCGGCGAACGACCTGCGCTACGGCGCTCTCAATTCCTCTGACATTCCTATGACAGAGTCATTAAAGACGACGCTCGATCGGGTGCAGCCCTATTGGGAAGCGGAAATCGTCCCGCGTCTGATTGCAAATGAGTCGCTCATCATCGCAGCCCACGGTAATTCTTTACGGGCGTTGGTGAAACTTATGTTCGACGTTTCCAAGGACGATATCGTCAATGTGGAAATACCGACAGGCAATCCGCTCTTGATTGATTTAAAGCCTGGATCGGTCTCGCCGGCCGACGCGCGATATCTGGATCAGGACCGCGCAAGCACGCTGCCAGACCTGCCCTAACGGTCTAGCGCTTCGCCGCATCGGCGGCGATCAGGGCGGCGACTTCCATTTCCATTTTCCCACCGGGGCTAATCGCGCCCAGCAAATGATCAAGAACGCTCTCATCACCGGAGAGCGCGCAACGCTCTTTGACCTCGTTCAGGTTCAATTCGTGACGCATGCCGCGCATCAAGGTCGTTACATCGGTTTTGATCGTTGCGACGGCCGGCGCGTCCGTGCCGCGCCGAGCGGTGAGCTCATTGTTCATAAAGAAGTAGCTGTAGGCGTGTTCATCGATGAACAGATGCGCCACATAGTTTGAATGTTCATCAGGCGAGAGATTGCTAAAAATCTCTATGGCGAGCGCGACCGAGTCAGGCTGGAGATTGTCCGAGTAGATACAATCACGCGGCGGCGATGGTTCTTCTCGGTTCATAAAATACTCGATAGACCAGAACATGAGCGCCCGCACTGTGGGCCGCAGCTTTTCGCCGGTCGCGGTTAATCGGTACTCAGTGCGGCCGTCGCCCGTCGGCGCAGTGATCAAGGACGCCTCGTCGAGCTCTTTGAGCCGCTTGCTTAAGAGGTTTGTTCCAAGGCCGGGGAGGGCTGCATGAATGTCGCCAAACCGCAGCGGACCGAGAAACAGCTCTCTGAGAATCAAGAGCGTCCAACGTTCGCCGAGAAGGTCTAGCGCATAGGCGAGGATACAATCCTGATTGTAAGTCCTTGACATTCCTAAGAATTCCTCCGGGCGCGCCGCCGTCGCGACATCATTTCTTGTTGTTTTTCGTCTTGTACCATAGTGCGAGGCTCATAAAAATATTCTTGACACTTTAATTTTATATAGTATACGCAGTGGTGTACTTTTAGACCCGCTAAGGCCAAAGGAGGCCATTCGATGAAAAAAATTCTTTCCACCGGAATGATCGCTGCGCTTGGAATGTTCGCCAGCGCCGCTTCAGCAAGCACGACGCAGGAAAACGTCGCTTTGTGCGTCGCAGCATTAGACAGTCAGGGCATCGCCCCTAGCGCTGATTACGCGCCGAAATTCAAGGGAAGCCGCGGCGGCGGTTTGAAGAAGGTCACCCTTTTGCTGACGCCTCTGTCGGGCGACGGCGACCGTATTGAAGCAATTTGCAGCATCAAGCGCGGCGAAGTGGTCGATATTGCCGTGAAAAACTAGCACCCGAAAGTCTGGGCGTTCGACCCTTTGTCCAGACAAACTAAAACGCCCGCCAGTTTGGGCGGGCGTTTTTTGTTGCCAATTGATCGAATTTATTCGGACGCGGTCAGCGATCGATATGCCGTGCGCGTCATGCGTTCGCTGTTGATGAACCCTTGGCCCCAATCATCAGCATATTTTTTCAAAGGATCGGCGGCGACAACGGCGTCCTCGTCAAGACCTTTGTCAATTTGCGCTTGGACCAATGAGCGAACGTCTTTCAGCATCGTGACGGTTTTCTGTAAATCATCACGTGTCGCCAGCGGGCCATGGCCGGGAATGATCTTTGTTTCCTCATCGGTCTTTTTCAAAACCCACTCATGGGTCTCGATATATCCGCCAAGATCGCCGCCCGCTTCCAGGTCAATGAATGGAAAACCGCCATTGAAAAAGACATCGCCCATGTGGACGACATTCTTGTCCTTGAAGAAAATAATCGCGTCGCCGTCCGTATGGGCGTTTTGCGGATGGGCGATGTAGATGTCCCGGTCGTTCCAGTAAAAGGAAATCGACTTGGAAAAAGTGATCACCGGCAATGCTGCTTCAGGAGCGGGTGGCGTTACGTTTCCGCCAGCGCGCGTGAGCCCTTCTTTGAGGCGTTTGCGAACGTTATCATGGGCGACGATATGAGCGCCGCCTTCGCCGAACGCCTCATTGCCGCCAGTGTGATCGCCGTGGAAATGGGTGTTGATGACAAAGGCGACGTCTTTGTCTGTGATCGTCTTAATCGCCGCCATAATCTTTTCAGAGAGAGGCGCAAACTGATCATCAACAATGAATGCGCCGTCGTCGCCGGCAGACAGTCCAATGTTGCCGCCCGCGCCTTGCAACATATAAAGCCCCTCGGTCACCTCGGTGGGCTTGATCTCAACGTCTGAGAAATCTCGCTGTGCGGCGGCCGAGGATGCGACGAGCAGAGCGCCGGCGAACGCAGTGATAAATGGTCTCATAAATTTCCCCTTCCTGAGAATTTTCGATCTGGTAACAGGTGGCCAAAGGAAAGCGAAGTCACAATCGCTTGCATTTAGACGCTGTGGTCAAATCTTGCGAATTTCTAATCGTTATCAGCAGGATATGTTGCAGGCCAACCGCCCGTCCGGTAAGGGAGTGGGCTTGTTTTGGAGATGAATCGATGAGTTGGAGTCCAGACGCGTGGCGCGCAAAACCTGCCCGCCATATCCCTGAAGATTACCCGGACGAAGACCATCTTTCGACGGTCGAACGGGAGTTGGCGGGGTATCCGCCGCTGGTTTTTGCGGGTGAGGTGCGAACCTTACGGGCGGCCCTGGCGGATGTGGCGCGCGGGGAAGCTTTTTTGCTTCAGGGGGGTGACTGCGCCGAAAGCTTCAAGGAATTTCATCCGGATAATATCCGCGACACGTTCCGCGTCTTGCTCCAAATGTCGGTGGCGCTGACGTTTGGCGCGGCCATGCCGGTCGTGAAAGTTGGCCGGATCGCGGGGCAGTTCGCCAAGCCGAGATCGTCGCCCACAGAAACCTCGAACGGAACGACGCTTCCCAGCTATCGGGGCGATAATATTAACGGGATGGAGTTCGAGCACGCCGCGCGCCAACCGGACCCGACCCGGCTTTTGAGAGCGTACGGACAGGCGGCGTCGACGCTCAACCTAATCCGGGCTTTCGCCACTGGCGGTTATGCGGATTTGCATAATGTCCATCGATGGAACCTCGAATTTGTCTCCAACAATCCGCAGGTCGATCGCTACCGGTCCCTGGCGGACAGGATTTCTGAAGCGATTACATTCATGGAAGCCTGCGGCGTCACAGGCCGCGAAGTGCGCGCGCTGCGCGAAGTGAGTTTTTACACAAGCCACGAAGCGCTGTTGCTCGGTTACGAAGAGGCGATGACCCGCGTCGATTCCACCACTGGCAATTGGTACGACACGTCCGCGCATATGGTCTGGATTGGGGATCGAACGCGTCAGCCGGACGGCGCCCATGTGGAGTTTTGCAGCGGGATTCAGAATCCAATCGGCGTTAAGTGCGGCCCGACACTTAACGCGGAAGACCTCCTGACGCTTCTGGACAAGCTTGATCCGGACAATGAAGCGGGGCGCATCGTCCTGATCGCTCGGTTCGGCGCGGAAAATGTGGAAGCGGGTTTGCCGCCGCTCGTTCAAGCCGTGACCGAAGCTGGCCGCAACGTCGTCTGGTCCTGTGATCCCATGCACGGAAACACCATCAAAGCAGAAAACGGATACAAAACCCGGCGGTTTGAGTCCGTCCTGGCCGAAGTTCGCTCGTTCTTCGATGTGTGTCGTTCGGAAGGCGCGCACCCTGGCGGTGTTCATTTTGAAATGACAGGCCAGAATGTCACTGAGTGCCTCGGCGGCGCGCAAGACATTTCCGAAGCCGACTTGTCGTCGCGTTACCATACCCATTGCGATCCGAGGCTGAACGCAAGTCAGGCGCTAGAGCTCGCCTTTATTCTTGCTGATAAGTTAAAATTTGATCGTGAAGCCCGGAATTAAAGGGCTCGGCCGTCCCGGATGAAACACCGGGAAATATTGTTTGATGCTCTCGCGGGATGCGCCAAGCTCCTACACTGGTTACTCTCGTCATAACGCAAAACGTGTGAGAGAGGCGATAAGTGTCTGCGGCGGCGGCGAAAAATGTAGAAGCCACAACCCTCCGGGCAGGGATCGTCGGCGCTGGCGTGTTTGGCGGATATCATGCGCAAAAATATGACGCCCTTGGCGGTGTTGCGCTGACCTCAATCTTCGACACGGATATTGGCCGAGCAAAGGCTTTGGCGGATCGCTTCGGGGCGACTTTCTATACAGACTATTCTTTGTTCCTTAAAAGCGTTGATCTCGTATCAATCACGTCACCTGCGACGACCCATTTCGATATGGCCCGCGCCGCCATCTCTGGCGGAAAGCACTGTCTGGTTGAAAAGCCGATCGCGCTTGAGGCGACGCATGCGACGGCGCTTATCGAGCAGGCGACGCAAGCGGACGTGTGCTTGCAAGTGGGGCATCAGGAGCGTTTTGTCGCCAACGCGGCGAAGCTTTTCAAAGACGCAGAAAATGTGGATGACGTCGCCTGGCGTCGTTGCGGCGTTGGAACAGGGCGTTGCGAGGATGTAAGCGTTGTCTTTGACTTGATGATCCATGACTTGGATCTGGCGCGGCAATTCGACTTTGGGGAGCCCCTTTCGATCCATGCGGCGGGCGATGAAAATGAAGTCAGCGCCGTCCTGAACTTTGTAAACGGCCGTCGGTTTGAATTTTTTGCGAGCCGTCGCGCGTCCATTCAGGATAGGTCAATGGCGGTCAAGTGCGGCGATCAAAGCATGCGTTACGACTTCGCCGTTAAGAATAGAAAGATCGCCGATCCCCTGATGACAAGTGTCGAGAGTTTTGTAGCCTCCGTTCGGAATAATGAACCAACGGCGATTTCCGGCGAGGATGGTCTTCGCGCACTGGAGTGGGCTTGCGCAATCGAAGAAGCCTGGCGCGCCAGCGCAGCGATAATGGAAGAGGCGGTGGCGTGAACGGCGTTGCGAACTTGTCGCTTGTTGAGAATAGCCAACTGGGTGAAATCGCCTTCATCGATCTCAAAGCGCAGCAGAAACAAATCCGTAGTCGTATTGAAAAGCGTCTCGGCAATATTCTCGACCATGGACGTTATATCGCCGGACCGGAAATCGAAGAATTTGAACAAGCGCTCGCCGATTGGACCGGAGCTGCAGGCGCTGTCGCCTGCGGCAGCGGGACAGCCGCACTTATCCTACCGCTTCTTGCGCTTGGTGTTACGGCCGGTGACGCCGTTTTCCTACCGGCGTTCACCTACAACGCGACCGCGAATGCCGTGTTGTTGGCAGGTGCGACGCCGGTTTTCGTCGATGTCGATCCGAAGACCTTTAATATCGATCCTGATGATTTAGAACGACGCCTATCTGACGTGAAAGAAGCCGGACATCTTGCGCCGCGCGCCATTATCCCAGTGGATATATTCGGATCGCCAGCAGATTATCCAAGATTGTCGGAGATTGCGGCTCGCGAGGATCTATTCCTGTTAGCGGACGGCGCGCAAAGCTTCGGCGGCGCCATCGGCGATCGCTCCGTAGGAAATCTTGCGCCAGTAACCGCAATGAGCTTTTTTCCCGGAAAAGCGCTGGGCGCATATGGCGATGCGGGCGCGGTTTTGACGCAAGACGCCTCGCTGCTGGAGACATGGCGGTCGATCCGGTGGCACGGCACCGACGACATGCGAAAAAATTCTATCCGTGTCGGGTTTAACGGGCGCATGGACAGTATGCAAGCGGCCGTCCTGCTTGAGAAGCTCGCCATTGCCGATGAAGAGTTGGACGCCCGTCGGCGTATCGCTGCATACTTCGATGATCGATTAGCGTCCGTTGCGCGGCCGCAAGAACATGTGCGAGACGCGCAATCGGGGTGCAATTATTATTCGATACGGATCGATGGACGCGATGGCGTCGCTGCGAGGCTCAAAGCGCGCGGCGTGCCGACGGCGGTCTACTACGCAACGCCGCTCCACAAGATGCCGGCGTTCTCAGATTATGCGCCTGATAGTGGTTTGCCGGTGACCGAAGCCCTTTGCACTGATATTTTGTCATTGCCCATGCATCCCTATCTGACACCGGACCAGATGACTTATATTTGCGACTGCGTTATCGCTTCCTTGGGTGCATAACGTTTTTTGCGGGATGCTCCTTCGAGCAAAAAGACGGCGATGGAACCGATTAAGATGAGCGCCAGCGCCGCCGGCGACGCATCCGTGAGGCGTTCGTCCGAAGCCAGTCGATAAACACGCGTCGCGACGGTTTCATAGTCGAACGGCCGCAGTAGCAGCGTGGCAGGCAATTCCTTTGCGATATCAATGAAGATGATCAGCGCCCCAGCGACGATCGCGCTACGGCATAGCGGGAAATGGACAGCCGTCACCGTGCGCTGAGGGCTTGCGCCAAGGCTGCGGCTCACAGCTTCCATATCCGGCGAAACCCGCGAAAGCCCGCTCGACGCGCTGTTGTAGCCAATGGTCAAAAAACGCGCCGTATACGCATAAATCAGGAGGAAAACTCCCGCGCTGACGGTCGATATGAACGGCGCTGAATTTACGATTGTCAATATGCCAATAGCAATCACCGCGCCGGGCAACGCATATCCTAGCGTTGCAATACGGATGACCGCCGATGTGGCGCGGTTTCTTGATTGATTTCTAGCCGCATACGCCAGGATGATCGCAAGAAAAGAAATCAAAACAGCGCCGGCCCCAGCAGTCAGACCAGTATTCAAGATTGAGGCGCCGAGCCCGCGGGTTGCGCCGACCGAAGTCGCATCCGGCAATGCCGCCAGTAAGGTAATGACAGGAATAAGAAATCCGAAATGAATCGGGAGTAAGCAAAACACAGCCGCCGCAGCGGCATGAACTGGGGACAGTTTTATCCGCTGGTCGCCTCGAAGCGCTCTAGCGCTTTCGCTGCTGCGCCCGCGGCGATTGATCTGTTCCAGGAGCACCAGGAGCATGGCGATAAGGAAGAGCCCGGCCGCGAGTTGGGATGCGGAGGGCAAATCGCCTAAGCCATACCATGTACGGAAAATGCCCGTTGAGAGTGTCTTTACGCCAAAATAGTCAGCGACGCCGTAGTCGGCTGCTGTTTCCATCAATGCGAGGGCCAGGCCGCCCGCGAGCGCCGGCCGACTGAGAGGAATGATGACACGTCTCAATGCGGCGCCAGGAGCGGCCCCGAGACTTCTTGCGGCTTGAAGGTAAGCGTCGGACCGTGCGGAAAGATCTGCGCGCATCGCAAGATAGACATAAGGGTAGACGCCGAGCGTTAAAATGAATGCGACGCCGGGCAGGTTTCGTATTTCAGGGAGCGACAATCCCCTCAATGCGCCGAAGGGGGATAATAAATCAGCATACGTATAAGCCACAATATAGCTTGGGATCGCAAACGGAAGCACGAGCGCAATCGAAAGAAAGCGTCGGCCGGGAAATTCCGTTAAGGTCACTAGTGCGGCGCTTGCCGCCCCAATCAGGATCGCGGCGCCGCCGACTAATAAGCAAAGCGTTAGCGTGCCCGATAAGTATGAGAGGCCATTGGCTGACGCCAAATACAAGCCGCCAGTCCGAGTGAAAAGGCTGGCGAGCACCGCAACAATTGGGGCTGCAGTGAACAGAGCGAGCCCGAAAATAGCGATCCGCCCGGCCGGAACCCGGCGGCGGACAAGGCCCGTAAGGGATGTGGAGGGAGCAATCGGCGGCATTGCAAAGGACTATCATTCTTAATTAGATGATCCTAGAGAGTTTCGCCCATGAGCCTAGCGTTAGAAAAAATTCAACACCGCTTCGGCGATACCCTTGCGGTGGATGGCGCCTCACTGCGGGCCGACCCAGGCGAAATCGTCTGCCTGTTTGGGCCTTCCGGTTGCGGCAAAACAACTCTGTTGCGTCTCGCCGCCGGACTCGAACGGTTACAATCGGGGGTGATTGATCTTGACGGCGTCCGGGTTTCGGGTCCCGAAACCCATGTTTCCCCCGAAAACCGCGCTATTGGTTTTGTGTTCCAGGATTATGTGTTGTTTCCGCATTTAACGGTCGAAGAAAATGTCGCGTTCGGCGTCAATCAGTTGGCGCGCCGCGAGCGCCGTGATCGCGTAACGGCTGAACTTAGCGCTGTAGATCTCACGGGCTTCGCCGCACGATACCCCCACGAATTATCTGGTGGGCAACAACAACGGGTCGCCTTAGCGCGCGCATTCGCCCGTCGGCCGCGCGCCATGCTTCTGGACGAGCCGTTTGCGAGCATTGACGCCGTGCGCCGCCGTCGGCTTCGCGATGACGTACGCGCGATTTTGAAAAGTCATGAAACGGCGGCGATCCTCGTAACGCACGACCCCGATGAAGCCTTGGCGATTGGCGACAGGATTGCGGTGATGCATGAAGGGCGTATCATCGAGGCGACGTCACCTGAGGAGCTTTTCCAGCGCCCGCAAACGCCTCAAGGCGCGGCGATTTTTCCCGGAGCCCAAACCATTCGCGCTGAAGCGCGCGACGGTCGTCTGTATACGGCTTTTGGTGATCTCAAAGCCGATGTGTTGGCGGGGGAGTCTGCGATCGTCGTCATCAGGGATGGCGGTGTTGCAGCTCGAAAGTCACCAACGGGACCGGCTCGCGTGACCGACCTGCGATTTGTCGGCCCGAATTGGCGGGTAAGGCTCCGCGGGGCTTCAGACGGCGACATCTTATTTGCCGACGCCGTTGAGCCAATTGAACCAGGAGAAAACGTCACTGTCGATTTTGATCGCGCTCATGTCCAAGTGTTTGCGGCCAGTTGACGTTAGCCGCCGCTGCGCGTAGCAACATCCAACTGCGAACGACTCGCAACTAAATTATCGGAGGCGGCGAAAGTGTTTTCTCGATCAATTCTACCTATTGCCCTTGCTGGGACAGCGCTTTTTTTGGCGTCTTGCGGAGAAAAATCCCAATTGGGCGGTGAAGATGAGGCGGCGGTTTCGGCGGCGGCCGGAGAAGTAAATGTCTATTCGGGGCGTCATTACGACAATGATCTGGTCCTCTTTGATGAGTTCACCGAACAAACTGGCGTTGAGGTAAACTTGATTGAAGGCCGCGGGGACGCGCTTATTGAACGAATCGCGCAAGAGGGGGCAGAGAGCCCTGCGGACCTCTTTGTCACGGCCGACGCCGGAATTTTATGGCGCGCCGACCAGCGTGGGATCTTCCAACCCTTGAATGATGCGGAGATTGCGGCGCGCGTCCCGTCGCAGTTCAGACATCCCGACGACAATTGGATTGGCGTGTCAAGTCGCGCGCGGATCGTGATTTACAACGAGGAACTAGGGTTGCCTGACGGGCTCTCGACGTACCTGGATCTGGCGAAGCCTGAGTTTAAGGGCATGATCTGCGTTCGGCCTTCGTCCAATATTTATAATCAGTCATTGCTGGCGTCGATTATTGCAAATCATGGTGAGGCTGCAGCCGAGGAATGGGCGGCAGGTGTCGTTTCGAATTTTGCGCGCAAACCGCAGGGTAACGACACTGCGCAGATTGAAGCTGTCGCCGCAGGAATATGTCAGCTCGGGATCGTCAACAGCTACTATGTTGCGCGTTTTTTCGACTCTGGTGATGCTGACAAAGATGCGATCGGCGCGAAAATCGGCGTCCTATTCCCGAGCCAGGAAACGACAGGCGCTCACGTGAATATTTCGGGCGCTGGCGTCGTCGCGAACGCGGCAAATGTTGAAAACGCCAAAAAGCTTGTTGCGTTCCTTTTGCAGGATGACGTGCAAGCGCGTTTCGCCCAAGGCAATAATGAGTATCCTGTGGTTGAGGGTGTATCGCCGCAAGGTCCCGTGACGGCATTGGGTTCGTTCAGGGCCGACGATGTTTCAGTCACCGCATTTGGAGAAAACCAGGCCAAAGCGATCGAAATCTTTGACCGGGCCGGTTGGCAGTAATCCTTCGCGTCATGGTTGTTTTTTCGCAACAGGTCCGAAAAGCTTCCTGTCCGTGGTTCCGGCGATGATATAACGTTGATATAACATCAGCGAGCTTGAGGGAGCGGCGCATGGCTGATGATGAAAAAAAGAACGGCGATCATAATCCTGCCGGTCTCACCAAAAATGAAAAACTCGTCTGGGAGGCCCTATCGGCGGGCAAGGACCCTTTAAAGGCCTATGAGATCCTGGACATCCTGAAGGAAAAGGGCGTGCGAGCGCCCATGACGGTCTATAGAGCGCTCGACGGCCTGGAAGAAAAGGGCTTTATCCATAAGCTGGAAGGGATGAACTCGTTCGTTCCTTGTAATCACGACGGCCCGCATCCCATCCAGGCTTTTCTTGTGTGCGTGAAGTGCGCGAGCGTCGAAGAGGTGGACCTGGACGGCGTCGAATCGGGGCTCATGCCAGCGATCCGCCGAACCGGGTTCGGAATGCATACCGCACGCCTTGAGGTGAAAGGCGCTTGCCTGAAGTGCGCCGCTTAGGCGGTTCGCTTAGGGTATTGCGTACAAAGCACGAATTGGGCTCATTCGATCGGGGATCGTGTGCGAATCATTGACTCGTCGTAATCGCATTCTAATGTCGGAACGCTCAGGCGTTTTTCGTTTTGAGCGTCGCGTATGCGGGAGAGACTGGCCTGACGGTCAGCGCCGAAGGAGCAACCGCCCCGGAAACTCTCAGGCAAAAGGACCGCGCGCGATTGATAAGGCTGGAAAAAATGCGCCTCGTGCAGCGAGGTGAGCATTCACCGAAGGAGTAAGCGAGCGTCTTCCTATCAGCGCTTCGTGAAATCTCTCAGGTCCCATGACAGCCGGGGTCGCCGCTCGCGCGGCGAAACTCGAATGGGACCGCCTGATGACCGATCTGAAGAAAACCGCATTGCATGATTTGCACTTATCGCTCGGCGCCAAGATGGTGCCGTTCGCCGGCTACGATATGCCTGTTCAATATCCGGACGGCGTCATGAAAGAGCATTTGCATACGCGCTCAAAGGCGGGGCTCTTTGACGTCGCTCATATGGGGCAGGCCTTTCTCAAGACAACGAAAACTGCGGTCGGCGGTCCGGACGCGCATGCGACTGTCGCGGACGCAATAGAATCCCTTGTTCCCGGTGAAATTCGTAAGTTGAAGAAAGGCGGGCTGCGCTATTCCGCCCTCCTAAACGACGAAGGCGGCGTTCTTGACGATTTGATGGTTACGCGGCCTGCTGACGAAAAAATGCAAGGCGTTCTTTTCCTGGTGGTGAACGCCGCGGTGAAAGAACAGGATTTCGCCCTGTTGCGATCAAAGATCGGCGATGAAACCGATCTTGAGATTCTGAACGACCGGAGCCTGCTTGCCCTCCAGGGACCCAAGGCGGCGTCGGTTTTGGAAACGCTCGTTGCAGGCGTTTCAGCGCAGGGCTTCATGACAATGGCTGTACGTAACTGGAACGGGACAGAAATTTTTGTGAGCCGTTGCGGTTACACCGGCGAAGACGGTTTTGAGATTTCTATCCCTAATAGTCAGGCGGAAGCTTTTGCGCGCGAACTCTTGGCAAATGATGGAGTGGCGCCGATCGGGCTTGGTGCGCGCGATAGTCTGCGCCTGGAAGCGGGGCTTTGCCTCTATGGTCACGATCTGACGCCCGAGACGACGCCCGTTGAGGGAAATATTTCTTTCGTTCTCGGCAAGCGCCGGCGCGAAGAGGGCGGTTTTCCGGGAGCGGATAAAGTTTTGGATCAATACCGCAATGGGGCGCCGACCTTGCGCGTTGGAATTAAACCGGAAGGACGCGCGCCCGCCCGCGAAGGCGTTGAAATTCAATCGCTGGAGGGAGAATCCATCGGTCGGGTGACGTCCGGCGGTTTTGGCCCTTCTGTCGGCGCGCCCGTGGCCATGGGCTATGTGGAGGCGTCCCATGCGGCGACGGGCGCGAAAGTGAATTTGATTGTTCGGGGTAAATCGTTGCCGGCGGAGATCGTGGATATGCCCTTTGCGCCGCATCGCTATTTCAGAGCTTAGGAGCTTCAAATGACAATGACCAAATACACAAAAGAACACGAATGGGTGCGCATGGAAGGCGACGTCGCCGTCGTCGGCATTACTGAGCACGCTGCGGAGCAGTTGGGTGATGTGGTGTTTGTCGAGTTGCCCGAGGTCGGGAAGACCTTCAGCGACGGCGACGATATGGCGGTTGTTGAATCGGTTAAGGCCGCTTCCGATGTTTACGCCCCAATCTCCGGCGACATTGTGGAGACCAACGGCGCCATCGTGGATGAACCAGCGAAAGTTAATGAAGACCCGTCTGGCGCGGCATGGTTCGTGAAAATCAAACCGTCGGATCCGTCGCAGCTGGAGGCGTTGATGGATGAAGCCGCATATAAGGAATATGCCGAAAGCGCATAAGGGCGCGTCATGAGATTTCGGTTTTGAGGCTTCAAAAAAACCTTTGAGTAGCAGAAAAGTGAAACCCAGTGAGATATCTTCCTTTATCCGATACCGACCGTCAGCAAATGCTTTCCGCCGTTGGCGCACGCACAATCGACGAGTTGTTCAGCGATGTGCCGAGCGACGCGCTAAACGTTGATATTGACCTCCCAAACCACCAAGGCGAACTTGAAGTCGAGCGCGCGATGCTCTCGATGGCGGCGAAGAATCGGGCCGCGAACGCTGGACCGTTCTTCGTCGGGTGTGGGGCCTATAAGCACCACGTGCCGGCGACAGTCGACCATATCATTCAGCGTTCGGAGTTTTTAACGTCTTATACGCCGTACCAACCGGAAATCGCGCAGGGGACGCTCCAGTATTTATTCGAGTTTCAGACCCAGGTCGCCGCGCTGTTTGGAATGGATGTGGCGAACGCCTCGATGTATGACGGATCGACCGCGTGCGCGGAAGCGGCGCTGATGGCGAAGCGCGTGACGAAGCGCAGTAAGGTGATCTTGTCCAGCGCGCTCCACCCGCACTATGCCTCGGTTACACGGATGAATTCTGAATTGATCGGCGATACAATCGACATAGCGCCCTTTAATGCGTCGGGCGACGAAGACCTTGCGAGCCTCATTGACGACCACACCTCGTGCGTTATTGTTCAGAACCCTGACGTGTTCGGAAATCTGCGCGATTTAACACCGCTAGCCGAGGCTGCGCACGCGAAAGGCGCCTTGTTGATCGCTGTCGTTACAGAAGTTGTTTCGCTCGGTGCGATTAAAAGCCCTGGAGAAATGGGCGCCGATATTGTCGTCGGCGAGGGGCAGTCGATCGGTAATTCTCTGAATTTTGGCGGGCCCTATGTGGGGCTGTTCGCAACGCGACAAAAATATGTGCGGCAAATGCCTGGGCGCCTGTGCGGTGAGACCGTCGACACCGAGGGCAAACGCGGCTTCGTTTTGACGCTTTCGACCCGCGAACAACACATTCGCCGCGACAAGGCGACTTCGAACATTTGCACGAACTCCGGTCTGTGCGCCCTTGCATTCACGGTTCACATGACACTGCTTGGCGAGGTAGGGCTTCGACGTCTGGCGGCGCTAAACCACGAAAAGGCCTGCAAGACTGCGGAAGCGCTAGGCGCCGTCGACGGCGTCGAACTTATCAACAGCGCGTTTTTTAATGAATTCACCGTGCGGCTGCCAGTCCCAGCCCACGGTGTGATCGAAAAATTGGCTGCGAACGGTGTCCTCGGCGGCGTCGCAGGCGGACGTCTGTGGGCGGACGAAAAAGACGCACAAAACCTTCTCATCGTGGCGGCCACTGAGTGCGCCAGCGATGCTGATATCGAAGCATTAGCGGCCGGTTTGAAGGGGGCTTTCTAGTCATGGCGATGAACTCACAAGGGCGTCCCACAAGCGCATCTGCTACCGAAAGTTCAACGCAGGAAACAACAACTGGCAATCGCGGCTTGCAAATCGAAGAGTCCCTGATTTTTGAAAAAGATGCGTTCGCACAAACGGGTGTCGATTTACCGCCAGTTGAGGGCGGAGGAAATCGGCTTGGCGGTTTGGAGCGGCGGTCTGATATCAATTTGCCAGGCCTTTCTGAGCCTGAAACCATGCGCCATTTCGTGCGGCTTTCTCAAAAGAACTATGCGATCGACATGGGGCCGTTTCCGCTCGGCTCTTGCACAATGAAACATAATCCGCGGCTGAACGAAAAAATGGCGCGCATTCCGGGTTTTGCCGATATTCATCCGCTGCAACCGCAGTCGACCGTTCAGGGCGCGCTCGAGTTAATCGATACGTTGGCGCATTGGCTTAAAGAAATGACCGGCATGCCCGCGGTCGCCATGTCGCCGAAAGCCGGCGCCCATGGTGAACTCTGTGGCATGATGGCCATCAAGGCGGCGATCGAAGCGCGCGGCGAAGGCGACACCCGCACGCGCGTTCTGGCGCCGGAGTCAGCTCACGGGACCAACCCGGCGACGGCGGCGCAATGCGGCTTCAAGGTCGATGATATTCTCGCTGACGCCACAGGCCGGGTCGATCTCGCCGCGTTGAAAGAAAAATTAGGCCCGGATGTCGCCGGCATCATGGTGACGAACCCAAACACATGCGGTCTTTTTGAGCGCGACATCCGCGCGATCGCAGACGCGGTTCATGAAGCGGGCGGCTATTTCTATTGCGACGGCGCGAATTTCAACGCCATCGCGTGTAAGGCGCGCCCGGGAGACCTTGGCGTCGACGCAATGCACATTAATCTGCATAAGACGTTTTCAACGCCGCATGGCGGCGGTGGGCCTGGGTCGGGGCCGACAGTCTTGTCCGACGCGTTGGCGCCGTTCGCGCCTATCCCCTACGTTATTCATGATGAAGACGGTTACCACCTTGTGGAAACGCGTGCGGCGGCTCGATCCGAAATTGGCGCGAAGAGTTTTGGCCGGATGACCGCATTCCATGGTCAGATGGGCATGTTCGTTCGTGCGCTCTCCTACATGATGAGCCATGGCGCGGACGGTGTCAGGCAGGCGGCGGAAGATGCTGTTCTCAATGCAAATTACGTCCAGGCGCGGTTACGTAAGGAAATGACGACCGCCTTTGATGGTTACTGTATGCACGAAGCGCTTTTCGACGATCGCTGGCTCAAAGGTACAGGCATTGAAACAATTGATTTCGCTAAAGCTATGATCGATGAGGGATATCACCCGATGACGATGTATTTTCCCCTTGTGGTCCATGGGGCCATGTTGATCGAGCCTACAGAATCAGAATCTAGGCAAGAACTAGATCAATTCTGTGACGCGCTTTTAGCCCTCGCCAAAAAGGCGAAAGCGGGCGATGCGGACTTTTTCAAGGCCGCGCCCAAGCTTGCGCCACGCAGGCGGCTTGATGAGACGGGCGCCGCGCGCAAACCTGTTTTACGTTGGACGCCGCCGGAACCGGCGCAGGCGGCTGAATAGGCCCTGGAGCCCAAGCCTACCACGCGCGATCCGGCCGGATCGTCGGCGTTGCGCGCGCCTTGAATAGCCGGTCGGCCGCTTTCTTGGTGCGGGCTAGAAGCGGCATTTCCACCCAATAGTGCGCGGCGACGGCGGCGGTGATTCCAAACCCGCCATAGGCGACGACAAGAATGACGTTATCGACTGAACCTGGGCCCGCAAAGTAGCTCAGCAGTTTCCCGACGATTAGGAACACCGGCACGTGGACGAGGTAAAGCGCATAGGAAATGTCGCCCGCCGCGATCAGATAATTGGGTGCTACGGCTGATCGGCTTCGTTCTATCGCGACAGCACCATAGAGCAAGAGCGCGTAGGGGGGCGTAAATATCAGCATACGCTCCATAAATTTTCCCATCACGGTTGGGTATAGTTCGTTCGCGCCAAGTACAAAAAGCACTGTCAACCACGCAGCGCCAAGTATGAGCGCTTGCGCGCCGAAGGCGACGATGCCGCGTTTCGCGGCGAGGGCGATAAAACAACCGACAATGAATTCAAGCGTCAGCGCATTTAGCCAAACCTTCGGTCCAGCGCCGAGTGTTCCGAAGTCGGCGGCCTGCGCCGCTATGACAAAGCCGGCCCAGCTTACGAGAAAGAGCGGCAGAAGACGCCGATGAAATAACAGGAACAGGGCGAAGGCCAGATAGAAGTAGATTTCGTGAACGAGCGTCCACCCAACGGGCAGAATGGGGTAATGATCGTTTGGTGCGAGTAGAAATGAGGAAAGATAATTTGGGATTGGCGTGTCTTCGCCGAACAGGAATTTTTTGCCGGCGTAGAGAAGAATGAGCGCGATTGTGACCGCCCAATACAGCGGATAGATTCGCCCCGCGCGGTTTAACAAGAATCGGGCGCTTTGGGCGCCGTTGCGGGGCAGATGGTCCGTCACGTGCACCATCACGTAACCGCTGATCAGAAAAAATAGATCGACGCCGGTGACGCCCATAAATAAAACATGCGGAAGGATGTCGCCGCCAGCGCCATAATCGCCTTCGGCGCCTTTAATGTGGGCCACAAAAACGAGCAGCGCGGCGACACCGCGAAGCGCTTGAATATTCTGAATTTTACCAGTCATCACGTATGGCTTTCACGGCTTGCCGTCGTCATTGAAACCCCCATAATCGCCGCAGGCAACATTGAAGGGCGGGTCTCATGAACATTTTCACGGAATGGACCATGGCCGGGATCAATTTCCTGGCGTCTGCGTTCGTTTTTGCGGTGGGCCTTGGCGTTCTCGGCGTCATTCTCATGTTCATTGTTGATTCGACCCAATCTCGCGACGCCGTGCGGCGCAACTATCCTGTCATAGGGCGGTTTCGCTATCTCTTCACCCATCTGGGTGAGTTCTTTCGACAGTACTTTTTCGCGCTCGATCGCGAAGAAATGCCGTTTAATCGGGCGGAACGCGACTGGATTTATAAGTCCGCCAAAGGGCGTAACAATACGCAGCCGTTCGGGTCAACGCGAAACCTGACGATCGTCGGTACGCCAATTTTTGTGAATTGCGCCTTTCCAAAATTAGACGACGAGGCGAGTGACCCGCCCCCGGTCATATACGGGCCCTATACGCCAAATCCGTATCACGCATCATCGGTTATCAACATTTCGGGCATGAGTTACGGCGCACTGTCAAAACCAGCGGTTCAGGCTCTTTCGCGGGGCGCCAAGCTCGCAGGGTGTTGGATGAACACAGGCGAGGGGGCGTTGTCCCCTTTTCACCTGGAAGGCGGGTGCGACATTGTTTTCCAGATTGGAACGGCCAAATACGGCGTCCGCAATGACGACGGCAGTCTGAACAATGAAAAATTAAAAGCCGTTGCGGCTCATCCCGAAGTGAAGATGATTGAGATCAAGCTCGCGCAAGGCGCCAAGCCGGGCAAGGGCGGTATTCTGCCAGCTGAAAAGGTCAATCGCGAGATTGCGAAAATCCGGGGAATTCCGGCGAATAAACCATCGATTTCCCCGAACCGGCATCCTGAGATTGATAGCTATGCTGATCTTTTAGACTTCGTTGACCACGTACGCACAGTCTCAGGATTGCCGACAGGCATCAAAATCGTCGTCGGCGCTTATGGCTGGCTCTATGCGTTTTGCGATGAAATCCTCAGGCGCGGCGAACAATCCGCCCCTGACTTCATAACGATTGACGGCGGCGACGGGGGCACCGGCGCTGCGCCAATGTCGCTCATGGATAATGTGGGGCTGCCATTAAAATTCGCGTTGCCCATGCTCGTCGACATTCTGGAGAAAAAGGGTCTGAAAGAACGGATCAATGTGGTGGCGTCGGGCAAGCTCGTCACCCCAGCGGAGGTCGCCTGGGCCTATTGCGCGGGCGCCGACGCTGTGAATACGGCGCGTGGTTTCATGTTCTCAATCGGCTGCATTCAGGCGCTGAAATGCCATACCAATAACTGCCCCACTGGCGTCACCACGCATAAGAAACATCTTCAGGGAGGGCTGCGGCCAAAAACGAAAGCGCCGCAAGTTGCAAATTTCGTCGAGAAGATGCGCAAGGATGTTGCAATGATTGCGCACTCTTGCGGCGCCGCGCATGCGCGCGCTCTGAAGCGCTTCCATGTACGCATTGTTCAGCCTGACGGTACGTCCGCCCCGCTTGATGAAATTTGTAACAGGATGGCCCCGGTCCTGGAGCAGGAACGGTTATAGCATTCCCTGCGACGCAACGACGTCGTAAAGTGCCTTGACGACAGGCGAGACAGCTTCGACTGCGGGTTTGCCGCGCGTCATGCCTGTACGGACGATCACAATATTATCCGATGGGAAAATAAAAACATATTGCCCTTCGTGACCGGACATTGTGTAGACGTCTTCCAGCAACCCTTTCAACCAGCGTTCGCGGCCGCTCAAGCCGTCGTAATTGAGCCAGAAATGGCCGCCATAATAACGGTCCGACGCCGCTGTTGGTTCGCGCACAAAAGAGACCCAGTCGGACGACAACACTTGTGCGTCGAGCCACTTGCCGTCTTGAACGTAAACCTGTCCGAGCCGCGCCCAATCTCTTGCCGTGGCGTACGCATAGGAGGAGCCGATGAAATTCCCCGAAGCGTCGGTTTCCAGAATAAAGCTCGCCGCGCCAATTGGGCCGAAAATAGCTTCGCGTGCGAAATTTTGCAGGTTCGTTCCATTATTGCGCAAGACGCCGTCTAGCGCACGCGCGAGCAGATTGCTGGTGCCGCTCGAGTAAGAAAAAACTTCGCCGGGCTTGCGCCCGGCCGGCTTATTAGCGGCGACCGCCGCCATTTCCCTTGATCTGAAGAGCATCTTATTCACATCAGATGCAGTGGAATCATAGACTTCCTCAAATTCTAGTCCGGATTCCATCCGTAACAGATCGCGCCATGTGATCACGTTGCGCGCGTCGTCGGCCCATTCTGGAATTGGCGCCGGATCCGACAGCGCGAGAAATCCGCGGTCCGCTGCTGCACCGATCAGTGTTGCTGTCACGCTCTTGGCCATTGACCAGCTCAGAAACGGCGTATCTTTTGAAAATCCGGATGCGTATCTTTCTGCAATGATTTCGCCATTCGCGATTATGACGAATGCGCGATGGTTGGCGCTCTCGTCCGCCATCGCTTGGTCAAGAATTCTGTCTAGCGCATCATCGCCGCCACTGACGTTGAATTCTGTTGATTGTGGCGCCCACCCGGCGGCGCTAAAGTCTACAGTGGCGGGTGGACCCCCGACAGCGAGCGCACATCCGACGCCTTCTCTATAGATCGCTTTTGATGCGCCGAGGCCTAACAACGACGCGCGAACGACTTTCTTTTCGACGTCGATCTTGTGGCGGATAAAACCGAGGGCGGGCGAAAGTTCATTGAAGTCCTCGGACGCCACGGTCGCGGGATCGCGGTTTGCGACAAAGACCTCGGAGCAGACGGTCTTGGCTTTATAGGCGGCGCCGATTTTTGCTGGACTGCTTAGAAGGGCGCTGGCCCCCAGCAAGAGGAACGCGGCGGAGGCGAATAGAAAAAAGGTCCAGCGCCGCACCCTAATCGATGGGCCGGAACACAAGCGCCAAAACGACGCCGATGACGCCAAAAATCACCCAAAGCGGCAGGCCCATAATGGTGTTCAACGCTTGCGCCACGCCGCCGGGCGCGGCTTCGGCGAGCGCCAGCCCATCCACGCCAAACAGACCGAGAATATCAGCGGTCATCCGCATGGTCGGTTTGCCGGATTCCAACGATGAAACCGCATCTGCGCCCAACAGCGCCACAGCAATCGCCACCAAGAGCCACGCGATAAATCGAAAAGCCGCCATAAATAGTCCCCTGAACAGTAAACTAACCCCAAATTAGTCTAACCGATCCTTAGAGTGGTGCAAATCCCTGACCAAGGGGCTGGGTTCCGGAAGCCTTGGGAATGGCCGGATCAATACTTGCTTTCGGCTTGCCCGCTGGTGTAGACGAGCGGCTTGGTGTCAAGGACAGGTGGCCGAGTGGTTGAAGGCGCACGCCTGGAACGCGTGTAGGCGGGCAACCGTCTCGAGGGTTCGAATCCCTCTCTGTCCGCCATGCCGCAATTCTCAGCTCAACCGCTGTAGCACCTCAAGCGATTGAGTTCGATGTTTGCGCCTCGCCGACAAAAACATATCGGACAAAAACCCAACCGACGGAAAATTCACCCCAACTATCACGACCTGTTATTTGCTAAAGCGATTGAAGTATGCCCATCTATTCCAGTTTTCCCAGCGCGTTGCTACGCAAAGAATCGCGCGGTGGATCACTGTCTAGCTAATTGATAATAAACAGCGATCGGATCATCTGGTTTGCAACGTTTCGTTAGTTCAGTTATAAGGCCGCGAATAGAATCATCTTGTCCGTTATATGGAGGATACTTTGGCGATTTCGAAATCAAACTTACTGATGTCAGCGCTTGTGGGATCAAGCTGTCTTCTCATCAGCGCATGCGGCGGCTCGGATACGAAAGAGCAATCCTCGACAGTCTCCGAAAAAGCTGCCGAAGTCGCAGATGACACAGCTGAAACCGTATCCAACGCCGCTGATGCTGCGGAAGAAGCCGCGACGGATGCCGCTGATACAATGACTGACGCGGCGGATGCAATGGAGGACAGCGCCGACAAGGCGATGGACGAGGTTGCGGGCGCGGCCTCCGACACAATGGACAAAGCCGCTGATACGATGGCGGACATGGCTGACGGCGCAGCTGGAAAAGTGGCGAACGCCGCGAACGAGACTGTCGCCGGAGCGACGGCCGCTGTTACGACCGCTGTCGCAGACGCGTCCGAAACGGTTGAAGCAGTGGCTGCGTCTGCTGACAGTGAAGCCGCTTCTGCATACGCCGCACTTACTGGCGATGCGGCGAAAGGCAAAACTGTCTTTTACAAATGCCTGTCGTGCCATTCCGTTAAGGAAGGTGAAAACAAACTCGGCCCGTCCTTGTACGGGATCGTCGGTCGTCAAGCAGGCTCGATTGAAGGTTTTAACTATTCCGACGCGAACAAAAATTCGGGCATTACTTGGACCGAAGATGTGATGTTCGCCTACCTGGAAAATCCTCAAGCATATATTCCAGGCACGCGCATGATTTTCCCTGGTCTGCCGGCTGAACAGGATCGCGCAGACGTCATCGCTTATTTGAAATCTGTCCCGGAATAGAGATTGCAAAACCTGGTCTAGAAAGCCGCCGGTGACCCCGGCGGCTTTTTTGTATTTCGGCGCGGCATCTCGTAGGCTTTCGGAAAAAGGGTAGATCGTGTCAGCTTTTCCATTTTCTGCGATTGTCGGGCAAGATGATCTGAAGCGGGGCTTGTTGATGACCGCTGTCGATCCTCATATTGGCGGCGTTCTCGCTTTCGGCGACCGGGGCGCAGGAAAATCAACAGCTATTCGCGCGCTCGCCGCTTTATTGCCGGCAATCCGCGTCGTCAAAAACTGCCCCTACCGATGCGATCCCGATGCGGCCGCCCTGTTGTGCGAGAATTGCCAGCCGAAGGCCAAAAAAGACGAATTACAGGTCGTGAGCGGCCCCGCTTCAGTTGTTGATTTACCGCTTGGCGCCACAGAAGACCGCGTCGTCGGCGCGCTCGATTTGGAGCGTGCATTGGTGAATGGCGAAAAGCGGTTTGAACCGGGATTGCTCGCCCGGGCCCATCGCGGCTTTTTGTATATCGACGAAGTAAATCTCCTCGAAGATCATCTGGTTGATGTCTTGTTGGATGTTGCCGCGTCCGGAGAAAATGTTGTGGAGCGCGAGGGGCTCAGCGTCCGCCACCCGGCGCGGTTTGTGCTCGTGGGCAGCGGCAATCCCGAAGAAGGCGAGCTTCGTCCGCAATTGCTTGATCGGTTCGGCCTTTCAGTTGACGTGCGTACGCCGATGCAGATCGATGATCGGCTCGAGGTGATAAGACGCCGGGACGCGTATGAGCGTGACCCCGACACATTCGTCAAAAAATGGAAACGAAAAGACAACGCCGTGCGCCGCGCCGTGGAAAAAGCGCGCGAACAGCTGGGTGACGTCAAGACGCCCGATCATGTTCTGGAGCGCGCAAGCGCGCTGTGCATTGCGCTGGGGACGGACGGTTTACGCGGTGAATTGACGATGATGCGCGCAGCGCGCGCCTTGGCGGCTCTCGACGGCAAAAGCGAAATTACGCTCGACGAAATGCGGCTTGTGGCGCCATCCGCATTACGGCACCGCTTACGGAAAGATCCGCTCGATGAGTCAGACGCAGGCGTTCGCGTTGATCGCGCCATGGAAGAGGTGTTCGCTTCATGACGCCCGGTACGGGTCAGGCGTCGCAAGGCGAGGCCTTTTCGCCGCAGGCCGCGGAGGATATTGGCCGCGCACAATGGGCTGATGCGCAGCGCGCGGCGGTAATCTTGGCGATCAATCCTGAAGGCTTGGGGGGGCTATCGTTGCACGCTGGCCCGGGGCCCGTTCGAGACCGTTGGCTCAAATTCTATCGATCATTGCTGAGCGTGCAGGCGCCCTTCCGCAAATTGCCCGCGGGCGCGAGCGAAGACCGGATTATCGGCGGCCTCGACCTTGCGGCGACCCTCAAAGCCGGACGCCCGATTGCAGAGTGCGGCGTTCTCGCGGCCGCCGACGGCGGTGTATTGCTGGCGCCAATGGCGGAGCGCCTCTCCCGTCTTACCGCCGGACACATCGCCAACGCGATGGACCAGGGCGTCGTCCTTGTGGAACGTGGCGGTATTTCACGGCGCGAGCGCGCACAATTTTCGACACTTTTGTTTGATGAAGGGCTGGACGGATCGGAACGTCCGCCGGAAATTTTGCTCGACAGGCTGGCGTTTCATCTCGATCTAGACCTCGTTTCCATTCACCAAACCGACGGCGCCGATATTGCGCGCGAAAAAATTCGATCGGCGCGTGCGCGACTGTCTGAGACGCAAATCCCTGATGAGATAACACAGTCAATCAATGCGGCGTGTTTGTCTTTAGGGGTGATCTCTCTGCGAAGTTTTTCGTTTTGTATAAACGCTGCAAAGTCTTTGGCAGCATTCGCTGGGCGCCCGCGCGTCAATGAGGATGATGCGGAAGCCACCTGCCGCTTGGTCTTAGGACCACGCGCCGTGTTGATAACGCCACCGGAACCGGAGGAAGACCAAAGTCGGCGAGAAGCTGACGCCGGCGCCGAGGATCAACGTCAGCACGACGATGCGCATACCGAGGATAAAACATTGGAAGACCTCCTGGTCGCAACTGTGAGGAGCGCCGCGCTTGGCCGTGTCTTCCGCGACGCAGTCCCGTCGCAGAAGCGCCAAAAATCCGCCGCCGTGAATGGCAAGTCCGGCGCCTTGATTATTTCCACGAAAAAGGGGCGGCCGAACGGCGCCGTTCGCGGCGATCCGCGATCGGGCGGGCGGCTCGATCTTGTTGCGACGTTGAGAGCCGCCGCACCGTGGCGAAAAATTAGAGGCGCGAACGATCAGGTCGCAGTCCCGGTGCATATGGACGACCTGCATCTGAAACGGCTCAAGGCGCGCGCCGAAACGATTGTCATCTTTGTGATTGACGCGTCCGGTTCGTCGGCGATGCACAGGATGGCGGAGGCGAAAGGCGCCGTCGAATTGCTGCTTTCTGACTGTTACACGCGCCGCGATCACGTGGCCTTGATTGCGTTTCGCGGTGAGGGCGCAGACTTGCTGTTACCGCCGACCCGGTCGCTCGTCCGTGTGCGTCGGTCGCTTAGCGCTCTACCTGGCGGCGGCAGCACGCCTTTGGCGGCCGGCGTTGCGGCAGCCGCAGCGCTGGCGGAAACAGAAAAGAGAAAAGGAAAGACGCCTTTCGTCGTTTTCCTGTCTGACGGCAGAGGCAATATCGCGCTTGACGGCGAAGCAGACCGAGCGGCGGCTGCGATTGATGCGTCATCCGTGGCCCGGCGCTTCAAAGAATTTGCGTGTTCGGTTCTCTTTTTTGACACGTCAAAGAGACCAAATCCTGGCGCCGCTGCCTTGTGTAAGGAAATGGGCGGCGCCTACCGCCCGCTGCCGTTCGCCGATAGCGCTGCGGTGTCGAAATTGGTGAAGCGCGCCATCATCACCCGCGATTGAGCGTCTTGATGTTTCCGTTTTATCAAACGCTGGACTGGGCCGAAGATGGCGCATCGTGGCCCCATCAAGACAGAAGCGAATTTGTCACCACGCAGGACCATCGCTGGCATGTTCAGCGCGCAGGCAGTGGGCCGACAATCATTCTGATCCACGGGGCCGGCGCGTCCACCCATTCCTGGGCGGATGTCTTCGCTCACTTGGTCAATGATTTTGACGTCATTTGCTTCGATTTGCCGGGTCATGGATTTACGTCCCGAAGCCGGACGCTTCGTTCGACATTGCCGTCGATCGCAAGGAGAACTGCCGCGCTTTTTCAGAAAATTTCCGCGGAGCCTGCAATTATCGTCGGCCATTCGGCAGGCGCGGCGATCATGGTGCGAATGATCGCTGAGGGATTAATCGCTCCTTCCGTCTGCGTCGGCGTCAATAGCGCGTTGACGCCGTTTCGGGGGCCAGCTGGCGTAATGTTTCCGCTGATGGCGAAATTGCTCTTTTATAATCCGTTTACTGCTAATGTCTTCGCCTTCGGCGCATCGGAAAAACGGCGCGTCAGGCGTTTGATTAATCAGACTGGATCGGCGCCGCCTCAAAAGAGTATCGACTGTTACGCCAAACTCATTCAAACTTCCAGTCACGTGGCCGGGGTGCTCGATATGATGGCGCATTGGGATTTATCGAACATGGCGAATGATTTGCAGGCGTTGCCAAAGAACTCGCTTTTCTTGGCTGGCGAGAACGATAAAGCGGTACCGCCCAGCGACTCGCACTGGGCGGCCTCGATCGCACCTGCGGCGACGTCAAAAGTTCTTCCAGATTACGGCCACCTCTTACATGAAGAGGCGCCCGAACTAACGGTGAAAATTATTCGGCAAACTGCAGTTGCCGCTGGCCTTCTACAGGACGCATAAGATGAAACTGCCTAACAATCATCCTCAACGCTATGATTTAAGTAACGAGGTGCATGCGCGTCCTCCCGAACCATTATCGGCGCCTGTCAAAATATCTTGTATCGCGATGACCACAAACTGGCCGTATAAGGATGAAGATCGCGAGATTGTCGCTGAATTAACGAAACAATACGGCGCAACGCCGCCAGGTCCGGGCGCAAAACACTACAGCGTTGATCTAAAGGAATTTCGGCTAATTTGGGAACGCCATACGGAATTCACGCGATACACGTTCATTGTACCGCTTCGTGATGAGGATTATTTCGCTGGCCCTGCAATTAACGCCGCGCCCGAAAGTTGGGTGGCGCGCCTTCCCGGTGAGTTGATTGCGGCGGCTGAAGCAGTCCTCGTCGATGAAGATTACAGTCTCGACGATTATAGCGCGCTTTCTGATCGTTATTTCTCCGGCAACGCGATCATTGGGTCAAAGATTACAGGCGGCGCCGCCGTCGCACTGACGGATTTCCGGATTCACGCCGACGGTTTCAGCCGATTTCTCGTTTATAATCGGTCGATGGCGCCATGGCACGCCGGCCGCATCGTCCAGCGCTTGTTGGAAATCGAGACCTACCGGATCATGGCCATGTTGTCTCTTCCCGTCGTGCAGGAGCTGGGTCCGCTTCTTTCGGGATGGGAAAAGGAGCTGTCGGAAATCTCCACAAGTATGACGGAAAAAAACGTTGCTGAGGAGCCTGTCTTGCTGACGCGGCTGACAAACCTTCAGGCGGCGATCGAGAAAAATCATACGCAATCGCAATTCCGCTTTAATGCGGGTGCGGCTTATTATGCGCTTGTGCAGCGGCGAAACGATGAACTGCGCGAAGAACGCATCGCCGGTATGCAGACATTCAGCGAGTTTACAGAGCGCCGTCTTGCGCCGGCGATGAACACCTGCCGCGCTGGGTCAGCGCGGCTTGAGGCGCTCTCTGAACGCGTCGATCGGGCGGCGCAACTGCTCTCAACGCGGGTCGATATGTCGTTGGAGCGACAAAATCAGGCGGTCCTTGAAAGCATGAACCGGCGCGCCGAATTGCAGCTGCGATTGCAACAAACTGTTGAAGGGCTCTCTGTCGCTGCGATTACCTATTATGCGGTCGGGGTGATCGGATATCTTGCGAGCGGCCTTGAACGGCTGGGTGTCGCCATAGATCCTAAACTCATCATGGGATTGAGTGTTCCCATCATTGTGGTCCTCGCAGCGTTAGGCGTTCGGCGGACGAGGAAGCTGGTGGCGGCGAAAGAAAAGAAAATCGGCGAATTGGCCGGCGAATAATTCTGGCAAGCCCCTTGCGCCGCAGGGCGATTGAAAACCCGCCGCATTCCGCGCATGATCAATGTTATTGACGCCGCGGCACCCTGAGAGAGCACATGCCGAAGAACATCATGTTTCTGGAGTTGTTCCTTTTTTACGGCGTCGCTCTCGCATGGCTCTTTTGGGAATATCGAAAGACCAGCGCGCTCCTGGAAAAAACCCGGGAAGAAAACCGGAAGAAAGCGCTGGACGAGAAGACTGACGCCGCAGCCAACGAAAAGACTGATCCATAATTCTGTTAGGGTCGGCGCGGCATACGAAAACGCAACATCGATTTTATGATTGGCGACCCGTATCGTTTGCCGGAAAAGCATTCGTGAACGGCGCGATGTGTATTGCCAAATAACCGGGTTTCGATCACCGAACGGCTATAAAAAGGGGTGTCTTCCAGCGTTCTGATTACCCGCGCCTGCGCGCCCGCATCCGTCCGTGTCCTGCGATTTATGCGCCAAATCGGCGTTGGCGATAGGCGTGTCTGATTAGGAATATCGACGTCGCTTATCTCGCCGGTAGCGGAGAAGCGGAGCGCCATTGATTGGTGATCGCCATTCGGAAGATCAGTGTTGTATAGAATTGCGGACTCGCCGCCGCCAATATCAGCGCGCGCCCAATCCCAGAAATCAAACCCGTGCTCGAGACGTTCCGTACCTCTATTGGTGTCGAAATACGCGGAGCCGTCCCAACGTATATCGGGTTTCTCCAAATTGACTTCGATACGTGCGGATGGCGCAATGGGGCGCCAGATGTGGCGTTTTGCGCGGTCGATCGCAAACGCCTTGTCGTTGATGAACTGCGGGTGGAGGCGAACGACGCCGCGGACAGAAGCCGGTATCGGCGAGGTCTGCTCGTTGATGTCGATTGTCAAAACGTCGCCGTCCCAAAACAACGCACTCGGCCCAATTTGGAAGACATTCGGTGTGATGCGAATGGAGTCTCGTCCGCGCTCGGTCATCGCCCAGCGGTTTTTGCGCGGCGCATAGAGCGCGACATTAAGGGCGCAGTGCTCGAACGGCGCGCGCGTTTTCGACCACGCGTAATAAGGTGAGAATACACTGCCAATGAAGGCGATGATCGTGATGCCGTAGTCACCCGTGTCGCTGAGCGCGTCGATATACCACCAGGCGTATCCGTCGCGATCAACGTTTATGTCGAACCGTACGCCGCTTTCACCATCTTTGCGGCCATTTTCCCGGACAACGCCGCCATCGGCACGCCCGGTCCCGGGTGCACGCCGCCTCCCGTCATGTAGAGCCCCGGCAAGCGGGTCTTGACGCTCCTCCGCTGGAATGACGCGCGCCAACCGTGATTCGCCATGCCGTATAACGCGCCCCGACTCCCCGGGAACAGTGTCGCGAAATCCGAAGGGGAGGTCGTCACGCCAGGCCCCGAAGTCTGTTCCAAGGTCAGTCCGCAGGCCTGCAATTGTTCGAAAATTCTTCTTTTGCATTCTTCGATATCCTCTTCGCGATTAGCGACGCCGCTTTCGAGCGCCGGTGCGTTGATGAGACAAAACAATCTCTCGGCGCCGGCCGGCGGGCTCCTTTCGCATATGCGGTCTGGGGCGAACACATAGGTTGTGGGCTTTTCCGGGATCGCTTTGTGTTGAAAAACAGCGTCGAACTCAGCGCGATAGTCATCGCCGAAGAACACGTTGTGCATCGATAAGTCAGCACCCGCAGTTTTTGCGAGTGTTGTGAGCGTGAACGCAGATTGTGAAATCGGATCGGGCGCCGGCGCGCCGTAAGCGCGCCTCGCCGCATCGCCAAGCGCGCCCGTTGCTATGGCCCCGGGATCGCCGTTCAAGACAATCGCGGCCGCCGGGACTTCTTCGCCGTTCGAGAGCTGAACACCTGTTGCGCGCCCGCTCTTAACTCGAACCTGGTCGACATTTTCGTTAAAGTGAAAGTCCGCGCCATTTTTTTCGGCGATGCGCCATAAAGCATTCGCGAGTGATTGCATGCCGCCGTCGAGCGCCCAAACGCCTTCCTGTTCCACATGCGCGATCAACATTAATGTCGCCGGCGCCTCATAGGGCGACGATCCGCAATAGGTGGCGTATCGGGCGAAGAGCTGCTGAAGGCGCGGGTCATCAAACCGACGCGCGAGCGCATCCCAAAGTGTACTGAACGGGTTGATGCCGAACAGTGACGCCGGGTTGCGGCGCGCCATCAGGTTGAGGATACTTGGTTTTTCTGCGCGAATGAACGGACCCTCAAGCGCCTCATAAATCGCGCGCGTTTGCTTGCAGAATTGAAAATAATTTTCAGCGTCTTTGCGACCCGCCATTTCGTGGATCGCGTCATAGGAGCGTTGTTGATCCGCATACAGCACGAGATGCGATTGATCTCGCCAGGTGTGGCGCGCCAGAACATCAAGTTTCGTAAGCTCAACCGCGTCCGGAAATGACTCACCTGCTTGTTCAAAAATATCTTCAAACACCCATCGCATTGTGAAAACGGTGGGGCCGGCGTCGGTTGAGCGTCCGTCAATTGTTATTTGCCGAATTTTGCCGCCAGGCGCGCCATGTTGTTCGTAGACGCTCACCGGAAAATGCCGCGAAAGCAGGGCGGCTGCGGTCAGGCCGCCAATGCCGGCTCCGATGATGATAATGCGCGGATCGCGGGGCATAAGTCCGGTAAGGTTTCCTCAGTCAAGAGTGTCAGTATAAATTGACATATTTAGATGACTAACTAAAGTGACAATCAAAGGATGGGCTATGGATTCGGACGCGTTGATAGAGCGAACGGTCGAACGAGCTGTCGCTGTTTCTGAGGGGGCGTTTGCGCCGCCGAAGCTTGAAGCGGCGATTCGGCATGCGGTCTTTCCTGGCGGCGCCCGTGTCCGGCCGCAGCTTTGCCTTGCCGTTGCGCAGGCCTGCGGCGGCGAAGAGGATTTGGCGTGCGCTGCTGGCGCGGCGGCGGCAATCGAATTGCTGCACTGCGCTTCGCTTGTTCATGACGATTTACCCTGTTTCGACGGTGCTGATATGCGGCGTGGGAAAGCCGCGGTTCATGTGGCGCATGGCGAGCCATTAGCGGTTCTCACAGGAGACGCGCTCATCGTTATGGCGTTCGAAACCTTGTTGCGCGAATGCGGCGGCGCGCCGGTCATTATGCGAGCGCTAATGTCGATTATGACGCGTGCGATTGGTCCGCCAAACGGGATTATCGCCGGCCAGGCCTGGGAAAGCGAAGAGGAAATCGATCTCGTCGCTTATCATCGTGCGAAAACCGGCGCCTTGTTCGTGGCGGCCGCATGTGCTGGCGCCGCGTCGGTCGGCGCCGATGAAGGGCCGTGGAGAGAGGTTGGCGAACGGCTTGGCGAGGCCTATCAAATCGCCGACGACATCAATGATTTCACAATGGAAACAAGTGCATTGGGTAAGCCTGCCGGCCAGGACGCAGCGAACGCACGGCCAAATGCAGTTGATGTTCTCGGCTTCGATGGCGCGGTCGATCAGCTCAATGATCTTGTCACCGACGCCGCGGACGCCGTTCCTGATTGCGCCGGCGCGCCTTCGCTTCGCGCCCTAGTATATGCGCAGGCGAAACGGTTGTCGCCGAACAATGTCGCTGGCGCGCCAGTTTAAGCGTTTTGCACAACGAAGCGGAATAGGGCCTTAATGCGCTTGCGTGACCGCTTTATCGATTGGCGCAACAGCTGGCTTGCGACGCGCGAATTTCAGGAGTGGGCGGTTAGGTTTCCGCTCGCGCGGCCCATCGCGCGCGTGCGCGCCCGAGAGCTCTTCGATATCAACGCAGGCTTTGTTTATTCGCAAATCTTGCAAGCCTGCGTATCGCTCGACGTCTTTCGAATTGTGCATCGTTCGCGGCACACGATCGCAAGTCTCGCCGGCGCCATAGGCCTTCCTGAACAGGGAACGGAACGTTTAGTGCGGGCGGCGGTTGCGCTCAAATATCTGGAGTTCGGCGACGAAGAACGCGTCGCGCTCGGGCCGTCCGGCGCGGCGCTGCTGGGCAATCCTTCGGTCATGCTGATGGTGCGTCACCATGCGGCTCTTTATGAGGATTTGCGTGATCCCGTGAGCTTGTTGCGTGAACGGTCGACGGACACGCACCTCGCCGCATTTTGGCGTTACGGCGATGACGCCGGCCCCGAAAACAAAAAGAAAGCGCACGCGTATTCGGCATTGATGTTGGAGACGCAGGAATTCATCGCGCGGGAAATTCTGCGCGCCTATTCCTTTAAGCGCCACAAGCATCTGATGGATTTAGGCGGCGGCGCCGGCGGCTTTGTTAGCGCTGCGAAAAAGCAATGGCCGTCTTTGGATATCACTGTATGCGATCTTGGGCCTGTGGCTGAGATCGCGAATCGTCGCTTCACGGAGCAAAATATTGAAGGCCGAGCGGTTGCGTGCGACTTCAAGAACGACCCATTGCCGCCGGGCGCAGACGTTATTTCACTGGTGCGAGTGTTACACGATCACGACGATGACGTCGCGAAAAAGCTCCTCGCGAAAATATATGATGCTTTGCCGGCGGGCGGCTCGATTTTAATCGCGGAGCCAATGGCCGGAACGCGCGGCGCTGAGCCGATCGGAGACGCCTATTTCGGTTTCTATTTATGGGCGATGGGCAGCGGACGTCCGCGCACGCTCTCCGAGATTCGTCAGATGCTCAAGGATGCCGGTTTTGCACCTGCGAAGACACACAGAACATCCATGCCTCTGTTTACGCGGGCGCTCTCCGCGACGAAGGCGAAATAGTCGTCAATATAAATTGACAGTATAAAATGTCTAACTACAATGACATGCATGGAACTCCCCTTGGCATCCCCTCCCGGGTGCGGCGACGGCGCCCCTTTAACCGCGGAGGAAACGTCGGCGGACGCAATCGCGCTTGAATCGCGCTCGGTTGTGTTCACTGGGAACGCTCGCGCAGATTTGCGGCGGCTCGAACTCAAACGCCCTGAGCGCGGCGATATTATCATCGATGTGAGGTGGAGCGGAGTTAGTACCGGTACGGAGAAACTTCTTTGGTCTGGCGACATGCCGCCGTTCCCCGGCATGGGTTATCCACTGGTCCCGGGTTATGAAGCCGTCGGGAAAGTCGTCTGGGCGGACGACCATCCGGATCTGGTCGGGCGATGGGTGTTTGCGCCAGGCGCTCACTGTTATGAAGAGGCGTACGGAATATTCGGCGCGTCTTCTTCCAGAATCATCATCGCAGCAGACCGCGTTACCCCAATTGAATTTGAAGACCCGCAGAACGGCGTTCTGCTGGCGTTGGCGGCCACAGCGTATCACGCGATCGCTGGCGGTCGCCCGCCGCAACTAATTGTCGGTCATGGCGTTCTCGGCCGGTTACTCGCCAGACTAACGATCGCCCTCGGCGCACCCCCGCCCGTGGTCTGGGAAATAGATCCTGAGCGGGCGGACGGCGAGGGTTACGCCGTCATCGATCCGGCTTGCGATGGGCGCACAGACTATCGCGTAATCTTCGACGTGAGCGGCGACGCCGGGCTCCTCGATACGCTTGTCGCGCACGCGGCACGCCGGGGCGAGATCGTCCTCGCGGGTTTCTACGCTGAACGGCTTTCATTCGATTTCGCACCAGCCTTCATCAAAGAGGCGCGCTTGCGCATCGCCGCCGAATGGAAGCCGGAGGATCTCGCCAGTGTTTTGAAGCTTATCGACGGCGACTGCTTGTCGCTCGCAGATTTGATCACCCATACCTGTGAGGCGGAAAACGCGACAGACGCCTACAGGACCGCCTTTACGGACTCGTCCTGTCTCAAAATGATTCTTGATTGGAGGTCGACGCATGACCGTTCTGTTTGAAAATGATCGCGGCGACGACGCGGCGGAATTTGATTCGTCAGCAGATGACGCATTGCGCGAAGAGGCTGCGATTGAGCCGGATCCTGTATCTACAGAGCCGGTGACAAAAGAAACGCAGATCATCGCCATCTATGGCAAGGGCGGTATCGGCAAGAGCTTTACGCTCGCGAACTTGAGCTACATGATGGCGCAACAAGGCAAGAAAGTATTGCTGATCGGTTGCGACCCGAAGAGTGACACCACGTCGTTGCTGTTCGGTGGACGCGCGTGCCCAACCATTATTGAAACTTCAACAAAGAAGAAGCTTGCTGGCGAGGAAGTCGCGATCGGTGACGTTTGCTTCAAGCGTGACGGCGTCTTCGCTATGGAGTTGGGCGGACCTGAAGTCGGTCGCGGTTGCGGCGGGCGCGGCATCATCCATGGCTTTGAGTTGTTAGAAAAACTCGGGTTCCATGATTGGGATTTCGACTATGTCTTGCTCGACTTCTTGGGCGACGTGGTTTGCGGCGGTTTCGGGCTGCCGATTGCGCGTGACATGTGCCAGAAAGTCATTGTCGTTGGTTCCAATGATTTACAATCCTTATACGTTGCAAATAACGTTTGTTCAGCTGTTGAATATTTCAGAAAGCTTGGCGGCAATGTGGGCGTCGCCGGGATGGTCATCAACAAGGATGACGGGACGGGTGAGGCGCATAAGTTCGCCGAATCGGTCGGCATTCCATTGCTGGCGGCGATCCCTGCAGACGAAGATATCCGCCGGAAAAGCGCTAACTACCAAATTGTCGGCAAACCCGGCGAGCGCTGGGGCCCGATGTTCGAAGAACTCGCCCGCAATGTCGCGACAGCGCCGCCGGTGCACCCCGCGCCGCTCGTTCATGACGATTTATTAGGCCTCTTCTCCGCCGAAGAGACCGGCGCCGACTTTACGCTCAAACCCGCAACACCCGCGGACATGTGCGGAAAGGACACTGTGGCGAAACCTTCTCTGGAGGTCGTTTACGAAGAGATATGAATGACCGGAAGAACATAACGGAACGTGATTCGTTCGACCATGAAGTCGTCTACGATGAAGCCGGCGACACCGCTGTCACGGTCGGTGCGCCCGACGTCGCGCCGCAGGCTGATGGTGAGAGCGGCGGATGCCATGGCGGCGCAGGCAAGATGCGACAGGCGGCGGAAGCTGCCGGTAAGTCGGAAGTCCTCGCGCAGTACGCGAAAGACTATCCTCAGGGTCCGCACGATCAACCGCAAAGCATGTGTCCGGCCTTCGGATCATTACGGGTCGGCCTGCGGATGCGGCGTACTGCGACGATTCTCTCCGGCTCTGCGTGTTGCGTTTACGGATTAACGTTCACATCCCATTTTTACGGCGCGAAGCGCAGCGTCGGCTATGTGCCGTTTAACTCCGAAACGCTTGTCACGGGAAAGCTCTTTGAGGACATAAAAGAAGCTGTCGAGGCGACCGCCGATCCGGAAAAGTACGACGCCATCGTTGTCACAAACCTTTGTGTCCCGACAGCGTCCGGCGTGCCTTTGCGGTTACTGCCGAAGCAGATCAACGGCGTGCGCATCATTGGTATTGACGTGCCGGGCTTTGGCGTTCCAACGCATGCCGAGGCGAAAGATATTCTCGCCGGGGCCATGCTAAATTATGCGCGCGAGGAAGCTGAGGACGGCGCGGTTCAGCGACCTGATAGCCACGCGAGTGAATTGCCGACCGTAACGCTTCTTGGTGAGATGTTTCCGGCCGATCCGATCGGTGTCGGTCGGCTTCTGGAACCGATGGGATTAGCCGTCGGCGCCGTCGCGCCTACGCGCGAGTGGCGCGAATTGTACGCCGCGCTCGATTGCGCAGCCGTCGCAGCCATTCATCCGTTTTATACGGCGTCGATCCGTGAATTTAAGGCTGCGGGCCGTACGATCATTGGGTCGGCCCCGGTTGGGCTAGACGGAACCGCGGCTTGGCTGGAGCGGATTGGCGAGGCGTGCGGCGTTGCGGCCTCGAAAGTAAGCGCGGCGAAGAACGCGGCCTTGCCAGCAATAGCGGGCGCGCTTAAAGCGGCGCCGGTAAAAGGGCGGATTACGTTATCAGGGTACGAAGGATCCGAATTGATCGTTGCGCGCCTCTTGAAAGAAAGCGGCGCCGATGTGCGTTATGTTGGGACAGCGTGTCCTCGCTCACCCTGGTCTGAGGACGACTGCCAATGGCTGGAAGCGAAAGGCGTTCACGTTCAATACCGGGCGTCGCTGGAGCAAGACATCGCAGCCATGGAAGAATTCGCTCCTGATCTCGCCATTGGTACGACGCCCGTTGTGCAAAAAGCGAAGGAAACAGCGACGCCTGCTTTGTATTTCACAAATCTGATCTCGGCCCGGCCGCTGATGGGCCCCGCCGGCGCAGGGTCGATGACGCAGGTGGTGAACGCCGCGATCGCCAGCAAAGCGCGATTTGAGGAAATGCGCACCTTCTTTGAGGGGGTCGGCGAGGGCGATACCGCGGGCGTATGGGAAGACACGCCGACGGTAAATGAACAATTCCGTCAAAAACAGGAACGCAAACTCGCCCTTAAGGCCAAACGCGACGCGAATCTGGAGGCGCCCGTCGGATGCTGATCCAGGATCATGATAGGGCAGGCGGCTATTGGGGCTCCGTATACGTCTTTACGGCCATCAAGGGACTCCAGGTGATCATTGACGGTCCGGTCGGGTGTGAAAACCTTCCCGTAACGTCAGTACTTCATTATACGGACGCGCTGCCGCCGCACGAATTGCCCATCGTTGTCACCGGCTTAGCTGAAGAAGAGCTCGGTCAGCACGGGACCGAAGCGGCGATGAAACGCGCGCGCGAAGTCCTCGACCCCGCCTTGCCGGCGGTTGTCGTCACGGGGTCCATCGCCGAGATGATCGGCGGCGGCGTGACGCCGGAAGGGTCAAACATTCATCGCTTCTTGCCCCGCACGATCGATGAGGATCAATGGCAAAGTGCTGATCGCGCCATGCTCTGGTTGTGGACGGAGTACGGGCAAACGAAAGGCCGCGATCCGAAACCGCGCAAACGGAAGGAAGGCGAGAAGCCCCGCGTCAACATCATCGGTCCCACATACGGCATGTTCAATACGCCGTCTGACTTGGCCGAGATCCGGCGGCTCGTCGAAGGCGTCGGCGCCGAGGTCAATATGGTCTTTCCGCTCGGCGCGCATATTGCGGATGTGCGCAACCTCATCGACGCCGACGTAAATGTCTGCATGTACCGCGAATTCGGGCGCAGCTTATGTGAGGCTCTGGGCAAGCCCTACCTTCAAGCGCCCGTCGGGCTTCACTCCACAACGAAATTTTTGAGAAAACTCGGCGACTTGACCGGTCTCGATCCGGAACCCTTCATTGAGCGCGAAAAGCATACGACGATTAAACCCCTTTGGGATCTTTGGCGTTCGGTTACGCAGGATTTCTTTGGGACTGCGAATTTCGGAATCGTAGCGAACGAAACTTATGCGCGCGGGGTACGGAATTTTCTCGAAAATGAACTTGGATTACCGTGCGCCTTTTCGTTCGCCCGTACAGCGGGACGCAAGACTGACAATGATGCGGTCAAGGCGGCGATGAGCGACGGCGCACCGTTTGTCGTTTTCGGCAGTTTCAATGAGCGAATGTATCTTCAGGAAACAGGCGCGCGGTCCGTTTACATCCCGGCCTCATTTCCCGGCGCTGTGATACGCCGCCATACAGGCACCCCGTTCATGGGATACGCTGGGGCCTCATACATCGTCCAGGAATATTGCAACGGCCTTTTCGACGCCTTGTTCCACATTTTGCCCTTATCGACGGAAATGGATCAGGTGGAGGCGACGCCTTCCAAAATCGCCGCTCAATTGAGTTGGGATGACGAGGCGAGCCGCCGGCTCGATCGATATGTGGAATCCTATCCCGTGCTGACCCGCATCTCGGCGGCGAAACGGCTGCGTGATTTCACCGAAGAAGAGGCGAGGCGGATGAACGAGGATCGTGTGTCCGAAATCCGCGTCGTCCAAAGCTATCGAGCGCTTAAAGGAAAAGCGGCTGCATAAGAAATCCAATGAGGAGGCGAAATTATGGTTGAAGCGACAATGGTGAAGGGGCGAACGGCGCACGCCCAGGAACGCACCGAATACAGAGCATATTTTCTGATCGCCTATCCCTTTTTCTTCCTGATTTCGATTTTCGGGCGGTTGTTTAGGTTTGTGGCGCCGGCGCGCTCACGCATGCGCGCCAAAGGGTCGGTTTTTGAGGAGGCTGCGGAAATCGCCCATAGCGTTATCCCGTGGGTTTTTTCGGGACGATGAAACAAGACGGCCGCCGGGCCGTTCGTTCTTTTGGCGGCGCGCCGTCAAGAGCCCGAGGTCGCGGGGTTAACGGCGGCGAGGACCATTGGTCAAAGAAAGGAGGCAGAAATGTCTAATACTGATGGCGGCGGCGGATCTCCGTCGGGGATGACCCCGGAAGAGGCGCAGTCCGTCCATAAGTACATAGTCATGATCGCCGGTATTTATACCGGCATCGCGGTATTGGCGCATCTTCTGATGTGGATATATCGCCCGTGGTTTATGTAAGATCAGTATAGGAATGAAAATTCCAATACAAATAAGTCAAAATTGATTGGAGAAGAACCATGTGGAGAGTTTGGTTAATGTTCGATGTTCGCCGTGCGATCATCGGGCTGCATGTGTTTCTCGCTGTCTTGGCATTTACGATTCATTTCATTTTGCTCAGCACCGAGAGATACAATTGGCTAAACGGCACCAGCTGGACAAGTTCTGCGGTTGAAACAGAATCGATTTCCAGGCTGACTTAGCTAAGTTGGGATCGGCGAATTCTGTTCGCCGATCCCACACTAAAGACCGCCGGAGGACCGGCGCTTACGGAAAACGCAGACAAACAGGTCATGCGAGTCGATAAGGAATAGAAAAATGGCGTTATTGAGTTTTGAGCGAAAATACCGCGTTCGGGGCGGCACGCTAATCGGCGGTGACCTTTTTGATTTTTGGGTTGGCCCCTTTTATGTGGGCTTTTTTGGCGTAACCACAGCGTTCTTTGCGATTTTAGGGACGATGCTGATTTTTTGGGGTGCGGCTCTAGGCGACACCTGGAACCCGTGGCTTATCGACATCAAGCCGCCGGACATCAGTTATGGTCTCGCGCTGGCGCCAATGGCTGAAGGCGGCCTCTGGCAAATAATTACGTTTTGCGCAATCGGCGCGTTCGGCTCGTGGGTCTTACGCGAAGTAGAAATCAGTCGAAAACTCGGCATGGGCTATCATGTGCCGATCGCATTCGCGGTCGCGGTGTTCGCTTATGTGACGCTCGTCGTTATTCGACCGATGCTTATGGGCGCCTGGGGGCACGGATTTCCCTACGGAATAATGAGCCATCTCGATTGGGTCTCGTATACGGGTTATCAGTATGGGAATTTTCACTATAATCCCGCCCACATGATCGCCATCACCTTCTTCTTCACAACGACGCTGGCGCTTGCGATGCATGGCGGCGCTGTGCTTTCTGCGACAAATCCGGGCCGCGGCGAGGAAGTCAAAGCGCCGGAACATGAGAACTCATTCTTCCGCGATTTCTTCGGATATTCGGTCGGCACGCTCGGTATTCATCGGGTTGGATTGTTTCTCGCGCTTTCTGCAGGGTTCTGGAGCGCCGTGTGTATCGTGATCAGCGGCCCGCTTTATGAGGGCTCTTGGATCGAGTGGTGGAATGGTTGGAAGAACCTGCCGGTTTGGAACTGGAATTCAGGGAGCACGATAAACAATGGTTGATTATCAGAACATTCTTACCCAGACGCAGGTGCGCGGCCACTATGACCCTGGCGTTGAACAACCGAAAGAAGACTGGACCCGCGATCATCTAAGGCAATTCAGCTATTGGATGGGAAAGATCGGCGATGCGCAGATCGGTCCCGTCTATCTGGGATGGACAGGCGTCGCATCGCTCCTCTTCGGGTTTGCGGCGATCGAGATTATCGGGCTCAATATGTGGGCCAGTGTAAACTGGGATATCGTACGGTTCGCCGGGCAATTGCCATGGCTCGCGCTTTATCCGCCGCCGCCGGAACAAGGCTTGAATTTCTTTCCACCCCTCAATCAAGGCGGGTGGTGGCTGCTTGCGGGATTATTCCTGACCGTCTCCATCATGTTGTGGTGGGTCCGGAGTTATCGGCGCGCACGCGCTAACGGCCTAGGCACACATGTGTGCTGGGCGTTTGCGGCCGCGATCTGGCTCTATCTTGTGCTCGGATTTATTCGACCGATCATGATGGGTTCATGGAGCGAAGCGGTGCCGTTCGGCATCTTCCCGCATCTCGACTGGACGAATAACTTCTCACTCGTTTACGGCAATCTTTTCTATAATCCGTTCCACATGCTTTCTATCGTGTTCCTGTACGGATCAGCGCTCTTGTTCGCGATGCACGGCGCGACGATTTTGGCGGTCGGCCGCTATGGCGGCGAGCGGGAGATTGAGCAGATCTACGACCGCGGAACGGCGTCCGAGCGCGCCGGATTATTCTGGCGGTGGACGATGGGCTTCAACGCCTCGATGGAATCCATCCACCGCTGGGCATGGTGGTTCGCCATTCTTTGCCCCATCACCGGCGGAATCGGCATCCTTCTTACCGGCACCGTTGTTGATAACTGGTATCTGTGGGGCATCGAGAACGGTTTCGCCAGAGGATAAAGCCCCCCCTGAGGCCCGGGCGCACCGCACTATTGCGGCGCCGCCAAAACGCGCCTCAAAAACCGCGCCGAATTTTTTTGGCGCGGTTTTTTCTTTCATTGTTCCTCTGAACCGCTTTTCGTACCGTTGTTCTTCTCAGGGCCCTTATTGAGGCGCCTTCCTGGATTCCGAGAGCGGGGTGAGGCTGTTGGCGGTCGAAATGTCGAAAACGATCCTGTTGCTTGGCGCCACCGGTACAATCGGGCGCGCGACCGCCCGTGTGCTCCTGGAGCGTGGTCATAAGGTGATATGCGTTGTTCGTCCCGCCAGTCGCGAAAAAGCCGAGGCCGCCGGCTCCCAGACCAGCGGCAGCACGGTTGAAATCTGTGAAATTGAAAACATCGGCGACGTAGTGGTGCGTGATGGCGCGCCCGTCGACGCAATTATCTCTTGCATGGCTTCGCGCACGGGCGTCGCGCGGGACGCCTGGGATGTGGATTATCATGCGCATATGAAGGTGCTGAGGGCCGCCAAAGCTGCGGGCGTCTGGCAAATGGTGTTATTGTCGGCAATCTGCGTTCAAAAACCGCGCCTCGCTTTTCAGAAAGCAAAACTCGCTTTTGAAGAAGAGTTAGCCGCGTCGGGCCTTGACTATTCAATCGTTAGACCGACCGCCTACTTCAAATCTTTGTCGGGACAGGTTGAGCGATTGAAAAAAGGCAAATCGTTTGTCGTCTTTGGAAACGGTGAACTAACGGCGTGCAAACCCATTAGCGACAGGGATCTAGCGGTCTATATCGCCGATTGTCTCCATAAAGAGGATCGCCGCAACAAGATCTTGGCGATCGGCGGCCCTGGTCCAGCGCTGACGCCGCGTGAGCAGGGCGAAATCCTGTTCGAGCTGCTGGGCCGTAAACCTGTATTTCAGAAAACGCCCGTCGCGCTCTTCGATCTCATTGTGGGTGTCTTAAGTGTTGGCGGCGCGGTCGCGCCGCCGCTCGCCACGAAGGCGGAGCTAGCCCGCATTGGCCGGTATTACGCCACTGAATCGATGCTCGTTCTTGATCCTGAAAGCGGCGACTACCGCGCTGATCTCACCCCGTCCACGGGCGCCGATACGCTTAAGGAATACTACAAAGCGATTATTAGCGGTGACATCGACGACGACCGGGGCGATCACGCCGTCTTCTGAGTCGCGGAGTGCGGCGGCGACGTCGGGAACGCCTAGGCGACTTGTCTCGCCAACGCGCATTGCGACCAGATTTCCGACAGGGCCGAGACGAGGCGCTCGATATCTTCGTCCGTATGCACCGGCGAGGGCGTTAGCCGCAACCGTTCGGACCCTTTGGGGACTGTCGGGTAGTTGATCGGCTGCACATAGATCCCGTGATTGGCCATGAGCCAATCGCTAATCCATTTGCATTTTACTGGGTCGCCGACCATGACGGGGACAATATGGCTTGGATTGTCGAGTGTCGGGATTCCAATTGCGCCGAGACGTTTGCGTAATTTCGCCACGCGATCGCGTTGCGCCATCCGCTCGACGTCGCTTCCTTTAAGATGTTGGATTGATGCGCGGGCGCCAGCCGCAACCGCCGGCGGCAGCGCGGTCGTGAAGATAAATCCGGAGGCGAAACTGCGAATAAAGTCGCAGAGCGCCTCGGAGGCTGCGATGTAGCCGCCGAGAACGCCGAACGCCTTGCCAAGCGTGCCTTCGATCACCGTCAACCGATCCATCAATCCTTCGCGCTCAGCAATGCCGCCGCCGCGCGGGCCATAAAGACCGACGGCGTGGACTTCGTCGAGATAGGTCATCGCACCGTACTTGTCCGCGATATCGCAGAATTCGGCGATAGGCGCGATATCGCCGTCCATTGAGTAAACTGACTCAAAGGCAATGAGTTTTGCCGCCTCGGGATCGTCTTCCAGAATAAGCCGTTCAAGATCCTCGGGATCATTGTGCTTGAAAATTCTTTTCTGGGCTTTGGAATGCCGGATGCCTTCGATCATGGACGCATGGTTCAGGCTGTCAGAGTAGACAATGCAGTTCGGTATCCGTGATGCGAGTGTACCGAGGGCTGCCCAGTTCGAGACGTAACCGGATGTAAAGATTAGAGCCGCTTCCTTGCCGTGAAGGTCGGCGAGCTCTTCTTCAAGCAGCACATGATAATGGTTCGTGCCGGAAATATTTCTGGTGCCGCCTGCGCCCGCGCCGCAGCGATCTATCGCCTCATGCATTGCGCTCACGACTTTCGGATGTTGGCCCATGCCGAGATAGTCGTTGGAGCACCAGACGGAAACTTTCGCCGGGCCGATGTCGCCATGATTGGCGGCGTTCGGAAATGATCCGGCTTGACGTTCGATATCTGCGAAAGTGCGGTAGTTGCCTTCTTCGCGCAACTTCTCGAGCTCGCTCGCAAAAAATTTCTGGTAGTCCATTACTTTCTCCATTCCGACGTACGCGTAGTCGATTCTGAGGGGGAGGACGAACGCAACGCCCACTTCCATAGGGCCGCGTCAGGAAGCGGCGCCACCAACGCCCAATGCTCAAGAACCGCTAACGTCGCCAGCGATCCAAGCATTATAAGCCCGAGTGATTGAAATGATCCACTAGGCGCTATCGCCGCATGATAAATAATGATGGCGGTCGCCATCGTCACCAGGGTTATCGCAAGTGGGAAAAACGCCGAAACCGAGCTCTTTTTGAAATAAGATTTCAAGTAAGCGAGGTGAGCCGGCAGGAAAATGTCCGAAATGTTCGGCGCGCCGAAGAAGATGATCAACTTGGCGCTGAGCCTCATGCCCCAAAGCAGGAAAAACGTCCACGCGGCGATCTGATTGGCCGCGCCATAGGTTAACGCCAGAAGGGCCGACGCGTGGATCGCGATGGCGAGCTCATGGTAAATGACGGTTTGAGATGAGACGACGAACCGCGGCCAGTCTCCCAAATTCGGCGGGCAGGGCGTCTTTCGGGGTCCGCTCAAATAGCCGAGCAGGAACATGACCTCGTGCCAGGCCCAGAGGGCGATGCCGATGGCGAAACCGAGATAGGCAGCGGCAATGCCCGTCTCATTGCGCACGCTCAATAGGCCGATCGTGGCGACGATCACAATCGCGGTAGCGGCGAGCGCCGTCCATTTGAACGTGTCCTTCGGCAAGCCGATCAACCACAGGATGACGCCCGTACTGAGCCACCAGGTCAGGACGGCGAAGCCAATGGGTTGAAGGAGTTCGGTCATGCGCAATCCGTTCCAGTGTTACCAGACAGGGGCGAGCCGAACGCCGGCCGGCAGGTCATTGGATTTCGGTTTCATTATGAAAAGGCGCGCGAAAGCAGCGCCTATCGCGATCGCCAGGCCGGCGCGTTTCAGGATCGAGAAACCGCCCTTGTCCTTGAGCGCCTCCATGGCGTCGGCGCGCCGACGGAGTTTTTCGAGCGTTCGATGAAAGACCGGATTGTCGATATCGATTTCCACGGGGAAGACCTGGCGGGCGATCTCATTGGTCGTCCGGAAGACCTTCATGTCGTATTCCGTCGGATCGACGCCAAGCGCCTGATGAAAGACGGGCCGGCGATGATCGCGCAGATACATGGTCGCGTAGACCGCCAGAATAAAGAACCTGATCCAGAGTTTGTTAGGCCCGCTCAAAAGTTTCGGGTTGGCGCGCATCAACAGCGCAAAAGCTTCGCCGTGGCGAAATTCATCATTACACCACTGTTCAAACCACTTGAAGATCGGGTGGAAGCGATACTCCGGATGGCGCTCAAGTTGACGGAATATCGTGATGTAGCGCGCATAGCCAATTTTCTCGGAGAGATAGACGCTATAAAAAATGAATTTCGGCTTGAAGAAATGATACTTCTTCGTTTTCGTCAGAAAGCCGAGATCGACGCCGATACCGAAATCTTTCAAGACGAAGTTGATGAACCCGGCATGGCGCGCTTCATCGCGGCTCATATATTTAAAGAGCGCTTTGATATCGGGATTTTCCACATGCTTGACGATTTCTTTGTAAAGCACGCAACCGGAAAACTCCGATGTCAGGGAACTGACGAGAAAATCAACAAACTCGCGGCGTAACTCAGGCGAAAGCGTTGAAAGAATATTGTCGAATTCGTCGGTTCTCTTGAAGTGGCCTTTGTTCGGGTCGCTGGCCATTTCTGCGATCAACGCGTCCCACTCCGCGCGCACCGGCGACACGTCGAGTTTGTCCATCGCGTCGAAGTCGGTCGTGTAGAAGCGCGGGCTTAGAACTGTGTTTTCTATCGCCGCTTCATTCGTATCGAATTCGGCTTGATTGGCGGCGAAGCTCTCGTCGATATTTTCAAGAACATGGGCGCTCATGACAATCTCCCAGGTGAAAAGCTGACCTCATAAAGTTCGGTCAGTTCAAATTGCGACTTTAGTCTCATCCAGAGTTTCTCAAACATGTTGGCGCGCACGACAGTGGCGCGCCGGCGAAGCGTCAGACTTTCTCCGTAGGGAACGCAAACTGCGTTCCCGTCAACGATGATCCGATCGCCGAGCGTCGGTATAACGCCATTGTCGAGCTCCACGTGCGCCTCGAGTGTTTCCATCGTGTGATTGACGCGAATGGTGCAACCAATTGAAAACTGGCGCGTTCGGGATTGATTAGTTTGCGTCATGGGGGAGCGCCTTTGCGGTGAGCAATTGTGCGAATTCGGCGGCGTTTCCAGCGCCGAAGGCTTCCAGGCCGACGGTTAAATCCGTCGTCGCATCTTTCAGGATGAGCCGGCCTTCGCGGGTGCGTGCGATTTCGAACGGTGTTTCAGGGCCATGACCATGGACGCGGCGCGTATGGACGACGGCGCGCATCGCTGTGCGGACAAACCCGCCGGTCGCCGGCGGGTATTCCCAAATACGGTCACCGCTCACGAAATCGTAAACCGCAACGCCGCCGTCGGCTTGATCCCGGAACTGAATTTGCCGGCTGTCGACAATATCGATCGTCGGCGCCGCCTGCTTGCCGATGCCGGTGATTGTCGCGAACCCGGTGAAACCAACCGACGCAATGACGAGCGCGCTCACAGCGAACAAGAGCGGTCGTGGAATTTTTTCAGGGTCGTGCGCCATATCGAAAATGGTCCTATGCGGTTGCCGCGGCTTGTGCGGGCGCCAGCGCGCCGGCTTGTTCCGGGGAAGGGGTTTCGTTCGTTAGACGGACGGTTGCGGGCGAGTGTGTTTTCATTGCCTTGCAAAGTAGCGCAGCCACTGCGTGCGGTTCTTTGATCGCGCGCAACATGGGCTGCGGCGCGCCGAATTTGAATGGACGGGTGTGCGGCCACACGCGGAGATAGCCAATACGCGCCGTGTCGTTGACGGTCATGGCAAGGGAGCCCGCTTTGGTTCCGTGTTTTTTCAGCGCGACCGCTTCGATGATACTGAACGGAATATTGACATATTTCCTGATCGCAAAGCCGAAACGAAGGACGACGCGCTTGTCGGTGAGCGTATAGATCGTTGACCGGGCCATGGCCCACGCGATCCCGAAAAGAAGCGCGCCGCCAATGATCGCGCTCAATAAGGAAGATGTCGCGACATTGATCATTTCGCCGGCGCCGCCGCTGCGTGATTGAATTTCGATCAGGCGCCACGCTGTAAGGAGCACAAAGTAGCCGGCGATAAAGCGGACATGAAAGACGTGGATGGCGAAGCTGATCGGTCGCGGCGCGCCTTGCCAGACGATTGTTTCATCATCCGGCAGTTTTTCCGGCAATCCCTTGATCGGCTCGGGATCGCCGTCTTCTTCGTCATGGAAAAGGCTCATATCCATGGCTCCGCACGATCCGGCGAAGCGTAGAGTTTGCCTCCGCCGTAATAGCCGCAAATCTTGTCTTCCTCGAGCCGGGTGACGCTGTCAGCCAGTCTCGTTTTCGGCACGCCGGAAAACTGCGCTGCATGCAGAGCGTCGACGTCGATCCGCTTCTGGCCGCCTTTGATTGCGGCGAATGTCATCGGCAGCAACACGCGGTTCGAGGCGCCGTCGTCGCCCGTCTCCACTTCGAGATAGCGGATGACCGCTTCTGAGCGGTCAACCCAGAGATCGACCACGTCGCCTGCGCGTTTATCATCCGCGCCGTAGACGGTCATGCCGCGCGGATCAGCGTCGCCTTTCGCCACTTCGAATTCGCGATCCAGCCGGAAGGGGATAATACGGTCCGTGCCGTGAATGGTCAGATCGGGAACATCTTCACGCTCGGCGTAAGACCCGGGGCCTACCTGCGCCTTCAACGGATCGCCTGTCGGCTCATACGGTGCGCCCGGCCATACGGCGGTGCGGCGCATAGGATGGTCGCGCGTATCGCGCTTGCCGTGAGGGACAGAGACTGTTCCGCGCCCATGGGGCAAAATAAATGTCTTTTTCGGCGCGTACCAGAAAACGCCCTGGTCTTCGAGCTTGCCGGTGGTGTCCTCTTCGAGCGGATAGCCTTCGCGCCGGTCTTCACGGCGCAGGTAAAAGATCAGCCCGAAAAAGAAGAGCGTAAACGCCCATAAGGTGACATCCACCATATCGACGCCTTGGACAAATTCTCCACTGAAGATCATGTTTTTCTCCTTATGGTCACGGGTTAGCCGGGAAACGCCGCCAGCCCGAATTTCGATTCTTTCTCTTTGGTTACCTCTGGGGAAAGCCTTGCGAGCGGTCCGATGACGATCAGCGTCATGAACAACAACAGGATTTCCAAATGATAGACCGCCATGTAGCCGATGGCGGGACTGGTCAGCGCGGGACCGAGAGCGCTTGTCTCAGCAAGTTGGCTGATCACGTCTTTCGCCGCGCCGCCGAATGCGATCGCCACGCCCGCCATGCTTGCCTGAACGGCGCCCCATGCGCCAAGCGCAATGCCGCTGTCCGTGTTTTTTGCGAGCGCCATTGTCGCCGTTAGGGTGCATACGGAAAAAAGACCGCCGCCGAAGCCGATCAGCGCGACGCCGAAGCGGAACAGATTCGCGGATTTCAACGGCTCGGCGAAGATGACGGCCGAAAATGCAATCAGGCCGATCACCGCGCCGATCCCGGCGAGGCGGTGCGCTTCCGCGCCGCGCATCAAACGATGGCCCGCAAGCGCGAAACCGGCGAGGGTCCCGACAGCGAAGATCGCTGTTAAATACGTCGTCTGACTGACCGACAGAGACAGAATTTCGCCGCCATAGGGCTCAAGCAGAACATCCTGCATAGAAAATGCGGCGGCCCCGAGACCCACGCCGAAAAGCAAGCGCACGGCGCGCGGTTCGCTTTTTAGATTCGCCCAGGATTGACCAAAGGTGAGACGATCCCGGTTCGGATCGGTCATCGCTGTGTCGCGTACTTCCTGTTTCCAGAGCGCCGCCATATTCATCGCCATGGAAACGAGGGCCGCGCCCTGGATCACTTTAATCAATCGTGCGGGCGAGAAATCGGAAAGAAGCGCGCCGAACGTCACCGCGCTTGCGCCCATACCGACGAGCAGCATGACATATAACAAAGCGACGACGCGCGGCCGGTTTTCCTCCGGCGCAATATCCGTCGCCAACGCCAGGCCGGCGGTTTGGGTCATATGAATGCCGGCGCCGAGTAAGAGGAACGCGATTGCGGCGCCGATGCGGCCGACCCATTCTGGTCCGACCGATGCGTCCGACAGCACCAGCATGGCGAAGGGCATCACGGCGAGACCGCCAAACTGCAAAAGAGAACCGAGGAGAATATAAGGCCCGCGCCGCCAACCGAGGACCGAGCGATGGGTGTCCGAGCGATGGCCGATCAGTGCGCGAAACGGCGCAAAGACGAGCGGCAGGGATACCATCAGCGCTACTAGCCAAGTGGGCACGCCAAGCTCGACGATCATGACGCGATTGACGGTGCCCGTCAGCAGAACAAGCGCCATGCCCACGGAGACCTGGAAGAGCGACAGACGCAAAAGCCGTCCGAGCGGCAACGTATCGCTCGCCGCGTCGGCGAACGGCAGGAATCGGGTTCCTGCGCCGGCCCAGAACTTGGCCGCCTCTGCGTTATGATCCCGTTTTGCGGTCACCGGGCGTTTAGCTCCATCGCGTTTGAAATATAAAATCCGGATTGCACGCGATGACTTTTCATCTGCGTCCATCCATTAAGATCGGCCGACTCTGAAATCAGGGTTTGAAGCTTTTTCTCTGCCACCGGCTGGATCGCCGGCGAGCGATCGGCGCGGGGGAAAAACTGTCCGACTGCGTGCATGGTTGCGAGCAGCGGCGTTTTCGGCGCGAATGTAAAAAGGATTGATGACGACGTCCGCGCTGCAAAGCCCTCAAGTACACGGACAATGTCAGGCGCTGCGTAGTGAATAAGCGAATCCATCGCCACAACATGGTCGAACGATCCGAGCGCAGGATCAAACATGTCGCCTGTGACGAATTCGATTGCCCCTTTTGTTGGGGCGGCGCCGTAACGTTCGCGCGCAAGATCAAGGAGCGTTTTTGATAAGTCGACGCCGACGACGTCCGCCCCGCGTTGCGCCGCTTCAAAGGAAAACTGTCCTGCGCCGCAACCGGCGTCGAGTATGCGGTGACCGGTGAGGTCAGAAGGAAGCGCATTGAGAAGATTAGCGCGCATTGCGTCGCGGCCGGCGCGCACTGTCGCCCGCACTCCGCTGACCGGCGCGTCCGAAGTCAGCTTAGCCCAGGCATCTGCCGCCGTGCGGTCGAAATAAGTCTCGAGCTGGGATTTTTTCTCAGTATAGGTTGTGGAATTCATGATCAATCGAACCCTAAAAAGTCAAAAATCTCGCGGTCTTTCATCGGTGTTGCTTCAACGGGATCGGCGCCGTCCCAAAGCCCTTGCGCCAGTCGAAGATATTCCTGGCGCACCGCCTCTAATTCTGGAGACGTTTCCATTTCAAAAAGCGTCGATTTCTTAAGGCGGGACCGGCGAATGACATCAAGATCGGGGAAGTGTGCGAGCCTGCGCATGCCGGTCGCGTCATTATAACGGTCGATCTCGTCAGTCGCCGCTGAACGGTTCGCGATCACGCCGCCAAGACGCACATCATAATTTTTCGCCTTCGCCTGAATGGCGGAGATGATCCGGTTCATGGCGAAGATCGAGTCGAAATCGTTCGCCGTCACGATTAATCCGCGTTCCGCGTGTTGAAGCGGCGAGGCGAATCCGCCGCAGACAACGTCGCCAAGAACGTCAAAAATTACGACGTCGGTATCCTCAAGCAGATGATGTTCTTTCAGGAGCTTGACGGTTTGCCCGACAACATAGCCGCCGCACCCGGTGCCGGCGGGCGGCCCGCCGGCCTCGACGCACATCACGCCGTTATACCCTTCGAAGACGAAGTCTTCGGTGCGAAGTTCTTCAGTGTGGAACTCGACCGACTCAAGCACGTCGATCACTGTCGGCATGAGTTTCTTCGTCAGGGTGAAGGTGGAATCGTGTTTTGGATCGCACCCGATTTGAAGGACGCGTTTGCCGAGATGCGAAAATGCGGCGGAAAGGTTCGACGACGTCGTGGATTTGCCGATCCCGCCCTTGCCGTAGACGGCGAAAACTTTTGCCGTTTCAATTTCAAGGCTGGGATCAAGTTGAACCTGAACGCTGCCTTCGCCATCTGTCGGCGCGGCGCCGGGACGATCAATATCAAGCAGGGTCATACGTCACTTCTCCAATGCCTCAAGCCACAGCGCTTGCAGGCGTTAGTCCTTCAATGCGATCTTCAAGGTCTTCGCTGGCGCGGCGAAGCGCCTCCAGCGTCTCGTTGTCCGGCGTCCAATATTGCCGGTCTGAAGCTTCCAGCAGCCGATTGGCGACTTTCGCGCAAGATTTCGGGTTTAGGTCGGCGAGACGGTTATGCAGCTCCGTATCAAGAACAAATGTCTCGGTAATTTGCTGGTAAACCCATGGATCGACCTGACCGGTCGTCGCCGACCATCCCATCGTGTTGGTGACATGGGCCTCAATCTGGCGCACGCCTTCATAGCCGTGGCGTAACATTCCTTCGTACCATTTGGGGTTTAGCGAGCGGGTGCGTGTTTCCAGATGGACCTGTTCGCTAAGGGTCCGAACGATTCCATCGCCGCGCGTCTGGTCGCCGATGTAAACGGCGGTGTCTTCACCTTTGGCGCGCTTCACGGCGCGACCGATGCCGCCGAGCGTATCGAAGTAATGGTCGACGGTCGTGACGCCAAGCTCTACCGATTCAAGGTTTTGGTAGGCAAGATCCACATCCTGGAGGATGCTGTTAAGGAGCGCGCCTTGTTGCGCGGCGCTCCCGCCTCGGCCGAAGGCGAATGATTTGCGGGCGGCGTAAGCGTCTGCGAGATCGTCTTCATTTTCCCAGGCGCCAGAGTCGATCAGTTGATTGACGTTGGCGCCGTAGGCGCCGTCGGCGTTTGAAAAGACACGCAGCGCCGCGGTCTCCAAATCACACCCATGCTCCGCCTGGTAGGCGAGCGCATGTTTACGGATGAAGTTGCGGTCCGTCGGCTCATCTGCGGCGGCGGCCTTGTACGCGGCGTCAGCGAGCATGCGCGTTTGCATCGGCAGGAGATCACGGAAGATGCCAGATAGCGTCGCCATGACATCGATCCGCGGGCGGCCGAGGTCTTCAAGCGGGATAAGGTCAGCGCCGCAGACGCGTCCGTAGCCGTCGACATGGGGCCGCGCGCCCATAAGCGCCAGCGCCTGCGCAATCGGTCCGCCTTCGGATTTCAGGTTGTCCGTGCCCCAGAGCACCATGGCGATGGTTTCTGGCAACGAGCCGCTCGCCTCTATGTGGCGATCAAGGAGGCGTTTTGCTTGCGCGGCGCCGTCTGCGACGGCGAATGCGCTCGGTAAGCGGAATGGATCAAAGCCGTGAATATTGCGGCCGGTGGGGAGGATTTCCGGATTGCGGATCAGATCGCCGCCAGGGGCAGGACGCACAAAGTTTCCGTCCAGCGCCGAGACGATCGCGTCAAGCTCATCATTGCGCGAAAGCAGGCGGTTCGTCTCCGCGAGGCGTTCAAGAATTTCGATTTCGGTTTTGTCGCGCATCCGCCGCGCCGCTTCTTTCGCTGATGCGCCGTCCACAATCGCTTCGAGCGTTGCGCGCGACGGCGGCTCGCCGTCGACAATCGTCGCCGCCAGGAGATCGATACGTTCTTCGCGGTTTGGCGCTTCGCCGGCCACATGCAGGCCGAACGGGATCAACGTCTCTTCCAGATCGTCAAGTTCCGCCCGCAACGTGTCCATAGACGCTTCATTAAGCGTCTCAGCGCACTCAAGCTCCAATGCTTTGGCTTGCGCAGCCGCGACGCTGAAGAGATTGCGCCGCGCTGTTGCATCAGCCGGGTCCGTGGCGCGCCAGCGGGTTAGCGTCGCGCGTAATTCTGAAAGCTCTTTGTAGAGCTCCGCTTTGGTGACTGGCGGCGTGAGGTAACTGATTGTCACCGCAGCTGAGCGACGCTTCGCGATCGCGGCTTCCGACGGATTGTTGGCGGCGTAAAAATAGAAGTTCGGCAAATCCCCGATGAGGTAGTCGGGCCAGCAGTCACCGGAAAGGCCGGTGTGTTTGCCCGGCATGAATTCAAGAGCGCCATGGGTGCCGAAATGAAGTACTGCTGATGCGCCGAAATCTTCGCGAAGATAGCGATAGAACGCTGCGAACGCGTGGGTCGGCGCGAAGCCCTTTTCGAACAGAAGGCGCATCGGGTCGCCCTCGTAACCGAAGGACGGTTGGACGCCGACGAAAACCTCGCCGAATTGTTCGCCATGAATAAAGATCGAGCGTCCATCCGTATTGTGACGACCGGGCGCAGGGCCCCATTGCGCTTCGATGTCGCCAAGCTTCCGCTCGCGCCGGATATGAACATCGGCTGGCACACTTGCATGGACATTCGCGTCCGCACCATACCGTTCGGCGTTTCCGTTGAGGATCCGGTCGCGCAGCGCGTCGGAGGTGGCGGGAAGGTCGATGGAATAACCGTTCCGTTTCAACGCCTTCAGTGTATTGAAGAGCGACTCAAAGACCGCAAGATACGCGGCCGTGCCGACAGCGCCGCTATTGGGCGGAAAGTTGAAGAGGACAATGGCGAGTTTGCGCGATGCGCGCGGTGTTGTCCGTAAACTGATGAGTTTCTCAACGCGCGCCGCGAGCATTTCCGCACGCTCCGGGCAGGGCAGGATGCGCTTTTCTTCGTTCGCCGCTTCAAACTCACAACCGCGATGGCAGCCGCCGCATTGCGTCGCCTCTGGCCCGGCGCGACCGCCGAAAACAATCGGGTTCGCTGCGCCGTCGATCTCAGGGATTGCAACCATCATCGTTGATTCGATGGGCGTCAGGCCGCGGCTGTCTGAACCCCATTGGCTCAGCGATTGAAACTCCAGCGCCTGACCTGTCAAATAAGGAACATTGAGCCGCTCAAGAATGTCAGCCGCCGCTTTGGCGTCGTTGTAGGCCGGCCCGCCCACCAGCGAGAAGCCGGATAGCGAGACGACGGCGTCGACAATCGCACGGCCGCCTTTCACGAAGTATTTTTCGATCGCCTCGCGCGCATCAAGCCCGCTCGCGAAGGCCGGGATCACCCGCAAGCCCCGCGCCTCGATCGCTTCAATAACGCCGTCATAATGGCCGGCGTCTTTGGAAAGTGCATATGAGCGCAGGATCAACACGCCAACCGCGGGCCGCTTCGACCGCGCAAGCGGCAGCTTTGACGCCGCAACGCCGATCGGCGGCTTCATCCGTGGATGGTAAACGCCAGTTTCGGGATATTCCACTGGATCAGCGGGATCGAGCGTTCCGATAAGCGCCGCACGGGGCCCGCCCGCATAGCGGTCGATCAATTGCGCAATCATGTTGCGCACATTGTCTTCCGACCCGGCGAGCCAGTATTGGAGCATCAGAAAGTAGACGCGAACGTCCTGAGCAGCGCCCGGGATATATTTGAGAATTTTCGGCAACTGACGGAGCATTTTCGCCTGCTGCGCGCCGTTCTTTGCTTTATCGGAAGACCCGCGCAATTTCTTTAAGAGCGCCAGCGGACCCGATTGCGGCTTGTCCATGCGGAAGCGGCCGAGCCGCGTGAGTTTGACAATTTCCGGCGCCGAAAGCGCGCCCACAAACGCGTCGCAAGACGCCGCACGCTTTTGAAGCGCCGGAAGGATCGGTTTGATTTGCCCTTCAAGAAACAGCATCCCCGCGATGATGATGTCCGCCTTTTCGATATCGGCGATGGCGTCGGCGGCGGCGTCTGCGTCGCTTTCCCAAAGGTTGGCGGCGTGCGCGGTCAGAGTGAGGCCAGGGATCTGGCGGCGCAAAGTCCTGCGCGCTTGCGCTACGGCGCCGGCGAGATGCGCGTCCATGCCGATGACGACGACGCGAACCGGCGTTACTGGAGGGATGCCAGCGCTACCGTCCATAATGCGCCTTCGCGTCATATAAAGTATCAACGCTGATCAAATTGATTTGCTGCTCGACGGCGTAGCTCTCGGTATTACGCCGCGCTTTGCCGCGCACGAAAAAGGGGATTTTCTTCAATTCTTTTTCGGCGTCGGGCGCCCAGCGAATGATATTTTCGGTTTGCATCGCTGACGACGGCGCAGGGTCTTCGCTGACTTTGTCGGCTGCTGCTGCGCCGTGACCGCCAAGATGCGAGGCGCCCGCCGCGTCATTGAATTCGAAATCGTCGCGGAACATGTGCAATAGGTGCTCTTCAAGGCCCATCACCAGCGGGTGCACCCATGTGTCAAAGAGTACATTCGCCCCTTCAAATCCCATTTGAGGGCTGAAGCGCGCTGGAAAGTCTTGTACGTGCACGGGCGCGGAAATCACCGCACACGGAAGGCCAAGACGTTTTGCAATGTGGCGTTCCATTTGCGTGCCGAGCACGAGCTCCGGCTGGGCGGCGGCAACTTTTTCTTCGACTTCAAGATAATCGTCAGTGATTAGCGGCTCGACACGATATTTTTGCGCTGCTGCGCGCACGTCGCGAGCGAATTCGCGATTATAGCAGCCAAGGCCGACCACATCGAAACCGAGTTCTTCGGTCGCGACCCGGGCCGCCGCAACGGCGTGTGTGGCGTCGCCGAAGATAAAGACCCGTTTTCCTGTGAGGTAAGTCGAATCAATCGAACGCGACCACCAGCCCATATTGCCTTGCTGTAGGTCATCCGGAACGTCGATTCCTGCAAGCGCGGCGACTTCATCAATGAAGTCATTTGTGGCGCCGACCCCGATCGGAACAATCGTGGTGAACGGCATCCTTAATTCGCGCTTCAACCAACGCGCCGCCGTATCAGCAATTTCCGGGTACAGAACAACGTTGAAGTCGGCGGCGCCAAGGCGCGCGAGGTCGGCCGCGGTTGCATTGAGTGGGGCGACGACGTTGACGTCGATACCAAGGGCGGACAGGAGTCCTGTGATTTCTTTGACGTCGTCACGGTGGCGAAAGCCAAGCGCCGTTGGGCCTAAAATGTTACAGGAAGGGCGTCCGGTGTGCAGCGAGACCTTTTCGGCGTTGCGGACGACCAGCGTTCGCGTCAACTGATAGAAGGTCTCGGCCGCCCCCCAATTTTCCTTTCGCTGGTAGGAAGGCAATTCGAGCGGAATAACCGGCGCAGGCAGTGCGAGAGCCTTCGCCAATCCGCCGGGGTCGTCCTGAATGAGTTCAGCCGTACACGATGCACCTACCAAAATCGCATTCGGCTTAAATCGCTCATAAGCGTTTTTCGCCGCGACCTTGAAAATCTCCGCCGTATCCGAACCGAGATCGCGCGCTTCGAAGGTTGTGTAGGTCACCGGCGGGCGCGCGTCGCGGCGCTCAATCATCGTGAAGAGAAGATCGGCGTAGGTGTCGCCCTGAGGCGCGTGCAGCACGTAGTGGACATCTTTCATCGCCGTAGCGACGCGCATCGCTCCTACGTGGGGCGGCCCTTCATATGTCCACACGGTCAATTGCATCAGACTGCGAGCCTCGTTCGACGATTGAGCGGACGCGCGAACAGCTCTGCTAGGTCGCCCGCCTGCTCAAAACCGTGAATCGGTGTGAAAACAAGTTCGATCGCCCACTTCGTAGTGAGGCCTTCCGCTTCAAGTGGGTTGGCGAGGCCAAGGCCGCACACCGTAATGTCGGGCCGGGCCGTTCTGCACCGGTCAAGCTGCAGGTCGACGTCCTGGCCTTCGCTAAGCTGAAGGTTCGCCGGCAGCTGCGCGAGCTCTTCCGCTAAATGATCGCGGTGCAGATAGGGCGTCCCCACTTCGATCAGCGACATATTCAGTTCGCTGGCGAGAAACCGCGCGATCGGTACTTCCAATTGGGAGTCCGGGAAGAAGAAAACAGACTTGCCCGCGAGAGCCTCGCGGTGGCGCTCGAGAGCTTTTTGCGCCCGTGCGCGCGGAATCGCTACTGCCGCCTCAAAAGCTTTTTCGTCGATCGCCCACTCATCGGCGACGGCTTTCAACCAGGCGGTCGTCCCTTCGACGCCAAGCGGAAACGGCGCGGCGATCCGTTTGGCGCCGCGATCGTCAAGAAGCCGCGCCGTGTCTCCCAAAAACGGTTGCGCCAGAATGTACCGCGTATTCGGGCCGATCTCCGTCGGCGAGGCCGCGCGGCGCGCCGGAAAGAATTCCACGTTTTCGACGCCGAGGTGGTCGAAAAGCCGCGCGAATTGATCTTCCACGATATCGGGCAGGGCGCCCACAACGAGGAGCGATTTTTCCTGCGTGCGCGGTGATTCGCGAAGTTCCGGGACCATTGCGGCCAGGCATGCGTCCTCGCCTTGAGTAAATGTAGTTTCTATACCGCTTCCGGAATAATTCAGTATACGAACGTCTGGCGAATAATCCTTCGACAGGCGTTCTGCTGCGCGCGAGAGGTCCAGTTTGATGACCTCTGATGGGCAAGACCCGACCAGGAACAAAAGCTTTATGTCGGGCCGGCGCGCCAGAAGTTTCTTGACCGTTTTGTCGAGTTCTTCATGGGCGTCGGCGAGGCCGGCGAGATCGCGTTCTTCGATAATGGCGGTTGCAAATCGGGGTTCTGCAAAAATCATCACGCCGGCGGCCGATTGCATAAGATGTGCGCAGGTGCGCGAGCCGACAATAAGAAAAAACGCATCCTGCATCTTGCGATGCAGCCACACGATGCCGGTTAAACCGCAGAACACTTCTCGCTGTCCGCGCTCACGCAAGACGGGATGGGCCGGTCCCTCAGCATGAGGGGCGCATCCGCCGATATCCAGAGGCGGGCTCATGCGGAAGCCCCTATGAGGGTGTCCGATGGTGTTTCCAGTCGCGCGCGGCGCAATTTCCAGAGATACTGTCCTGCGTTGATGACATAAAGCGCGTAAGCCGTGAGCGCGAGCAGCATTTGAAAATCGGGTGAGCCCACGTCGAGGAACAGGACGAAAAGGTAAGCCGTATGGAGCGCGAGCACGCCCATTGATACGACATCTTCCCAGAAGAATGCTGGCGCAAACAGAAATTGTCCGTAGACGTCTTTCTCCCAAATAGCGCCGGTCACCATGATGGCGTACAAAACGAATGTTTTGACGACAACGGAGATTGCAGCGGCCTCAAAGCCGTTTCCGGAGATGAGATAGGCGACGACAAGCCACGCGCTGATCAAGAATATCGCGAATTGCACCGGAGCGAGGACAGCTTGAACCTTGGTCCAGGGGGATGCGTCCCTTCGCTTGCGCTGTTCCAACGTATAAAGCGGCTTTTTCAAGCGTACTCCGTGAATTTTGCGTCGCCCCGACCACTATCGCCGGACAGGGCGAGGGGTCTGGCGATATTCAAGAATGTCAACCAAAGTTTACGTCAAAATATATTGACATGCTAGCGTTATTGGCAAAAAATTAGCGATAGAAAAAAGGGTCCCCATTCCGGGGAAAAACAGGTACTGTCTGTCAGATTCAAGATGTGTTGCGTGCGGAATACTTCCGTCGCACGATATCATCAAAATCGACGAGCCTATTGTGCGGCTGCGAAGTGAAAATTGTAATGCGCGCGACCCGCGGTTTTCCGAGCGCATTTCGCAGTTGCGGTATTGATAGTTTTTTAAGGCGCGGAGGAAGTTCAAGAGCGTAGAAGTCAAAAAACAATATGCCGGGAAACAACGGGATTGATGCCTAAAGTTTCACTCGGCGGAAAGGCGAAATGAGCAATTTTGAACAAGGCCTGGAGGACCGCTCTGATGAAGATCAGGCGCAGCAACACGCAATTTCCGCGTTTGCAGGTTTGGGCGAAAAGCTTCGTTCGTTTTACAATCGCGGAAAGAGAGACAGAGTTGAAAACCGAAGCGAAGCGACGCTAGGCGCGCGTGCGTTATTCAATACGATCGAAGGTGAAATAATCCCAAGACTTATGCTTACGCACCACGCCACTGTCGAAATTGAATGCGGCGGCGCAGCGGACCCGGCGTTGCTGTCATCGCAAGATCACGAACGATTTCTGCAGGCCGTGATGAACGACAGCGCTGCAGCGGCCAATGCGATCGCAGAAACCTACATCGCGCGCGGCGTATCGAATGAGAGAATTCTACTTGACTTGCTCGCCTCAGCGGCCAGGCGGCTCGGCGAACTCTGGGAAGAGGATTTGTGCGATTTCACCGATGTCACGATCGGGACATGCCGGCTGCATGAAATAATAAGAAAAAACAGCGGCTTAAGCGGATTTTTGGATGGTGATGCAAGCGCGGATGGCCCATCCATTTTGTTTTCGACAGCGTGCGGCGATCAGCACATTTTGGGCGTTATCATGGTTGCCGAATTCTTCCGTGCGGCCGGATGGCGTGTGTGGACTGAGCCCGGCGCCAGCTGCGATGAACTGGTTAAAATGCTTCAGGGCAGGCATTTTGACATGCTTGCCGTGTCTGTCGCGTGCGATGTATTCGCCGATGACGCCGCTGGCGACATCAAGCGGCTGCGGTCATCGTCGTCAAACAAAGATATCAAAGTGGTGGTCGGCGGACAGCTTCTGATCAGAAACCCGGGACTCGCAAAGAACATTGGCGCTGACTGCGTCGTGAATGATCCGGTGGCGGCGCCGGGAATGTGCAGGGAGTTGCTTGCAGCAAAGAATTTACACTGCTAACACGCGAAGATTCTTAAAACAGTGGATTTGAAATGGACACAACGGCCAATTCTGGCGAACGGCTTATTTCGTTTAAAAGCCCGAAGCGGTTTTTGTCTAATCTCGATCCTGCTGTAACCGCAAAAGTCGTCGCCTCCGCAGCCGATGTGGCGCTGGTCGTTGATAATGGCGTCATAAAAGACGTCGCCGTCAGCGCTGGCGAGTTGACTAAGGAGCACTACGACTCCGAATGGCGCGGAAAGAAGTGGATTGAAACGGTCACCGTCGAAAGCCGCTCGAAGATCGAAGATCTTCTGAAGGGCGGGTCATCGACGAAGCCGCACTGGCGCCAGGTCAATCATCCATCCGCCGCCGGACAAGATGTTCCGATAAAGTACACGGCGGTCAGAACAGGCGAGGGCGACCGCATTGTTGCGCTTGGCCGGGATTTGCGCGCGCTTTCGACATTGCAACAACGTCTTGTCGACGCCCATCAGGGGCTTGAACGCGACTATAACCGGTTGCGGGAGACCGAAGCACGGTACCGTCTGTTATTCCAGGCGGTTTCTGAACCCGTGATGATCATTGACAGCACGTCATACCTCATCGAGGAGGCGAACCCCGCGGCGGAGCGTTTTTTCGGCAAGAAAAACGGCCCGTTAAGCGGGCAAACCTTGTTGGCGCTGTTTCCCAAAAAATCGCAACGCACGATCGAATTGACGGCCGCCGATGTTTTGTCGAACGGCGCCGGATCGACCGATGATCTGCCGCTGAAAGGCGTTCGCCGTTGCCGGTTGAGTTTTTCGCTCTTTCAAATCGAAAACAAAATGCGTTTCATCGTTCGCGTTGTCGGGGGCGCGGAGGAAACGGCTGATGAAGCGGCGGCGCAATCGCAGGTTTTGTCTGTGATCCAGGATATGCCGGACGGTCTGGTGGTGGCCGGCGAGGATCTGCGTATCTTGCAGGCGAATCGGGCGTTTTACGAAATGGCCCGGTTGCCCGGAACCCGGCAGGCGGAAGGCCAGCGTCTCGAAAAATTTCTGGGCCGCTCGGCCACCGACATCAATGTTTTGCTTTCCAATATCAAGAATCACGGGTCTGTCCGCAATTTTTCAACGGTGGTGAGAGATCAATTCGGCTCGGAAGAGCGCGTCGAGGTTTCCGCGGTTCAAGCGCCGTCGGACGACAGACCGATCTATGGTTTCGCTGTTCGTAACGTGGCGCGTCGGCTTGAGGCTGGACAAAAGATCGGCGAACACCTGCCGCAATCGGTTGATCAGTTGACGGGGCTTGTAGGCAAAGTGTCGCTGAAAGAGATCGTGCGCGAGTCGACGGATTTGATTGAGCGACTGTGCATCGAAGCTGCACTTGAAATCACCGACGACAACCGCGCGTCAGCCGCTGAAATGTTAGGGCTCAGCCGTCAAGGGCTCTATTCGAAGTTAAAGCGGTTTGGCTTCGACGGCTGACATTTCGAGCGTCAATTTAAATTGACACTTAATTCTGTAATTCGTACTTTGCATTGGTGTCGAACACGCCAATAGCCCTGCCGGAGAAACCGATTCCGCCCCTTTCAGCGGTGGCGGAATTGTTGAAGCCGGTCACCTGGTTTGCGCCCATGTGGGCCTTCATGTGCGGTGTCGTTTCTTCCGGTCAATCCTTGAACGAGCGTTGGTTGTTCGTCGTCGCGGGCGTCGTCCTTGCGGGGCCGCTCGTTTGCGCCGCCAGTCAGGCGGCGAATGATTGGTACGACCGTCACGTGGATGCGATCAACGAGCCAAACCGCCCCATCCCTTCGGGCCGTGTCCCCGGGCGGTGGGGGTTATACATCGCGATTTTCTGGTCCGCTCTTTCATTGCTTCTTGGCGCCGCCCTTGGTCTTTGGGCGTTCGCCGCGACCGCCGTCGCCGTTTTTCTTGCGTGGGCTTATAGCGCGCCGCCTTTGCGGTTGAAGATGAACGGCTGGTGGGGAAACGCCGCAGTCGGATTATCTTATGAAGGCATCGCCTGGTTCACCGGCGCAGCGGTGATGCTGGGCGCCATGCCCAACGGCTACATCATTGCGTTGGCGGTTCTTTACTCAATCGGCGCACATGGCATCATGACCCTCAACGATTTCAAGGCTATCGAAGGCGATATCCGCATGGGCGTGCGGTCGTTGCCGGTGCAGCTTGGCGCGGACAGAGCCGCAAAGCTCGCTTGTGTCGTCATGGCCGCGCCACAGCTCGTCGTGATCATTGGGCTCTTCGCATTGTTGCAGCCGATCCACGGATCAATCGTCCTTATATTGTTGGTCGCGCAATTCTATTTAATGCGCGAAATGCTGAAAGACCCGCGCGCAAAAGCGCCCTGGTACAACGCCACGGGCGTCTCCCTTTATGTCCTTGGCATGCTGGTGAGCGCGCTCGCGGTGAGAACCATCACAGGAGGCGCAGCGTGAGCGACAGCGAAGACCAACGCCCGCTCGGATGGCTTGGCGTCATTCGGCTGGGTCTTGTTCAAACGGCCCTTGGCGCCATCGTCGTCTTGACGACGTCCACGCTCAACCGGGTGATGGTCGTTGAACTGGCCTTGCCGGCGATCGTGCCCGGCGCCCTGGTCGGTTGGCACTACGCCGTGCAGATGTCGCGTCCGCGCTGGGGATATGGGTCCGATATGGGCGGCGCGCGCACCCCCTGGATCATTACCGGCATGGCGTTTCTCGGCGCTGGCGCAATCGGCGCGGCATTCTCTGCAATGCTGATGCAAACGGCGCTAGCCGCCGGAATCGCTGCGGCGATCTTTTCGTTTCTGTTGATTGGCGTCGGTGTCGGTGCGGCCGGCACAAATCTGTTGGCGCTCCTTGCGACGCGAACGGCGCCGTCGCGCAAAGCGGCGGCGGCGGCGATCGTCTGGATCATGATGATTTTCGGATTCGTTCTGACCGCTGGCGTTGCGGGGCAGATGCTGGATCCCTTTTCCATGACGCGCCTCGTGGTGGTGACGAGCGCAGTGAGCGCGATTGCGGTCCTTATGGCTTCGCTTGCGGTTTGGCGTATTGAAGGACGGTCAACACAACGCGCGAAAGAAACGCCGCGTGACAAGACGCCTTTCCGTCAGGCCTTCGGCGAGATCTGGAACGAACCCCAGGCGCGACGGTTTACGGTCTTCATCTTCGTCTCCATGTTGGCTTACAGCGCCCAGGACCTGATCCTCGAACCGTTTGCGGGCCTCCTTTACGGTTATACGCCGGGCGAGTCGACGAAGCTCGCCGGCGTCCAAAATGGCGGCGTCCTTCTCGGCATGATCGCAACGGCGATCATCGGCACAACAATCGGAAAGTCGCGCGCCGGCTTTATGCGGTTGTGGACCGCGGTCGGCTGCGTTGCGTCGGCGGCCTCTCTTGCAGGTCTTGCGTGTGGTGCGCTTGTGGGCGCCGCGTGGCCGCTTAAGTTGAATGTCTTTACGCTCGGCGTGTCGAACGGCGCATTTGCGGTGGCCGCGATCGGGTCGATGATGACGCTCGCAAGCGCTGGACGCGAAGGACGCGAGGGCACGCGCATGGGGCTGTGGGGCGCATCACAGGCGATCGCGTTCGGGCTCGGCGGATTTCTCGGGGCCGCCGCGATTGATGTGGCGCGGGTCTTTTTGGCCGATGTGGGCGCCGCCTTCGCTTTCGTCTTCGGATTTGAGGGCGCCGCCTTCTTGTTAGCGGCGTATCTCGCGACGCGCGTTGGTCGCACGCATGCGGACGATATGAAGTTACCGGTAATGCCAGCGGGCGAAACGGCCCCTGCTGAATAGGAGAGGACGCCATGGAACGCGGCTCAGACATCGGAGATAAGGTCTATGATACTGTCGTCGTCGGCGGCGGGCCAGCGGGCGCGACAGCGGCGCACGATCTGGCGCAGCTTGGGCGCGACGTGTTGCTCCTCGATAAAGCCGGCCGCATCAAACCTTGCGGCGGCGCCATCCCGCCGCGGCTCATTCGCGATTTTGAAATCCCCGAGTCCATGATCGTCGCGCGCTCTTATTCCGCGCGGATGATTTCGCCGAGCAACAAGGAAGTGGACATGCCGATCGACGGCGGCTCAGTGGGCATGGTTGATCGCGAGCATTTCGACGAATGGTTGCGCCAGCGCGCCGCTGACGCGGGCGCAACGCGTGTCGACGGCGCCTTCGTGAGATTTGAGCGTAGCGATAATGGAATCGCCGTCATTTGCTATCGCGAAAAAGGGGCGTCGAAGGATCTGCCGCTGAAGCGCGTGAAAGCGCACACGGTCATCGGCGCTGACGGCGCAAATTCACAGCTTGCGGTGCAGACGATCAAAAACGCTGATCAGAAAAAATGCGTATTCGCCTATCACGAGATCATTAAGTCGCCCGAAGATGCAACCTTCGACGGCAAACGCTGCGACATCTACTATCAGGGCGACCTCTCTCCCGATTTCTATGCCTGGGTCTTTCCCCATGGCGACACCACCAGCGTTGGGGTCGGCAGCGCGCACAAAGGCTTTTCCCTGAAGGGCGCGGTGAGCGCATTGCGCAAGAACGCGGCGCTCGACGGCGCTGAGACCGTCCGCCGGGAAGGCGCGCCAATCCCGCTGAAACCGCTTAAGAAGTGGGACAATAATAAAGATGTGATTCTCGCCGGCGACGCCGCAGGCTGCGTCGCACCGTCGTCGGGCGAAGGTATCTATTATGCAATGGTCGGCGGACGCACGGCGGCGGAAGCTGCTGACGAACTGTTGGAGACCGGCGACGCCAAGGCGCTCGCCCGCGCCCGTAAACGCTATCTTTCAGAGCATGGCAAGGTCTTCTTCGTTCTCGGGATCATGCAGCATTTCTGGTACCGCAACGACAAACGGCGCGAACGGTTTGTGGATATCTGTCGCGATAAAGACGTACAAAGACTGACGTGGGATGCTTATATGAATAAGCGCCTCGGCAAGCCCGACCATATGGCGCATATGCGCATCTTCTTTAAAGACATGGCGCACTTGCTCGGCATCGTGTCGCCGCACCGGTAATCGTTTTGCAGGGCCCCGCGATGGGAAGGCCGCTCGTCGTCGCCATCGGCGCCGCGTTAATTGTCGCGACCATCGGCGGTGCGCTGACCGACGTCGGCCCGTGGTACGAGAACCTGAAGAAACCTGCGCTCAATCCGCCGAATTGGCTTTTTGCGCCGGCATGGACGCTCATATACGGGCTTGCGGTGGCGGCGGCGGTCGTCGGCTGGCGGTCGGCGCGCAGCGCGAATGATCGCACATTGATTATTGTCCTCTTCGCGGTGAATGCGGCATTCAATATTGGTTGGAGCGCGCTCTTTTTCACGCTGAAACGCCCGGATTGGGCGCTCGTGGAAGTCGCGCTCCTTTGGGGATCGGTGCTGGCGCTTGTCCTGTTCTTCCGGCGCTTTTCGCCGCCATCGGCTTACGTATTACTCCCTTATCTCGCCTGGGTCGGGTTCGCCGCCTATCTCAATTTTGCGATCGTGCGACTTAATGCGCCGTTCGGATAGGCCGCGGATGATGGGCGAAAGGCCAGCCTCATGACGGCATTTCCGGTGACGCTGATCGATGTGATTCTTGCGGGCGTCTTTCTCGAATTCTGCGTGATCGGATATTTTTTGCGCCGACGCGGCGCGGCGCATCTAGTGCAACCGTTGCTCTTGTTTCTTTTGTCTGGCGCGTTTCTTTTCCTCGCTTTCCGGTTGACGCTTTCCGGCGCGCCTTTTTTGGCTGTCGGCGCCGTCTTGCTGGCTGCAATGATCACCCATATCCTGCTCTTGTGGTGGGGCAAGCGCCATTGCATGGATAGCGACGCGGCTGACAGTTCTGGTCGACCGTCGTCGCTGACAGACAACGAGAATTGAAGACTTATGAAAATCGGCACCCGATCCAGCGCAATGGCGATGGCGCAAACAACCGAGATTGCGGCGCAGTTGAATGCGACGGCTGATGTCGACGCCGAGATCGTTCAGTTCAATCCGCGCGGCGACCGCGATCAGGTCGCCAAACTTGATCGCCATGGCGGCAAGGGCGGCGCGTTCGTCGCCGAGATCAGAGCCGCGATCCGAGAGGGGACGCTGCACTCGGCGATGCATTCGTTGAAAGACGTGCCTGGCGATGAGGAAACACCGGGTCTTGTGCTCGGCGCATACCTCAAACGTGAAGCGGTTGAGGACGCGCTTGTTCTGCATCCAGATTTTTCAATCGAGGAGGTGACGCGCAGCCGCGGCGCCGGCTTCAAGATCGGCACCAATTCCGTTCGTCGCGCCGCATACCTGAAACGTCTCTTTCCCGAGTGCGAAGTTATTCACTATCGCGGCGCCGCCGACACGCGAATCCGCAAACTGGACGAACGGGCGATGCAAAAATTGCCCGATGGCGGCGAGGTTGGACCAGCCGACGGTTTGGTGATGGCGGCGAGCGGGCTTGCGCGCGTCGGACTGAGTGAGCGCATTGCCATGATTTTTTCACCGGCCCAAATGTTGCCGGCGGTGGGACAGGGAATTGTCACTGTCGAATGCAAGGAATCCGACTGGGACACGCGGCGCTTATTAGAGAAGATTGACGATCATGAAACGCGGCTTTGCGCGCTGGCCGAGCGCGAAGTTCTTTGGTTTCTGAACGGCCACTGCAATACGCCCATCGCAGGACACGCCACGATAGACGGGAATAAAATGCGCCTCGACGCTGCCGTTCTCAGCCTTGACGGCGCGCAGATTATTGAAACCTCTGTTGACGGCCACGCGGCCGCTCCGCGTGAACTTGGCCGGGCCGCCGGGCTTGCGCTGCTGGAAAAAGGGGCCGCTGCTCTCATCGCGGAAATGTAGCCGCGGCGCTGCGCTGATCGGCGACCGTTCAGGATTGATGTTTTGCGGCGTTCGCGCGAAGTTGCGGCAACCGATCGCCATTTATTGAAAGACGCTCCTATGCCCAAGGCTTCATTGCAGGATCAACTTAAAGTCGCCCCGGTCGTGCCGCTTGTTCAGTCGGAAGATCCCGAAACGGCGGTGAAGATCGCCCGCGCCTTATGTGATGGCGGTCTCAAGGTCATCGAAGTTGTGCTTCGCACAGATGCGGCGCTCGACTGTCTTTCCGCGATCGCAGAGAAACTGCCGGACGCTATTGTCGGCGCCGGCACCGTTTTGGACGAGGCGCAGGCCGACCAGTCGATCGCGCGCGGTGCGTCGTTCATCGTATCGCCCGGTTTGAATCCGGCTGTGGTCACGTTGTGTCAGGAAAAAAAGATCGACATATTTCCCGGCGTCGTGACGCCAAGTGAAGTTCAGGCCGCCCGCAATTTGGGCCTTCGCGCCGTAAAATTTTTTCCTGCAAGTCTTTCAGGCGGCGCGCCGATGCTAAAAGCGCTCGGGTCGGTATTTCGCGAAATGCTATTTATGCCGACGGGCGGCGTTTCCGCTGCGAACCTTAGAGACTTTCTCGATATTCCGAGCGTTATCGCCTGCGGCGGTAGTTGGTTGACGCCGAAAGCCGAAATCGAAGCCGGAAATTTTGATGCAATCACGGCGCTGGCGAAAGAAGCGGTCGATATTGCGCGCGCTTAGGCGCACGAGATTACTTCGCGCCTGCTTTTTGCGCATAGACCCACGCAAGCGCTGCGAGCGGTTTGATTTGCTCGCCCATCTTAATTCCCTGTTCTGAAGAGGCGTTGCCTTGAAGCGCACGCGCGTAAACGCCCTGCGCGATCGCGGCGAGCCGGAACATGTTGTAGGCGAGGCAGAACTCAAGGGCGTCAATGTGAGTGCGGCCTGTCTTCTGGCAATATCGCTCAACGATTTCCTCAAGCGATGGGATTTGCAAAGCCTCCAAATCCAGACCGGCGAGACCGCCGCGTACTTCTTGCGGGAAATGCCACGCCATCAAAAAATAAGTAAAGTCCGCAAGCGGATGACCGATGGTCGAAAGCTCCCAATCAAGGACGGCGAGCGTTTTAGCTTTTGTCGGATGCATGATTGTATTGTCGAAGCGATAATCGCCGTGAACGATACTAACCGCGTCATCGGTCGGGATCGCGGTCGGCAACCACGCGATCAATTTGTCCATCTCTTCGATCGGATCGGTCTCTGCGGCCTTATATTGCTTCGACCAGCGACCGATTTGGCGCTCAAAATAATTACCGGCCTTGCCAAAATCAGAGAGCCCTGCCTTTTCAATATCGACCATGTGAAGGTCGGCGAGCGTATCCGTTAGGGCGAAATAAAGCGGGCGGCGTTCTTCTGGTTTAACGTCGGGCAAGGCGCCGTTCCAGAAAATTCGCCCATCGACGAAATCCATAATGAAGAATTCCGTGCCGATAACCTCCCTGTCGTCGCAAAGCGCATAGGTTTTCGGTGCGGGAAACCCCTCGGCGTGCAACGCCGTCATGACTTTATATTCGCGATCAACTGCGTGAGCAGACGGCAATAATTCGCCCGGCGGTTTGCGCCGGAGGACATATTTCTTCGACGGTGTTGTCAGAAGATAGGTGGGGTTGGACTGGCCGCCTTTGAATTTTTTCACCGCCAGCGGGCCTTCAAATCCGGCGACGTTCTTCGCCATGTAGTCCGAGAGGGCGCCTTCATCGAATTTCAGATGCGCCGGCGTTTCCGCGACGCCGGTGAAGTCTTTTTGCGGATCATTGCTCATTAGTGGACTCCTGACCGAATGGTCGCGTGAAAATCGGTGAACGCCGCCAAGACGTCGGACGGCGCCTCCGTATGCGGATAGTGGCCAATCTTCGGCAACAGAACGGCGTCCGCATTCGGCGCCTGTTCTTTGTAATAATGATAAAGGTGTTCCCCGGAAACCGGATCGAAACCGCCGTTGATCAGCCGCATGGGCGTCACTGTATTCTTGAGAGCGCCCACCCAGCGCTCGCGATGTTCAATCCGTTCGGGGATATAATTAAGCAGCTTGTGCAAGACGCTCCTGCCGCCATTGTGCGCGATCATCGCCCAGTGGCCATTGATTTCTTCGTCGGAAGCCTTGGTCTCCGGCCCAAAGATTTCATCGAATGTTTTCCGGAACCTGGAAGGCGAGAGCATCAGACCGAGGAGCCAGCCGAACGGCGTCAGGCCAAGCTTCTGAATGGGACGGGCGCGGTGCTGTTCAGGAAACAAGCCGCCGTTCAAAAAGCATATGGATTTGATTGCGAAACTGAGGCTCTTTTCATGATCGCGCGCGAGCAACTCCTGACCCACTGTGTTTCCGTAATCGTGTGTGAAGACGTGCGCCGCGCCGATCCCCAGATGTTGCAGCAACGCCTCCTGCAGGTCAGCCTGTTGCATGATGGAATAGCGAATATTCCTTGGTTTGTCGGAGAGGCCGAAACCAAGCATGTCGAGGGCGACGAGATGAAACATCTCCTCCAGGGAAGGCCATAGCGCCGACCAATCCCATGAGGAGGTGGGGTAGCCGTGGATCAACAGGAGCGTCGGTTTATCGTCGGCGTTTTCACTCGCCCAGTAAGCGATCTGATACGAGCCGACAGAAAAATATTGTGCGCGCGCGCGCCAGTCCTCGATAGGGATCATCAGGCGGTCTCCATCACGCGCCAGCCAATGTCGCGCCGGTAAAAGCCTTCCGGCCAGCGTATGGCGCCGACGCCTTCATAGGCGCGTGCAAGCGCGTCGCGGATCGACGGCGCGGTGGCGGTCACATTCAAAACGCGGCCGCCATTCGCCACAAGCGCACCGTCTTTTTCGGCTGTCCCGGCATGAAAGACGACAACGCCCTCCTGTGCGTTCGCGTCTTCGATACCCTCGATCACGGACCCTTTTTCATAAGCGCCGGGATAGCCTTTCGCCGCCAGGACAATCAGCGCCGCGGCGTCTTCGGACCAATCAAGCGCATCGACATCAAGTCGTCCGTGGGCGGCGCTATTGAGAACCGGCAAGATGTCGCTGTTGAGCCGGCGCATCAGAACCTGACATTCCGGATCGCCGAAGCGCGCATTAAATTCAACGAGCCGAGGCGCATCCTCCTCGATCATCAACCCGGCGTAGAGGACGCCGCGATAGGGCGCGCCGCGCGCTTTCATTTCCGCGATCACCGGATTGATGATCCGCTCCATGGTTCGCTTCATCACAAGCGGGGTGAAGATCGGGGCCGGCGAATAAGCGCCCATGCCGCCCGTGTTCGGTCCGGTGTCGCCGTCAAACGCGCGTTTGTGGTCTTGGGCCGCGACGAGGGGCAGCGTGCGCTCGCCGTCGGTGATGACGAAGAAGCTCGCCTCTTCGCCGCGCATGAACTCTTCGATCACGATCTCGCGGCTCGCGTCGCCGAACTGGCCGGAGAGCATCTCGTCGATGGCGGTCTCGGCGGCGTCAACCGTGTCGGCGATGACGACGCCCTTGCCGGCGGCCAAACCGTCAGCCTTGATGACATAGGGCGCTGACTGCGTGCGCAGATAGGCTTTCGCCGACGCTTCTTCCGTAAATCGCCTGTATGCGGCGGTCGGCGCGCCGCACGCCTTGCAGACGTCTTTCATGAACGCCTTGGAGCTTTCCAATCGCGCCGCTTGCGCCGAAGGGCCAAAACAGGCGATCCCGGCTTCGGCGAGCCTGTCGCTCAAGCCCCGCGCGAGGGGCGCTTCAGGGCCGACCACCACCAAATCGATCGATTTTTCCACAGCGGCGGTCACAATGGCGTCAAGATTATCAGCCGAAATGTTCAGGGCCTCGCCCAACGGGTTGAGTCCTGGGCCGCCCGGCGCCAGATAAAGCTTTGACAAAAGCGGACTTTGCGCAATTTTCCATGCAAGCGCGTGTTCGCGTCCGCCGCCGCCGATCAACAGGACCTTCACTTGGCAATTCTCCGTTTCCATCAACGATTAAGCGCGCTGCTGAACGGGATCAATGCCGAGTAACAGGAAACCCCCGGACAACGCTGACGAGACCGCGCACCAAAAGGTGATGGACGCGATCGCGCGGTCTAAAAATTCTGACGCGCCGCCGCCGCAAAAAGACGCAAAGAAAAAAGCGGCCGGCAAGCCCCAAGGTCCTGTAGCGCGCCTGCGCGCGCAATCACTGCATCGGTTGGATTCCATCGCCGCCGACGACGGAAGACGATTAGCGGCGTCAATTCTGTTGGCGGTGGCGATCAATGCGGCCGTCCTGACCGCGTTGGCTATATTCGGACGCGTGCGCATTTACGCGCCGAACACGCCGGCGCAGTCGATCTCGATCGTGTTTGTCGAAGAGCCGGTTGAGCCGATCTTCCCGGAGTTGCGCGATCCGGAAATTGTCCCGGAGCCTGAGCCCGAACCGGAGGAGCCGGAAATCGTCGAAGAGCCGGACCTGGAGGACGAACCGGAGCCCGAACCTGCCCCTGAGCCCGAAGAAACGCCGCCTCAACCAGAGCCCGAGCCGGAACCGGAGCCAGAACCCGAACCCGAACCGGAAGAGACTTTCGAGGAAGAAGAACCAGAACCCGTTCTTGATCTCAGTCCGCAAGAGCCGGAATTCACCCCGCCAAACGGCGAGCCGCCCGCGCCATTGATCCCCGAAACGGCGCTCGACAGCCTCGCGCCTGACGAAGCGCCGGCCGAAGAAGAGGCGGCGGAGACCGGCGACGATACGCAGGCCGATCAGCAGGCGGAAGAAGAACAGGCGCCCGCTGAAGATGAAGACGCGCTGACGGAGGACCAGGACCTTGACGCCGGCGTCGATGTGGACGCCGGTGAGGCTGAAGAGGACGGCGAGATGAATGTGGGCGATGAAGACGCGCGCATTGTCGAGGCGCCGGAGGAGATCGGCGACGACGAGGAACAAGTCACCGGCGATGATCAGTTCGACAATGATGATGCGTATGACTTCTCATCGCGCTTTATCCAACCGCGTCAGGCGTTGCCGCTGCCATCGGTCGATCTGCCTGAAGGCGAGACCGCGGCGATTCCCGGTCAGTCCGGCGTCGTGGCGATCTTCTGCCCGGAAGAGTTCTCCGACGAAGACAAACAAAAAGAGTGCGCTGGACGCACCGAAATCCGGTCCGGCTGGCGGCCGGGCGCGAGCGGCGAGAGCTGGGATGAAGCGGTGCGGCTTCTGAAACGCGAGCGGAGAGAAGGGGGCGTCGGCAATGCGCCGGCGATTGTTCTTCCGCCCGCAGTCGCGCGCCGCCAGGAGGACATCGAACGCGGCCGCGAACTGTCAGATTTCCGCCGCAGCCAAGACGGCGTCAACAACCTCCCTCAGGAGTCGGACAATCTTGGGCAGGCGCTCGGCCGTCCCGATATTGGTCCGGAGGCGTTTGAGCCTTCGTGGGCGACGCGCGAAGACCCGATCTTCGATCAAAGCGATATTGATGATCTGGAAGAGGCCCTCGAGGAAGCGGAGAAGAAAAAGCAGTAGGCGCATACCTCTCCTGTTTCCCGCCAAAAATTTTTTTGAAATTAACCATAATGGTCCGCAAACGGCGGATTTTGAAACCCAATAAATTCGCAGGTTTCGGCAAGATACTGGACAATTTGTGGGAAACTTATGCACCCCCCTATGTCGGCGCCGTATCATGGGCGCCAGAATAGGAAAGGGCGCGATGACGACGCGTTGCGAAAATTTGAGAAAAAGGAAAGCTAACGCTTTTGCGTCAGCGTTGCGCGCTATCCGCAAGGCGTTCAAAGAAATGCTTGCGGCACAATGGCGTGTAGCGGTCGTCGCCGCCAATTTCGATGCTCTCGCCGTCGCGCACCGCTTGCCCGCATTCATTGACGCGCAAGTTCATCGTCGCCTTACGCCCGCACGCGCAAATGGTTTTCAATTCGCGAATTTCGTCGGCAAGAGCGAAGAGCCATTGGCTGCCTTCAAAAAGTGCGCCGCGGAAGTCTGTCCGCAGCCCATAGCAAATGACCGGGATATCGAGCGCGTCGACAATCTGGGACAATTGAAAGACGTGCTCTTTATCGAGGAATTGCGCCTCATCGACGAATATGCAGGCGATCGCTTCCTTGGCCTGTTCGGCGGAAACCTGTTCGAAAAGATTTGTCTCAGCGTCAAAAACGGCCGCTTCTTCACGAAGCCCGATCCGCGAGACAATGGAACCCGCGCCTGCGCGCGTATCAAGCGCTGCGGTGAAAATCATCGTGCGCATGCCGCGTTCGCGATAATTGAAACTCGATTGCAGCAGCGTTGTCGACTTGCCCGCATTCATGGCGGCGTACGTGAAATAGAGTTTCGCCATTACGCGTCGTCCAGTGTCAGAGTGGGTAGGTCGCCGTCATATTCATGGGCGACGGCCCCCGTCATCCGCACATGGTCGTCTTCTTCGTTCCACTTAATGGCGAGCGGCCCGCCGTCAAGCATTACGGTCGCTTTGCGCGCTGTAAGGCGGCGTCGGTGCGCTGCGACGAGCGCCGCGCAGGCCGCCGTCCCGCATGCCTTGGTGATGCCGACGCCGCGTTCCCAAACGCGAAGACGGATTAAATGCTCGCCCTGTACTTCCGCCACGGAGACATTCGCGCGCTCTGGAAACAGAGGATGGTTTTCAATCATCGGGCCGAACCGGTCCAGCGCCTGCGCTTCGGCGTCTTCGACAAAGAATATGCAATGCGGATTGCCCATATTCACCGCCGACGGTCCCCACAGAACCGGCTTGTCGATAGGGCCGAGTTTAATATCGATAAATCGGGTGTCGTCCATTTGCTCCGCGAGCGGAATTTGCTTCCAGCGGAGCTTTGGCGGCCCCATATCGACGGTGACCCGCATCGGGCCGGCGCGCGTTGCCGTGAGATCAGCGGCTTTGGTTGAAAACCCGACAGCTTCCTCGCCGCTCTCTTCCATCAGGAGCCAACCGACGCAGCGGGCCGCATTGCCGCAAGCTTCGACTTCCTCGCCGCTGGCGTTCCAGACGCCCATGAACGGCCCGTCGCGATCTTCGATGGTGATCACCTGGTCGCATCCGACGCCGGTTTTGCGGTTGGCGATCGCCCGCGCTGTTTCTGCGGTTAATACGGCTGCGTTTGTTCTGAAGTCTAGAATGACGAAGTCATTGCCCAGACCGTTCATCTTTTTGAACGCGAACCCGGTGAGATTTTGTGCGTCGTTTTCCATGCGCCGGCGGCCATTTTCAAATGAAAGAGGGGCATATCAGAGATTGCGCCGGGCGACAAAACCTCTTCGGGTGGCGGGTCAGGCGGCAATTTTTGAAAGTGTTTCGGCGCGCGCCTCTGCGGCTTCGGGGCTCAGAATATGATCGGTTTTTTCCCAGAAGTGGGGCCGAGTCAGCAATTGCCACACGGCCTTATAGGCGGCGAACGTCGTCATCCACCAATAGACAGGCGACAACAACGCATAAGGGCAAAGCTCGGTCCATCCGCGTTTTATGGGCGCGATCAAGGCGAGGCCGATGAAGGCCGCGTTTCCGAAAAGGAGAATGAAGATATTGATCGCCATCAAGGGTCCGGGAAACGCGCTGGCGATCGCATCCGATCCCGTCGCGAGCCACCACAGGAAAACAAACCACAAAACCGGATTGATGAGGGCGCTAAAGACGGTTCCGGCGAGGAACAATTGGGTGGTCAGAAACCCTCGCCAGCCAGCGGCTTTAAAGAATTGCACCGGTTCTCGCATGTGGACAAGCCAGGTTTGCAAATATCCTTTCATCCAACGCGAGCGTTGCCGCGTCCAATTGCCGATTTGGGAATTTGCTTCTTCAAAGGTGGTGGAGTTCACAATACTGGTGCGGTACCCGAAACGCGAAAGACGCATGCCGAGATCGGCGTCTTCCGTCACATTGTAAGGATCCCAGCCGCCGATTCGCCGCAAGATGTCGGTGCGAAAGAAATTCGATGTGCCGCCAAGCGGGATCGGCGCCCGGATTTTTTCAAGGGCGGGCAAGAGGCTATCAAACCAGAGCGCATATTCGAGGGCGAAGAGCCGGGTCAGCCAGTTTTCCTTTGCGTTGTAATAGTTAAGCCGGGCCTGAACGCACGCCACGTCATCGCCGGCGTGCGCAAAGACGGCGGCGGTTTTGCGCAATTGATCCGCTTCCGGCATATCCTCCGCATCGTAGATGACGACAAGATCGCCGCGCGCAAGATAGAGCGCGTGGTTGCAGGCTTTCGGTTTGGTCCTCGGCTCGGACGGCGGCAACACGATCATGTCGTATTTGAGGTCCAGCCCGAGCCGCTGTGCGGCGGCGATCGTCTCGTGATCATCTTCCTCCAGCAAAAGTTTCACGTCGATTTTGTCGGCCGGGTAATCAAGCCTGTCAATCGCGGCGCTCAAGAGCGCGAGCGAACCCGCTTCGTCATAGAGCGGGAGGAGAATTGTCACCGTTGGCAAGGCCTCATCGGCAAGCCCCGCCTTTTCGGACGGGTCGGCGCCGGGCGCGGTGCGCCACGCGATCGCCGCGAGATAGAGACGAAAGGAAATGACGCAAAGAAAGTAGAGCGAAACAAAGATGTTGAAGGCGATGAGCAGGCCTAGTGGCGTCGCTGCAAAGATGATGGAGAATAAGGCGATCAAAATGACCGCCACATCGCGCTGTTTCGGCGACAGAAGCGCGTGCGCGGAGGCTGACGGAATTTTCCGGCGCAACGCGCTGACCGACGCGTTGGTGAGATCGTTGCGAAAGCGCGATTTAATCTTGTTTTCAAATAGTCGCGCGGGCAGGCGGATGATTTTTTTGTCGCCGTCGGCGCCCGCATGCAACGAGGCGAGGTGTTCTTGTCCGCGTTGAGAATCAATCCGCCACGGCATGCGCCGTTCGCGCGCATAGGACTCGATTTCGTCGAAGCGTTGAAGCGACGGGTCGGGCGGGTCAGTCCAACAATAAATCGGCGGCGGCGCTCGGTGCATTTAGAACTCGCTCCAGAGCCCGAAGAAATAGGTGGTTCCGGTGGCGAGGTTGCGCCCCGCATATTCATGAATGACGCCGCCTTGCAGGGCCCATCGCCGCCCGCCGCGCCATACGAGCGACGGCGCGATTTTATAGGCGTCAAAGTCGGCGCCTTCGCCGGTTTCATTCCGCACGGAAATTGTATTGAACGATTGCAGGAGAAGGAGAAATTTCTCCGCCGGTTGATAGCCCGCAGTGATGTCGATACGGCCCTGATCGGCGGCGTCGCCGAACCTTTTGCGAAAGCCCGCCTCGGCGCCCACATAGAATTCGCGCGGGCGCTCGGTAAGACGCCGCCCAAAGAGAACGCGTATTTCCGCCGCGGGGCCGTCATTGGCGACGCCGGGGCGCAGCCCCGCCTCCACATTATTGGGGATCGCACCCGTAATACTTACCGACGCGACATTCTTGCCCCTCGACCAGACCTGGCGCTGCAGGAAAAGCTCCGCCTCGGAAACGCCGCTAACCGAGACCGACTCAAATTCGTTTTTGAGCGTGCTCGTCCCGTAGACGATTTTGCCGCCGAGGATCGTTTTGCCCGTCAGTCCATATTCGAAATAGGTGTCCGTTTCGATGCGTTCGAAGCGGTCTGTCGCCATGTTCGGCGTCGAGGCGAAGAAGTCTCCTTGCGCTATGAAGAAAGTTGCCCGCGAGGAAACAAATATTTGACCGGCTTCGCGCGGCCAGGGCGCGGCGTGGCTGTCAGCGCACGCAATAAACAAGTTCAGCGCCGCGAGTGGCGCAGCCGCAAACCGCCCCGTCAAAATCAAAAGAGTTCCCCCCACGCACGCCGCGATCAACCTGAAGTAGTGGTGCGATGCTATCGGGGAATATGTATTGTTCTACTTACTATAGGTTGTGAGCAGTATGCGGCTCCACCAATATGAGATTAGCTGTCCATTTTGAGGGCGTTAATAAAGGCTTCCTGCGGAATTTCGACGCGACCAAACTGGCGCATCTTTTTCTTACCCTCTTTTTGTTTTTCCAGCAGCTTGCGTTTGCGCGTTGCGTCGCCGCCATAGCATTTCGCGGTCACGTCCTTGCGCATCGCCGCGATGGTTTCGCGCGCGATAATCCGCCCGCCGATCGCCGCCTGGACAGGAATCTTGAACAGGTGGCGCGGGATCAACTCTTTGAGCTTCTCGCACATGGCGCGCCCGCGCATTTGCGCCTTGTCGCGGTGAACGATGATCGACAGGGCGTCCACCGGTTCTTCATTCACAAGGATCTGCATTTTCACAAGATCGCCGGCGCGGTGCTCGAGCATTTGGTAATCAAAGCTCGCATAGCCTTTCGAAATCGATTTCAGCCTGTCGTAAAAATCGAAAACAACTTCATTGAGCGGCAATTCGTAGACGACCATCGCGCGCGATCCGGCATAGGTGAGGTCAACCTGGATGCCGCGGCGCTCTTCGCACAATTTAAGAATGCCGCCGAGATACTCGTCAGGCGACATGATCGTCGCCTTGATCCAGGGCTCTTCAAGGTGGTCGATTTTCACAGGATCGGGCATGTCGGCCGGATTGTGCAATTCCTGCATCTGACCGTCCGTAAGATGAAGTTCGTAAACGACGCTCGGCGCGGTCGTGATGAGATCGATGTTAAACTCGCGCTCCAATCGCTCACGGATGATTTCCAGGTGGAGAAGGCCGAGGAACCCGCAGCGAAACCCGAAACCAAGCGCCGCCGAAGTTTCCATTTCAAATTCGAAGCTCGCGTCGTTCAGGCGCAGCTTGCCCATCGCTTCGCGCAAATCTTCGAAGTCGTTCGCGTCCACCGGAAAGATGCCGCAAAAGACAACCGGCACGGAGGGTTTGAAGCCGCTCAGCATTTCGTTTGTGGGACGGCGCTCGTCCGTGATCGTGTCGCCGACGCGCGTGTCGGCGACTTCCTTGATGGAGGCGGTGAGGTAACCGATTTCACCGGGGCCGAGCTCGCCCACGGGCGTCTTCTTCGGCGTCGAGACGCCGACCTGATCGACCGTATAGGCTGCGTCCGCGCCCATCATCCGCACGCGCATACCTTTTTTGAGAACGCCGTCGATGATGCGCACCAGGACGACAACGCCGAGATAGGGGTCGTACCAACTGTCGACGAGCAACGCCTTCAACGGCGCGTCAGGATTTCCTTTCGGCGCCGGCAATTTTTCGACGATGGCCTCAAGAACATCTTTCACCCCAAGGCCGGTCTTCGCGGAAATCTCAAGAGCGTCGGACGCGTCAAGCCCGATCACGTCTTCAATCTGGGCTTTGACGCGCTCGGGCTCCGCCGCGGGCAGGTCGATCTTGTTCAGTACCGGCACAATTTCGAGGTCAACGTCGATCGCCTGATAAACATTCGCAAGGGTCTGCGCTTCAACGCCCTGGCTTGCGTCCACCACGAGCAGCGCCCCTTCGCAGGCCGACAGCGACCGCGACACCTCGTAGGTGAAGTCCACATGACCCGGCGTGTCGATCAAATTCAGCGTATACGTTTCGCCGTCATTCGCCTTGTAGTCGAGCCGCACGGTCTGCGCTTTGATCGTGATCCCGCGCTCGCGCTCAAGCTCCATATTGTCAAGGACCTGCTCCTTCATTTCGCGATCCGACAGCCCGCCGGTCTCCTGAATGAGCCGGTCGGCGAGGGTCGACTTGCCGTGGTCGATATGCGCGACAATCGAGAAATTTCGGATGTTTTTCAGCGGTATTGACATAAGCGTGGCATATAAAGCGCGCGGGCGGTCGGGACAATGACCAGATTACCGCAGCATCGCTCGGTCGCGGCGTCACTCAAGCCAGTCGCAATCATCGTCCGTGCATTGGTCGGCGCACAAAAGCCGTTCTTTGACGCTCCAATCGGGGCATCCGCCCTCGCGGCCGCCGCCGCGATAGGCCGCCTGCGCGCAGATATAATAGCGCTCATTTTTCTCCCGGCACGCCGGATAGAGCACCGCGTTCACATGGCCCGGCCAGAGGACCCGCGCGTGTTGCGACACCGATTGCGAGCCGTTCATGATCGAAGAACTGGGACCAGTGATCCGGCAGTCATAGGTGTCATTTTTGTGGCGCGCCACAACCGGTTTGTATTCATCGACAAGCCCAAGAAGATGCATCAATTCGTGCATGACGACCGGGCAGGTAATATTCGACGACCACAAGAGCGAGCTATCGCGCAGATCGCGCGCGCCGATTTTTATCGGAACACGCGGCGTCGATTTCATAAGCGCGCGTTCATCGTCGTTGAGTACCCGCAGTTCAAGGCGGCGGCCGGACTGATCGCGAAGCCGGCCGCCGAATTGGCGAATGCATTGCGCCGCGTAGTCGCGGTATTTCTGATCAAGAAACGCATCGGCGACGCCGCCGTCATAGTTTCGATGGGCGCTGAATTTGAGGTTGAGCAAAACCTCGTATCGCTGTTGGGCTTTGCGGTGGATCTTGTATCCGGCGGGTACACGTGTGGGGCTTTGGCGCCAATTGAGGTCCACCGTCCGGCCGTCGCCAACGAGGAGATCGCCGCATTCGTCTTCCACTTCACGGAACAATCGCCTTTCCGTCTGCTGCCGTTTTCCACTGGTGGCGGGTGTCGCAACGTCGATTGCGTCCGCGTCTTCGGCTTCAAGCCGGCTTTCCAGCGTTCGCACAGCGCCGATCGCGAGCGCGCACAAGGCTGCGATGATCAAGATCCAGCTATTTGCGCCGTTACCCACTGTCCGTTCCTTATCTGGTCCGGCCAGCTTGACGCGATAGGTTTGAAAGAGCGTAAAAAAGCCCGGCGCGGCGGCCGGGCTTTCGAGAAAGTTGCGATTTTCTTAAGAGCGGGCTTTGAGCGCGTCGCGGATTTCCTCCAGCAACACCTCGGATTTGGGCGGCGCCGCCGGCGCTTCTTCTTCCTTCTTTTTCATCGCATTCATGGCTTTGATGATCTGGAACAAGACGAACGCGACAATCGTAAAGGCGATAACGGCGTTCAAAAACGCGCCATAATTAATGGCGACGGCTTCCTTGTCGGCGGTTGCGGCCTGCAGCGTTATCTTCAACTGCGAAAAGTCGATCCCTCCGATCAGCAGCCCGATAGGCGGCATGATCACATCATCGACGAGCGACTTGATGATGG
>JBCAXE010000002.1:0-130942 GCA_038534195.1 Pseudomonadota bacterium
AGGCGCCGCTGCAGATGGCGCCCGTAGGCGGCCAACGCTAAGAGTCCTTCCGATAAAAACCAAAGGGCGACGCCAGCGACGCCGCCCTTCCGCCCAGTGGCTGGACGCTTCCTCCCGAAGCCTTTTCAGTTAGCCAAATTGATTCATCGTGTTGTCTTCGCCAGCGGCCTTGAGCGCTGCCTCGCCCGCGAAATATTCCTTGTGATCATCGCCAATGTCTGACCCCGCCATGTTCTGGTGCTTGACGCAGGCGATGCCCTGGCGAATTTCTTCACGCTGAACGTTTTTCACATACCCCAACATGGCGGCGTCGCCGAAATATTCTTTCGCCAGATTATCGGTTGAAAGCGCTGCCGTGTGATACGTCGGCAAGGTGATCAGGTGATGGAAGATGCCTGCGCGTTTTGATCCGTCGCGCTGGAACGTGCGGATGCGGTCATCGGCTTCCTTCGCCAGTTCCGTGTCGTCATACTCAACGCTCATCAGATTGTCGCGATCATAAGAGAGAGTGTTTTTGCCTTCCGCGGTCCAGGCGTCGAACACCTGTTGGCGGAAATTTAGCGTCCAGTTGAAGGACGGCGAATTGTTGTAAACAAGTTTCGCGTTTGGAATGACCGCGCGGATCCGATCGACCATACCAGCGATCTGTTCCACATGCGGTTTTTCCGTCTCGATCCAGAGAAGATCAGCGCCGTTCTGAAGCGACGTGATGCAGTCGAGAACGCAGCGATCCTCGCCGGTGCCCGGCTTGAACTGGAAGAGGTTCGACGGCAGACGCTTCGGCCGCATCAGCTTACCGTCGCGCTTGATCACCACATCGCTAGGCGACAATTCGGCTTCGGTGACTTCTTCGCAATCGAGGAACGCATTGTACTGATCACCAAGATCACCCGGCTCTTTTGAGAATGCAATTTGCTTGGTCAGACCTGCGCCGAGGGAGTCCGTGCGCGTAACGACGATCCCGTCTTCAACGCCAAGCTCGAGAAATGCGTACCGGCAGGCGCGAACCTTGGCGAGGAAATCTTCGTGGGGCACCGTCACTTTTCCGTCCTGGTGACCGCATTGTTTCTCATCCGAGACCTGATTTTCGATCTGTAAGGCGCAAGCGCCCGCCTCGATCATTTTCTTGGCGAGTAGATAGGTGGCCTCGGCGTTGCCGAAGCCTGCATCAATGTCGGCGATGATCGGCACCACATGGGTTTTGTGATTATCGACCGCGGCCATCAATTCCTGCTCTTTCGCGCGATCGCCCGCGGCGCGCGCCGCATCGATATCGCGGAAGAGACCGCCAAGCTCGCGAGCGTCCGCCTGACGCAAAAATGTATAAAGCTCCTCAATGAGCGCCGGCACGGATGTCTTCTCGTGCATGGACTGATCAGGCAACGGACCGAATTCGGACCGCAGGGCCGCGACCATCCACCCGGAGAGATAGAGGTAGCGCCGTTTGGTGTCGCCGAAATGCTTTTTAATGGAGATCATCTTTTGTTGGCCGATGAACCCGTGCCAGCAGCCGAGCGATTGTGTGTAATTCGCCGGATCGGCGTCGTATGCGGCCATGTCCTCGCGCATGATCCGCGCCGTATAGCGCGCAATGTCGAGACCGGTTTTGAATTTGTTCTGGGCGCGCATCCGCGCCACCGATTCGGCGCTGATGCCGTCCCATGTGCCGTCATGGCTTTTGATTAGCTGCGCCATCTCATTGAGATCATTGGAAAAAGTCATATTACGCTCCATACGCTCATAGTGGGAACCGGTCCGGATAGCAGGTTCGAACCGCTGTTAGAGAGCGAGTACCATGCCGTTTTCCCCTTTGTGCAGGCGCAAAATCGTTGACTTGTGGATTCTTACACGTAATTTTTGTAATTATGTGCGATGTTGACAAATCGATCTTGTGCAACGTTAACAAACCGGATTTCTGATGGCCCGCGACCGCAGCGTTTACATCGGCGCAAAACTGAGACGCATGCGCCGCGATTTGGGCCTCACCCAGGCCGCGATGGCGGCGGATTTGAACATTTCCGCTTCTTACGTGGCGTTGATGGAGCGAAACCAGCGCGCCGTGACCGCCGACATGCTGTTGCGTCTCGCGGCCACCTACAAAGTGGATCTCAACAGCCTCGCCGACGCCAGTAACGAAAGCCACGCCAAACGGGTCGGCGCCGTCTTTGACGATCCGTTGTTCGCCGATATCGATTTTGCGCCGAGCGAAGCCGAAGACGTCGCCGTCGGATATCCCGGCGTTTCAGAAGCGTTGATGCGTCTCTACGCAGCGTATCAGGATGGACAGATCGCCCTCGCCGACAAGGGCGCGGACGCCATCGCCAAAACCGATCCGCTCACTGACGCCCGGCAGTTTCTGACGGCGCGGCAAAACTTCTTTCCTGTGATCGATGAACGCGCCGAACGTTTGTCCGCACGCGTTTCTGAGATAGGCGGCTTCGCTGCGTTTCTAAGATCCGCCCACGATCTAACGGTGCGCCGCCTGCCCCCTGACGTTATGACGGGATCGGTGCGCCGGCTCGACCATCACCGGCGCGAGCTCGTGTTAGAAAACACGCTCGACGGCGCCAGCCGCACATTTCAGCTTTGCCTGCAGATTGCGTATCTGGAACTTACCGAAGCGATTAACGCTGTCGTGGATGAGGCGGATTTTCATACTGAGAACGGCCGAAATCTCGCGCGCCGCGCAGTCGCCAACTATGCCGCCGGCGCCCTGATGATGCCGTACCGGCCTTTTCTCGCTGCGGCGCAGGCGCGCCAGTATGATGTGGAGGCGCTCGGCCGGCAATTCGGCGCGAGCTTTGAACAGACGGCGCACCGGCTCACCACTTTGCAGAAACCGGGACGCGAGGGCGTGCCCTTTTTCTTCATGCGGGTTGACGCCGCAGGCAATATTTCAAAACGCCTTGACGGCGCGGGCTTTCCATTTGCGCGCCACGGCGGGTCCTGTCCGCTCTGGTCCGTGCACCATGCGTTTCAGTCCCCGCGGAAGATTATCACGCAATGGGTGGAGTTGCCCGATGGTGAGAAATTCTTCTCCATCGCGCGCACCGTGATCGCCGGCGGCGGCGCCTACAACGCACCGCGTGTCGAGCGCGCCGTTGCGCTTGGTTGCGCGCAAAAACACGCCCATCACCTAATCTACGCCGCCGACAATTCGCTGAGCCCGGAAACTGCGACGCCGATCGGCGTCACCTGCCGCCTTTGTCAGCGTACCGATTGTACGGCGCGCGCGGAGCCTCCCATCGGTCGTCAGGTGCTCAAAGATGATTTCCGCCGCACCGCCGCCCCGTTCGAATTTGCTGACGATCTCTAGGCTACGGGCCCAATCAATCGAGACGCTTGCCCGGCGCGATTTCCCTGGCGGAAGTTATAAGCTCGATCACTGCCGGCTTGCCGCTCGCTTTCGCGGCCTCAAAAACCTTCGGGAAATCTTTCTCATCCGTGACCGTCACGCCGAATGCACCGAAACTCTTCGCAAACGCAGCGAAATCCGGATTGACAAGGTCGGTGCCCGAAACGCGGCGCGGATAATCCCGCTCCTGATGCATGCGAATTGTACCATAGGTTCCATTGTTGGCCACCAGCGCAATCACCGGCAGATCATATTGAACCGCGGTCGCCAGTTCCGGCGCAGCCATCATGAAACAACCATCGCCAGCGGCGCAAATAACGTCGCGATCGGGATGAACCGCTTTCGCGGCGAGCGCGGCGGGAAACCCATAGCCCATGGCGCCGGATGTGGGCGCGAGCTGCGTCTTGAACGCCTTATGGCGATAAAAACGATGCAGCCAGGCCGCGTAGTTTCCAGCGCCATTGCACATGATAGCGTCCGGTGGCAAATTTTCATCGAGCCAATGAAAGACCGAAGAAAGATTAACGCCCTCCGCGACGGCGACCGGCGCAGCGTACGCTAAGAAATCCGTATGCGCCGCATAGGCTTGGTCGCGCCACGCATCGTTTAGCCTCCAGTCTTGCTCGGAAAGCGCCTGCGCCATGGCGGGCGGCGCGGCGTTGATGGCAAGCGCCGGCGTGTAGACACGCCCCAACTCCTCGGCGCCTGGATGAATATGGATCAATTTCTGCTTGAGCGCCGGCGCTTCCATGAGCGTATAGCCGGACGTCGTCATTTCGCCGAGGCGCGGCCCAAAAGCGATCAGGAGGTCGCTGGCTTCGATGCGCGCCGCCAAGGCGGGGTTCGGCGCTATCCCCACATCTCCCGCATAGTGACGGTCCGTGTTGTCGAAGAGATCCTTTGACCGGAAGGAGGCGCCGACTGGCAAACCCGTCGCGTGAACGAACCGCCGCAAATCGTCGACCGCGCTCTTCGTCCAGCCGCCGCCGCCCACCAGGAGAAACGGATTGCGCGCCCCCTCAAGCATGGAGCGGAATTGCGTCATCGCGCCGGGGTCCGGGGCCGCGCGCGCGATGGGCGCAGCCGGCAGTGACGCGGCGTCCGCTTCTTCCGTCAGGACATCTTCCGGCAACGCCAGCACGACCGGTCCGCGGCGTCCGTTTTGCGCGGTGGCGAAGGCGCGGTTCACATATTCGCCTGCGCGCGCCGGAACATCAATTTCCGCCGCCCACTTTGCAAGCGGCGCAAACATCCGCCGATAGTCGACCTCCTGAAAGGCTTCGCGATCAAACTGGCTGCGCGCCACCTGTCCCACAAACATGATCATCGGCGTTGAATCCTGAAACGCCGTGTGAACGCCGACCGAGCCCTGCGTCGCGCCGGGCCCGCGCGTCACCATGACAATCCCTGGGCGCCCTGTCAGTTTCCCGAAAGCCTCAGCCATGTTCGCGGCGGCCGCTTCATGTCGGCAAGCGATGAGCCGGATACGGTCGCGAACATCGTAAAGCGCATCCAACACGGCGAGGTAACTTTCGCCCGGCACGCAAAAGACGTGCGTCACGCCATTCGTCAAAAGCGCATCAACGATGTGGCGGGCGGCGGTTTTTCTTGTCACGGTCGCAACTGGCTTTCATTACTCGGCGATCAGCGTGCGCGCCGTTCGCCTCCCGTGCTTACCGGTTTTTCGTCGGCTCATACAAGACGCAAATCCTGCTTTCGGTCGTATATATCTGTTTTTATTATAGAATTTTCAAACCAATCACATCTTGGCAAGATTCCGCGGCGTCTTGTGATGCAAGTCACAGGACCCGCCGGGCCTCGATGTTATCTTCGAATTGTTCTCGAAAGACCCGTCGAGAAACAGCGACCTTGGGGGTTTGCACAGCGTGACGCCGGGGCCTTCCCGGCGACGCGATTGGGGGAGTTAGACGGCCAGTTTTCGCTCAGGAAACTGGCCGTTTACATCTGTGCACCAATTAAACTTTTTTTTGGAGATCAAAAATTCTTTATCTTCGATGATACTTTTTGTAAAATGAAAGTCATGCATAGCGCTTCAACGAATAAAAAGAATAAGCGCTCCGTGAGGGAACGACTTTGACGAACCGAACCGTAGACGCCGATACCGAGTACAAGCGCCGCCTTCTTGCAACCGCGCCCATCTTTCAATCAACGCCCGAAGACGATTTGGCGGAGCTTGCCCATCGCGGCAAGATCGTCGCGATTGCGCGCGGCAAGACGACGCCGCGCGCGGCGGGCGGCGACAGCGTCTTTGTTATTGAGCGTGGCGTGATCGCGGCGTTACGCGCCGATCATGAAAACACAAAACCCGTTCTGACAGCACTTTTCGGCCCAGGCGACATGGCGGGACTGCAAGCCGCGCTTACGGAACAGCGTCCGCCGGGCGCCATATGCCTCTCCGAAACGCGCTGCCTTTCAAATGTTTCCGCTGTGGCGATCCCAAGCGCGGATTTGATGCGTGTGGCGCGACGCTGCCCGGAACTGTCGCAATCGCTGATGTCGGCGCTCGCCACCTACACCAACGAGACAGCGAAGCTATTGGTGCAATCGCTTCACCGGTCACTGGAATTGCGCCTCGCCAGCCTGTTTTCTCGCATCGGAGACCTGTTGGCCGGCGAAGATTGGCGCCCGACCGCGGCCGTCGGCAAAATTTCCCAATCCTTCGCCGCGGAAATGCTCGGCGTCTCGCGCGAACATGTGAACCGAACGCTGACGATGTGGGAGAAATCCGGCCTTATTTTTCAGAACAAGTCAGGCGAAATCACGATTCAGAACCGCAATCGCCTGCACCAGTTAGCGAGCGACCAATCGGCCGCGTCGCAATCGTCGAAAGAAGGCGACTGGATTTGGGAAATCGACAGCTATCTCGATCGCGGCCTTAACCAGATCGCCTTTAATCTGGCGATGGAAGCGTCGAAGCGCGCGCCCCGCGACATGCGCTTTCGCCACCGCGCAGTCCTCGCGACGGCGCGCTCCGGAGCCATGGCTGAAGCGCTTGCGATGATCGATAAGCTCGGCCTTAAACATGACTACACGGACGAAGAGCTCGGCTGCCTGCGCCCGCGCATCTTGCGCGACATGGCGTTCTCTACTGACAGCGACGAAGATCGCCGCCAATATTTGGTGGATTCAGCCGAAGAGTACGCCAAAGTCTTTGACAAATGCCGCAAAAATTATTCCGGTCTCAACGCCGCCTACGGATACGCGCTTCTGGGCGAAGGTGAACGGGCGCGCGGGCTCGCTTCAATCGTCGGCGATATCACGCACGAAAAGCTCGAGCCGCTCGATGAGGACGACCCCTCTTACTGGCTCCGCGCCACCATGGCCGAATGCAAGCTCTTACAAAACGATCTTCCAACGGCGGCGGCGTTATTTAAAAGCGCCTGCCAGGCGAGCGATGTGACGCCTGGCAAAAAAGCGACGACGCGCCAGCAGCTTCTTCGGTCTGCGGAATATGTGAACATCGATCGCGTCTGGATCGACAAGGTGACGCCGCAGCATAAGACACTCTTCTTCTCAGGCCCCCTCGCCGGAAAATCGTCCGAGGAAACGGACAACTTAATCGATGACGTGGTCGCAGACGTGGAACGCTACATCGAGGAGAATACGATTGGCTGGGCGTGCGGCGCGCTCGCGTCAGGCTGCGATATCGCCATCGCCGAAGCGCTGTTGGAGGCGGGCGTCAGCCTAAACGTTTATCTGCCGCTGCCGCCGCAGGATTTCATGAAGACGTCTGTGTCCGCCTTTGGTGATGAGTGGCGCCAGCGCTTCATCGATTGCATGCGCGCAGCATCTTCCATCGAATGGAACAGGCGCGCGCCTCATGCGTCGCGCGCCGCCTACCAGTTGGGCGCGCTGATCGCCATGGGCAAAACCATCCGCCATGCAGACGAGCTGCACACGGATGCGCTCGGCTTTTTCGCGGTGCAGGAAGGAAGCGACACCGGCGCGTCATTGAGCGTCGCAAACCTTGACCATTGGATAGAAAGCGGGCGCGCCTTTGGCGTCATCAGCGACGATTGGCCGAAGAAAGAAAAGGCGGCCTGCGTCGACCCGACCGGCTTGCGCTATGCGCTCACGCTGCAGGCGACGGGCAAGAAAGCGGCGCTCCCCGATCAATTGGGAAAGGCGCAACAGCGCATCGAGGCGCCGAACGTAAAGTGCGCCACCTACCTCTATGAGACGCTTGAGCAGGCCTGCGCCGACGCCGTATCGTTCGAAGCCGGCAAGACCGCCTCGGACTTCAGGATCTGGTTGGACGTCGGCGTCTTTTACAACGACATGCAGAAGAACGATGAAACGGTTGTTCATGACAATCTGATCACCGCGTCCTGCCGCCCGCTCACCGAGGAAGGTAAAATCTACGCCAGCGAGGCCTATGCGAGCATCGCCGCGCTCGCGCCCCTCACTGGCCGGCGTTTTGAATATGCAGGCTATATGGGCACGCAGGAAAAACTCGATCCGTGCCCGCTCTATATGGTGGAGTGAAAGTGCGCTTATCCAGCCGCAACGGTTGCAAGAATCGGCGCTAATCCGTCGCGGTCGATCTCGTCAAACATCCCTTGTTTGTCGCTGTCCACATCAAATACAGCGATCAATTGTCCGGCGCCATCGTAAACCGGAATGACAATTTCCGACGCCGAGTTTGCATCGCAAGCGATGTGACCCGGAAATGCATGCACGTCATCGACGATCTGAACCTCGCCTGTCGCCGCCGCCGTCCCGCAAACGCCGCGGCCGAAGGGAATGCGCAGACACCCCATCGTGCCCTGGTAAGGGCCGACGACCAGCTCATTCTCCTTATGGGGATCAACCACGTAAAAGCCTGTCCAGAAATAATGGTCAAAAGCGTGATGGAGAATATTGGACACGGTCGCCATGCGCGCAGTGAGATTGCGCTCGCCGTCGATCACAGCCGCTATTTCCTTAGCGACCTCTTTGTATCGTTCCTGTTTCTGTTCGGGCGTCATGGGGCGTCTTTTCACATCCGTTTGGTTCACGCAGGCGCGCCGATGGTGAAGGTCAGAGGCGGAAGCGGATCAATGTTAACCTCTACCGTATCGCCCACGGCGAGCGGGCCGACGCCTTGAGGCGTTCCGGTGAAGATAAGATCGCCGGCCTTCAATTCAAACAGGGCCGACAGGGCGATGATTATTTCCGGGACGGTCCAGATCATATCGCTGAGCGGCGCATCTTGTCTCACGGCGCCGTTGACGTGGGTTATGATGCGCGCCTCGTCCATCGCGTCGGGCGGAACATCACCAATTGTTGCGATTTGGCCGACCGGCGCTGAAAAGTCGAAACCCTTCGCCGCGTCCCAGGGCGCGCCCTTGTCTTTGGCCGCGCGTTGCAGATCGCGGCGCGTCAGATCGCACCCGACGGCGGCGCCCAAAATCAAAGCGCCCGCCTCACCGCGCGTCTTCAGCGCGCGGCCGCCAGCTTTCAAAGCAATCACCAACTCGCCTTCATAGTGAAGGTCTTGCGTGCCGGGCGGAAAGGGAACCACCGCGTCTTGCGTCGCCGCGTCCGCTGGCTTGGTGAAGAAGACCGGCGGGTCGCTTTTCGGATCGCCGCCCATCTCCGTTACATGGGCCGCATAATTCTTGCCGATGCAGAAGATACGCCGCACTGGAAATGCGCCGCCGCCAAGAATAGCGAGACGCGCTATCGCAGGCGCCGTGAAAATATCATCCATCGAGTGCAAGATGATTTCGCTTAGAGGATTTTCTGTCCCGTTTTCGCCCAATCGGCGAGAAATGCTTCAAGGCCTTTGTCGGTAAGCGGATGGTTGGCGAGCGCCGTGATCACTTTAGGCGGCGCGGTCGCCACATCGGCGCCGGCGATCGCGGAATCTTTCACGTGATTGGGCGAGCGGATCGACGCGGCCAGAATCTCCGTATCAAAGCCGTAATTATCGTAGATCACGCGGATCTCCCGGATCAGATCCATACCGTCGATCCCCATATCGTCGAGGCGCCCGATAAACGGCGAGATAAATGTCGCGCCCGCTTTCGCCGCAAGCAGCGCCTGATTGGCCGAGAAACACAACGTCACATTCGTCTTGACGCCGTCCGCCGTCAGCGCCTTGCAGGCTTTGAGCCCCTCAATGGTCAAGGGCAGCTTAACGGTCACGTTGTCGGCGATCGTCGCCAGCGATTTGCCTTCGGCGACCATTTGTTCAGCCTCGACGGCGGTGACCTCCGCGCTCACCGGCCCATCCACGAGCGCGCAAATCTCTGACACCACTTCGCGGAAATCCCGGCCCGACTTCATGATCAGGCTCGGGTTTGTCGTAACCCCGTCAATCAACCCTGTGGGGAGAAGGTCTCTGATTTCGGCGATGTCCGCGGTGTCGGCGAAAAACTTCATGGAATCCTCTTTAATTTGTGAAGCGCAGACATGGCCGCGCGCCCTTGTTTTGCGCCGTCGGCGGGCGCTAATGCGCTGATTAGAATAACTCGCTTGCGTTACCGAGTGCGCTGGGACAAATCAAGGCTTCAGAAGGGCTTCGGGCGCCGGTCCAGCGGCGATAAAGCCTTGTTCTTTTCCATGGCAATTGGGATATGATGGCGCTTCACTATATCTCCCGACGAGGGGAGCGGGACCAGTAAAAGCGGAGAATTCCCGCACTGTGCGGGTTAGAAGACAGACATACATGACGCAACCATCCACTCAGCAACAATCTATTGTCGTGCGGTTCGCCGGGGACTCCGGTGACGGGGTGCAACTGCTCGGCTCTCAGTTCGCCGATTCGACGGCGCTGGCCGGCTCCGACTTTTCGACGTTCCCCGATTTTCCGGCGGAAATCCGGGCGCCTGTGGGCACGACCTTTGGGGTCTCGGCTTTCCAGATCAATCTCGGCGAACGCCGTATCGCCACCGCCGGCGATGCGCCGGATGTCCTGATCGCATTCAACCCGGCTGCGCTGAAGGTGAACCTGCCGCTGCTGCCGAAGGGCGCGCTGATCATCCTCAACACCGACAGCTTCAACGAGCGTAACTTCGCCAAAGCTGGCATTGAGAAAGACCCGCGCGAGACGGGCGAGCTTAACGATTACCAGGTCATCGAAATCGACGTGACGACGCAGACCGAAGAGGCGGTGAAGCCCGCCGGTCTTGGCAAGCGCGACGCCGACCGGTGCAAGAATTTCTGGGCCCTTGGCGCCGTCCTGTGGATGTTCGGCCGCGACCGGGCGCCAATCACGGCCTGGATCGAAAAGAAATTCGCGAAAAAGCCGGAAGTGATCGGCGGTAACCTCGCCGCGCTGAACGCCGGCCACGCCTACGCCGAAACCGCGGAGCTGTCGGCGGAGATCCCGCAATTCAAGATTGGCGCGGCGCCGATGGACGCGGGCGAGTATCGCTCCATCACCGGCGCCGAAGCGTTGTCGCTCGGCCTCGCAGCGGCGGGAGAGTTGGCGGACAAGCCGGTCATGTTCTGCTCCTACCCGATTACGCCGGCTTCCCCGATCCTCCATCACCTGTCCCGGATGGGCGAGCTTGGGGTGGCGACCTTTCAGGCCGAAGACGAAATCGCCGCCTGCTGCGCCGCCATCGGCGCCAGCTTTGGCGGCCAGATCGGGGTGACTTCCTCGTCCGGTCCCGGCATCGCCCTGAAGACCGAGGCGATCGGTCTCGCCATCGCCACTGAACTGCCGCTCGTGATCGTGAATTCGCAACGCGGCGGACCCTCGACCGGCCTGCCCACAAAAACTGAACAGTCCGACCTTTATCAGGCCGTCTACGGACGAAACGCCGACGCGCCGATCCCCGTGATCGCCACAAAAGACCCTGGCGACTGTTTCGAAGCGGCGATTGAAGCGACGCGGATCGCCATCCGCCATATGACGCCGGTCTTTCTGCTAACGGACGGCTATATCGCCAACGCCGCCGGCCCCTGGGCCATTCCGGATATGGCTGACTTCGACCCGATCGCGATCAATCCAGCGCCGGACGCGCCGGCGTCTGACGATCCGACCGATCTGAAGCGCGCAATCTGGGCGCGCAATCCCGAAACGCTCGGACGCGGCTGGATCGCCGCCGGCGATGAAGGGCTCGCCCATCGCATCGGCGGCCTTGAGAAAGACATCGACACCGGCGACATCTCCTACGACGCGTTCAATCACCAGAAAATGAGCGACATGCGTCAGGCGAAAGTCGATGCGATCGCAGACTTTATCCCCGATCAGGGAGTCGAACAGGGCCCCTCGCGCGGCGCGCTCGCCGTCGTCGGTTGGGGCTCCACACACGGCGTCATCTGGCGGGCCGTCGATCATGCGCGCGAGCAAGGCCTCGATGTGGCGCAAATCCATCTGCGCTATCTCAATCCGTTGCCGCGCAATCTCGGCGCACTGCTCGCCGGTTATGACCGCATCCTGCTGCCGGAAATGAATATGGGTCAGTGCGCGACCCTATTACGCGACAAGCTTGAGATCGAAGTGACACCGCTCACGAAAGTCTCAGGTCAGCCGTTCAAGATCGCCGAAATCGTCGAGGCGATTAAGACCAACATGCCGTCGGCGGTTCAGGCGGCGGAGTAAATTATGCGGCTTTTTGTGATCATCGCGAGCCTTCTCGCCTCGTCCGCAGCCGCGGCGCAATCAATGTGTTTCGACCGCGAGTATGGCGATGATATCCGCTTTGACGTGGAAGTGGGCTGGGCGGCCGCCAACCCGCTTGACCCGACGCCCGATCCGGTGACCGCAAGCGTCGATCAGGAAAAACTCATCACCGCCTTGCGCGATCTGAAAGGCGGTTGGAACACGCCGTCGACGATCTGGCCGAAATCCGCCGTGCAGATCGAAATCTACCAGCGCGGTCTCCTGCGCTGTCAGGCGATTTATACGCGCGACGAAATTTACGCCATGGACCGCGACGCCAACGGCTTTCTCATTCGCCCGCTCGCCGTCGCGGAATATTTTGCGCTCAATGACGCCCTCGCCATTCCTTCTTACGTGGAAAAGAAATAATGAACGCTCCCCTCACCGCCAAAGACTTCGCCACCGATCAGGAAGTGCGCTGGTGCCCCGGATGCGGCGACTATGCGATCCTGAAATGCGTCCAGAAAGTCATGGCGGACATTGGCGCCGATCCGGACAAAACCGCCTTTGTCTCCGGCATCGGCTGCTCGTCGCGCTTTCCCTATTATATGAACGCCTACGGATTTCACACGATCCATGGGCGCGCCCCTGCCTTCGCCACGGGCTTGAAGCTTGCGCAGCCTGACCTCGATGTGTGGATGGTGACGGGCGACGGCGACGGACTTTCCATCGGCGGCAATCACATGCTTCACGTCTTGCGCCGAAATGTTGATATGCAGATCATGCTCTTCAACAATGAAATCTACGGACTGACGAAAGGTCAGTACTCGCCCACATCGCGCCCCGGTACGCGCTCACCCTCCTCGCCAAAAGGATCGATCGACGCGCCCGTCTCGGCCGGCGCATTCGCGCTTGGCGCAGGCGCGAAATTCATCGCCCGCGGCATCGATACGGACGCCAAGAATCTGGGCGCCACGCTAAAAGCCGCGCACGCATATCGCGGCGCTGCGTTCGTTGAAATCTTCCAGAACTGCATTGTCTACAACAAAGACGTGTTCGATGGATTTGTCGCCAAGAAGACAGCCGCCGACACCCAGATTCACGTGGAGCACGGCAAGCCGCTTGTCTTTGCTAAAGGGGAGAAGGGATTGCGCTTCAATCCGCAATCGCTGTCTCTTGAGGTCGTGTCCGTCGGCGACGGCGGCGTTCCGGAAAGCGACCTTCTCGTCCATGACGAGACCAATCCGATGATCGCGCAGCTATTGTTGAATATGACGCACCCGGAATTCCCTATGGCGCTCGGCGTTATTCACCGCGTTGAAGCATCGACCTTTGACGCAGCCTTCTGGACTAACCATACGACGCAAGGAAAACGCACCGGCAAAGTCGCCGATGCGCTCCACAAGGGCAGTGTCTGGACGAAGGAAAAGGCGTAGGCTTTGGCCCTACTTTACCGCCGCAACGACTTTCTCGGCCGCGTCTTCCAAGTCATCCGCAGGCGTGATTTTCAGGCCTGACTCGGCGAGAAGCCTTTTGCCCTCTTCGACCTTGGTGCCTTCAAGACGCACCACGAGCGGGTCTTCAAGGCCCACTTCTTTCACCGCCGCGATAATGCCTTCCGCGATCGTGTCGCACCGCATGATGCCGCCGAAGATGTTCACGAGAATGCCCTTCACCGCCGGATCGGAAGTGATGATCTTGAAGGCTTCAGTGACTTTCTCTTTCGTCGCACCGCCGCCCACATCAAGGAAATTGGCGGGCTCAGCGCCATAATGTTTGATAATGTCCATGGTCGACATGGCGAGGCCCGCGCCATTGACCATGCAGCCGATATTGCCGTCGAGCTTCACATAAGAAAGATCATATTTCGCCGCTTCCACTTCGAAGGGGTCTTCCTCCGTAATGTCGCGCAATTCCATGAGATCGGCGTGGCGGAACATGGCGTTGCCGTCGAAGGAGACCTTGGCGTCGAGCACGCGCAGATCGCCGCCCTTCATGACGATCAGCGGATTGATCTCCAGCATGTCCATGTCTTTTTCGGTGAACGCTTTGTAGAGGATGTTCACAAGCTTGCCGCATTGTTTGCCTTGCGCGCCGCTAAGCCCGAGCGCCTTCGCCACGGATCGTCCGTGGTGAGGCATTACGCCCGTCGCCGGGTCCACATGGATCGTATGGATTTTTTCCGGCGTCTCCTCGGCCACTTCCTCGATGTTCATGCCGCCTTCGGTGGAGGCGACGAACGCGATGCGGCCAGTGCCGCGATCGACGAGCGCGGAGAGATAAAGCTCCGTTTCAATGTCGGCGCCGTCCTCAATATAGATACGGTTAACCTGCTTGCCCTCATCGCCTGTTTGTTTCGTGACAAGCGTCGCGCCGAGCATTTGTTTGGTGAACTCGGCCGCTTCGGCTGGCGAGTTTGCGAGACGTACGCCGCCCTTCTCACCCGCTTCAGGTTCCTTGAACTTGCCCTTGCCGCGCCCGCCTGCATGGATTTGGGCCTTCACCACATAAAGCGGCCCCGGGAGCGATTTCGCCGCCGCTTCCGCCTCATCGGCGCTCAGAACCGCAACCCCGTCCGCCACCGGCGCGCCGAAAGATTTCAGCAGCTGTTTGGCTTGGTATTCGTGAATATTCATGAGAGCGGCTCCGCTGAGAGAAAAACTTTCGCCACTTATACCGGCGCCCGCCCTATCGGCAAGGGATTTGGCAGCGCGCTCATGGCCGCCGTCATCTGATCGTCGTCATCTCGCCGACGATCATCCTTTGTAAAGGCGGTCTTTCAGCCCGGAAAACCGCTTTTCATAGTCCCGCGCCAAGCGCTCATGGGGCGCCCAGAAGGGGTCCGGCGCATCGCCGGCGAGGCGCGCAATGAGAATGCCGAAATGCACATGCCATCCCGCCGCTGCGCTATATAGATCGTCAGCGGAGGAAATTCGCTCGTGTAGAAGTTCCAGCCGCACGTCATCGCCTTCCTCAGAAAGGCGAAAGGTGACTTTCGTGTCATCGCCGCCCGCCGCCTCTGGCCACAGCAAGGCGAGTAAGTGCGGCGGCTCATAGATGAGCGTCTCTCCTTCAAACTCGACGCCCTGCTCCATCTCCTTATATTTCTCGGGGTACGGGTCATCATGATCGCTTAATCGGCTATGGTCGAATTTGAATTCCACTTTGCCGCCCGGCGCCGGCGACGTTTCACCATCAGCGAACCACAAAGCGCGCTTTGCTGGCTCCGTGAGATACGCCCACACACGCTCAATAGGTCCTGGCAAACGCCGCACAAATCGCAGCGTTCCACCGTCCAGAAATTCGCCATGGTCAGTCATCGCGCGTCTCCTCCCGTAAAACGGCTTCTAGTTTATCGAGTTTCTTGTTCCAAAAGCGCCGGCGCCTTTCGAGCCACAGCGCCGCACTTTCCAACGAATGCGGCGCAACGCTTAAAAAATGTTCGCGTCCAACCCGATGGCGGCGAACTAATCCTGCGGCTTCCAGTTTCTTGATATGTTTCGAAACCGCGTTCAACGACATATCGAACGGTTCAGCGAGCTCGCCAACGCTGCGCTCCCCATTTGATAGCGCAGTCATGATCGCCCGGCGCGTGGGATCGGCTAGCGCTGAGAATGTGCTGTCGAGCGATGTTTCATCCGAATAATGATATTCAACCATATCGTTGAATAGTAACGTCTGCGACCGGCACGTCAAAGCGTTTTTTGGATTCTCGTTGATAAAGCGATGTCAAATCACAATCGCTGACCGCCTGACAAAGGAGAGGTAAAATTTATCTCACCCTCTAGTGATCGAGCGCCAGTGAAAATTTGGGTGTGTTCTTTCCCGTTCATCCGTACCGTTTGCTTCGTGATTGCATCAATCGCACTTTGTACTGAGTAATTCTGAAGCGGCGGAACGCATCGCGGGCAGGCCTTGCGCAGCCGATGAACCAAAAACTGACCCCTAAACGACGACGCCGTCTCGCGGCGGCGCCGCCTCTTTTTTGCGTTTATCTTCGGAGAGAACAAATGACCCCTTACACTTTCATTAAATCTGCGCTGCTTGGCGCAACGGCTCTCGTCGCCTCAAGCATCGCCTTCGCGCAATCTGAGCCCAGTTTCGGCGGCGGAACTTCCGATCCGTTCGGCGGGCGCGGGCGCGCGGCTGACTTTGACGGCGCCGTTTTTGTCATGAGCAATGACGTCGACCAGAACTCAGTCGTCGCTTACGGACGGCGCGACGACGGCACGCTGTCGCTCATCGGCGAATTCGCCACCGGCGGCCAGGGCTCTACGGATTTTGACGGACCGGAAGGTCTTGATCCGTTGATCTCCGGCGACGCTGTCGTTCTCAGCGACGATCGCCGCCAGCTCTTTGTTGTCAACGCCGGTTCCAATTCGGTGAGCGCGTTTCAGATCGGCGACGATCTCCGCCTGCGATTGACTGACACGGAATTTGTCAACGGCATCGCGCCCAACTCCATCGCCTATCGCGACGGCGTGATCATCGTATCCTCGATTGACGCGGACGGCGTTTTCACCGGCGAACCCGATCAGGAAGGCGCAATCGAAGCCTTCAGCGTCGCGCGCAACGGCAATCTCCGCTCTATTCGCGGCTCCCGGCGCGTGCTTGAAAATCGTCCGTCAAATGTGCGGTTTAGCCCTGACGGCCGTTTTATAACCGTCACGTCAATCAATGCAGGCTCCGTCCTTCTCAATGGCGGCGACACGCCGGAACTCGTTGTCTTCGGCGTCGACCGCAATGGCGTGCCGACGCCATCGGCCCTCGCCGAAGCTTCTTCAACCGCCTTTGGCAATACAGACGGACGCAACCTCGCCTCGGCGATCAGCCACGAAATTGTTGAAGATGACGGCCGTCAATTTGTCGTTGTCTCGGAGGCGCGTGAGTTTTCCAGCGACGGCCTCCCCCCTACCTTCCCCAACCTGCAGGCGGGCTCCATCTCCTCCTGGGAGCTTGGGGAGTTTGGGTCGCTGACCCCGGTAAGCCTTGACGTTCTCTCCGGCGGCGGGGTTCTCGACGGCATGCGCACCACATGCTGGCTCGAATTCTCTGCAGACGGAGAAGAATTCTGGGCCTCGAACACAGTCGATTCCAACATTTCGGCGTTCAGCTTTGACGAAGGCGTCGTCGAGTTCGTCGATATCGTCGCCGATCAGCAAGGTGAAGTGAGCCGCACGGACGGTCCCCTCGCCTTCGGAACGCAAAGCGACGGCTTCATTGATATGGCCGCCAGCGACAATGGCGAGTACCTCTATCAACTTCTCGGTCTGCGCGGTCAGGTCAATGTTTACAAAACAGAGGACGATGGTTCTTTGTCTTTGATCCAGACGACGCCGACCGGCAATCTGCCGACGATCGACACGCAAGGCATCGCGGCGTTCTAGGCGCGCTATTGCTGCATTGAAGAGAGGCGTTCGTCAGAACGCCTCTTTTTTTTGAAAAAGGGAAATTTGAGACGACTAAAATAAAGGGTTGACAGTGTGGCGACACGTGTCGCACATTGGCGACATGAAGCCTGCCCCGTCGGAATTGCGCATCCTGAAACATTTGTGGACTCACAAAGAACAGAGTCTGCGGGAGATTCACGACGCCGTCGCCGACGATCTCGGCTGGTCGCGTTCATCCACGCGCAAGACCGTCGACCGCATGGTCGAAAAAAACATGGTGACCGTCGGCGACAAGCATGGACTGAACCTCTATCGCGCGAAGGCGAAGAAAATTCCAACGCTTGCCGCGATCATTCAACAGTTCACCTCCGACGTACTCGGACTAGAGGGGCCGTTGCCGGTGGCTAATCTCGTCCGGAGCGCCGTATTGTCCTCTGAGGAATTGGAGGAGTTGGAAGCCTATCTAAAAAAAGAAGCGAATGCGGAGGATAAGACGAAATCATGAACGCCGCATTTGTTTTTTCTATGGCCATGTTCGCCGTCAGCGCCCTTGTCTGGGCGCTTGCGTTCACTCTTTCCTGTCTCGAACGCCGCTTCCGCAATTGGCCTGCATTCTGGGCGGTGGCGCTCTTCGCCTGCGTTGCGACACCTCTCCTCGCCGCGCTTTTTCTCAGCTTTCCTATGCTCAACCCCGCTTCCGGGCTTCATATGCCGTACTTGCACGACCCGCTTGAACCGCTGGGATCGATCATCGCCGAACAAGTCGCGGGCGCGGAAACGCAAAAAGGGTTTTCCATACCATTTCTGGAAAGCGCCATCGGCTGTCTTTACCTGCTTGGCGTCGGTGTTTGCCTTCTACGATTGACCGCCGGACGCGGCCGCGCACACGCCATCGCGCGGCGGGCGACGGCGACCACTCTCGGCGGCGACCGAAAATTCTACCTGACAGATGAGGTCACAACACCGTACACGTACAGCCCATTCGGCCGTCCGGAACAATCGAAAATCGTGATCCCGGCACAATTGGCGAGACGATTTTCTGCACCGCAGTTGCGGGATATTCTCGACCACGAAGCCGCGCATATCGTTCGGCGGGACGACGAGACAGGGCTAGCCCTGCGCACGCTCCTCGCCGTCTGTTGGATATCGCCATTCGCCTATGCGCTCTTCAAACGATGGGGCGACAGCATTGAAACACAATGCGATATCGCCGTCGCCGGCGGTCGCTCAACTGAATTACGCCGGGCCTACGCGGAAACGCTTCTGGATGCATTGCGCCTTTCCGCAACCCAGGACCGGCGCCTTCCGGCTGCTTCATTTTCCGCCAACCATCTAAGGAGTGAAAAGATGAGACTTCGAAATATCATGGCCGGCGCCGCGCCGTCCTTTCAGGGACGGGCGAACAAAACGGCGCTCAACCTGGCCGCCGCGGCGATTATCGCGTCGGGCGCCTTCACACTTTCAGCCCAAGCCGATGACGGCGACGCCAATGGCGCGCTGGTCAACAATATCTCTTTCATGCTCGAAGGCCGCCTCACCGCCTCCTACGGCGTTCAGTATGATCCGTTCAAGTCCGGTAAAACGATGACCCATTACGGCATCGATATCGCCGCGCCGATCGGCACGCCGATCTACGCCCCGGCGGACGGCGCGATTATTGAGGCGACCGATCTTTACAACGGAAAGGCGGGATACGGGAAGGTTATCGTCATCGAGACCGCGGACGGAACGCGCACGCTTCTTTCTCATCTCGGCGAATACAGCGTCCAAAGCGGGCAGAAAGTGAAGAAAGGCGAACAGATCGCCACGGTCGGCCTAACCGGAAAAACAACCGGTCCGCATGTGCATGTGGAGACATATCAGGCGGGCGAACGCGTTGACCCGATGGAAACGTGGCCCTTCAAAAAGTAACAACAGCGTTCGAAGACGAACGCGGTAACCGCTTCCCGGATTTGTATGCGCATTCTCATTGTTCTGATCACGTGCCTCAGCGTTTCATGCGTGCAAATCCGGGAAACGCCAACGCAACGGGAAAGCCTCGCGAACGGCGCGGCTAACGAAAAACGGATTGCGCTGTCTTTTGACGACGCCCCGCGCGGGCAAGGACCCATGTTTTCTGGTTCTGAGCGGACGCAACGACTCATAGAAACGTTACGGTCGGCGGAAGCTGGTCCGGTCGTATTCTTCGTCACTACAAATGGATTGGAAAAAGAAAATGGGTTTGAACGTATCCGGCGGTATGCGCGCGCCGGCCATTTGATCGCCAACCATACTCACAATCATCCCTGGCTCCGAGATACGCCGGCGGCGGTCTATATCTCGAACATTGATCAGGCGGAAGCGCTGTTAGAAGACCTTCCTAACCGCCGCCCCTGGTTCCGTTATCCGTTTCTTGACGAGGGGCGTCCCCTTGACCGGCGGCTTGCGGTCTACGATGCGCTCCAACAACGCGGACTGAAAAACGGCTATGTCACCATCGACAATTACGATTGGTACATGGAGCAACAATGGAAAAGAGCCGTACGCGACGGGCGGACGGTCAATCTCAACGCTTTGCGCGGCGCCTATGTGGATATGCTGATGGGGGCTGTGTCGTTCTACGATCAAGCCGCCCGAGAAGCGCTGGGGCGATCGCCTGCGCACATCTTATTGTTGCACGAAAATGATGTGGCCGCCTTATTCGTTGATGATTTGGTCGCGGCGTTAAGGGCGGACGGATGGCGGATAATCAGCCCTGACGAAGCGTATGACGATCCCATAAACCGCCGACAACCGACGACCATGCGCACTGGCCAAGGACGTATCGCCGCCCTCGCCATCGACGCAGGCCGCGACCCGCGGACGATGACCCATCTGGCGATCGAAGAAAATCAGATCGACGCGATGTTAGAGCAGCGAAACGTCTTCGGTGATACGCCGTTAAAAGACTAATGTTGCGGCCTCAACGCCGCCAACGATGTCCGCTGAACGCCTTGCTCGTCAAAATTCTCAGGCGCGAGCCACGCTTGCAAGCCCGCTTTCACCGGCGGCCATTCACTGTCGATAATCGAATACCACGCCGTGTCGCGGTTTTCGCCTTTGACGATCATGTCGTTGCGGAAGACGCCTTCAAAGGAGAAACCAAGCCGCTCAGCGGCGCGCTTTGATGCGTCGTTTCCATTGTGGCATTTCCATTCGTAACGCCGATAGCCGAGATCATCGAACAAATGCTTCGCCATCAGAAACATCGCCTCGGTGGCTGCGGGGGTTTTCTGGATTTTCTTTGAGAAGATAACGCAGCCCACTTCCGCCGATCCATGGTCGGGGCGTATCCGCATGTAGCTCGCCGTTCCCAAAACATAATCCGTCTCGGGATCAATAATCGCCAGAACGCGCCAGGGGTTGTTCGCCAACCCGCCCATAAATGTGAAAACGTCGCCTAGCGCCGCTGCATCCGCCGGCTTCGGCAACGGAATGTAGCGCCACAAATTGTCGTCGTCTGGTCCAGCGATATTCTCAAAGAGCCTTTGCGCATGACGGTTCTTCGAAAACGCCTCCAGCCTGACAAACCGCCCGGTAAGCGCGGCCGGCCGCGGCTCATCGCATGGTCGCCAGGTTGAAAAATCTTTTGTCATTCGCGGCGACAGCCTCACTCTTGCATGCCCCTTGCCGCTACCATGACAGCGGCGTACGCTCCACGCACAAAATCCTTCAAAGGAATACATGCGCTATGATCGTCGTGTCAGGAAATGCGAAATTCGCCCCCGGGGCGCTGCAAAAGATCCGTAAGGAAATGGAGGCAATGATCACCGCCTCCAAAGCAGAGGCCGGGTGCATTGACTACGCATACGGGATTGACGTTTCGGATCCCGATACGCTTCTCGTGGTGGAGTATTGGGAAGACTGGGCCGCGCTCGACGCGCATTTTAAAGAGCCGCACATGGCGACGTGGCGCGCCGCTCTCGGCGCGGCTGGCGTGCTTTCCCGCGATATTAAAGCCGCGGAAATGGATGGCGTGCGCGCGCTCTAGAATTTATTCAAAAGAACGCGCCGGCTTGTTCCGAGGAAGCTTTTGAGATTTGCAAACACGCCCGCGAGGCGCGCGCCGTCGCGGAGGCGATAACCTGTGAACACCGGTGCGTCTCCGCGCCATAAGCGCAGTGCGGCAAGTCGCGACCAGGCGAGCTTGCGCCGTTTCACCTGCCCTATTTGCATGGCGGCGATGGTCTCCACGGGCGTCGGTTCACTGCGGATGGCGCCGGCGGCGCGCGCAGCCTTAAACAGGGTCTCGCCGACCGGGGTCCGCGTCACGATAAGGCTGCGCCCGGGCCGTTCTTCGAACAGCGGGTACCCTTTCTCATCGCAATGCCAGGCGTCTGCGAAGGAAATATCCGCGTGACCGCCGGTTCCATCCGGACAAATCTTGCATCGCGGCTGCAGGCGCCTGGTCAGTATTTTTCCCCAACTGTCATGGTACGACATTTCGCGAGCTTCGCCCGTTTTAAGCGTTGCGCGCGCTTTACCGGGCCACCCGTCGCCGCGATAGCGGAAGGAAAGGACGTCGTCGGGGTCAGCGCCCATTGTCCGTACAATTTCTTCTGCGCCCTTCAGGCTCGGCACCCCTGCACAGAAAAAGGTGACCACACAGACGATGAATTCATTGATCCGGGCGTCGAATTGCGCAAGGGCACGCAGCGCGGCGGCGTCGCATGGCTTGCCCACAAAAACAAACGGTTGACGCCGCGCGAGCGCCGCGTCGAGATCAGCGAGCGGCGAGGACGGCGCATAGCGCGAGCCCGCGGCGGCATAGACATCTTCGCTGTCGGCGCTGATGCGCGCCTCATTGCCGATGGGCTGCGTTTCGCTCGCCGCCGTTTGCAGAACGAATTTCGCGGCGCCGCTTTCCAACAGATGCGTAACAAATGCGGACAAAGCGCCGCCCGAAGAGGCGTGATGGCGCAGACGTTCATCGACGGCGTGGCCGCTGTAGACATCAAGGTAAGGGCCCCACAGCACATCATCGACGCGGTCGCCGGCGTCCTGACGCAGTGACAGACTTGGGCACACATTCGCGACGACATTCTCCTCCGCCGCAGAAAACGCCTCGCGTTGGCTGGGTCTGGCGAAGCCTGCCTCATTGACGGTCATGGCGACTTTACCGGGCGCAGCCGCTGCGCAGGCGCCGCAGCCGGCGCACAGACCGCTTCTTGCAACGCCTGATAAAGCAGGCGACGCCGCGCTCACGCCGCCGCCTTCACCGCCTGAACAAGCGCATGCTGCACCGACGCCTCATAGGGCTTCAGCCGATCATACCCGGCGGCGAGCCCTGAAGCGGCGGCCTCTTTCAGCGCATCGCGATTGTCGTATGCGTCCATCGCTTTGGCGAGGATTGTGTCGGTGTCGTCTGTCTTGCAATCGGCGAGCGCCGGATAGTTCAAGGCGCCGAAAAAGCCTTCAAACTTCCGGCTATACGCCATGGGCAGAACCGGGACGCCTGTCGAAAAGGCGGCGATACATGCATGCATGCGCGCGCCCATGAAGAAGTCCATTCCCGCAATATAGGATTTCGCCTGAGACGGGTCGCGGAAGACCGGCGCAACCGTTACGCCTGGAAATTCCGAGGCAAGCCCCGCGCACGCCCTATGATCATCTTCAACGGGCTGCTTTGTGGATAGAACATGTCCGATGAGATGAATGTCGCAATTCGTCTGTCTCGTGAAGAAGTGAAGAATTTTCCGGACCGTCTCGCCATAGTCGGATTTCAATCCGAACATGTTGTCGCCGGAAAAACCGCCATTCATCAGAAGGCCGGAAACATTGAGGCCCACGCGAGTTTGGCCGTTCGCACGCTTCGCCGGTTTTTTATACGGCAGGCGCAGCGCCACGTCGCTTGCTTCGATGAGCGCCCCGTCAAACCCCATATCGCGCGCGAACGCCGTCGATAAATGATCGCGGCTCGAAACAGCGGCGGCGCGCCGCAAAATGTTCAGGCCCGCGCGTTTGATCACCGGATTTGAAAATGGCCCGATCGTTTGCGGGCTCATCACCAGCGGCACCCCGCCTTGCAGGATAATATTCGACGCCATCAGCATTTTGCTGATACGGCCCGGGCCGTAAATATCGGTGAAGCTGTCGCCGCCGCCGATATCCAGAACGAGATCGCAATCTTTGACGATCTGCGCCAAGCCGCCGCTCAGCGGATTGAGATCGCGCGCGCGGAGCCCCACCACCTCGATATCGTCTCGGCGGAAGTAAGGCGGCTTTGGGTCGTCCCAACCGATCACCTTGAATTTCGGCTTCAGGCCGACATTGCGCGCCGCGTCTTCGACAATCGCCATGTTCCCGATAGTGAGCGCCCCGACGCCCAGATTGTCAGAGTTCATCGAATGCCACAAAAGGCCGATGGTCACGATTTGCTGGGGCATGGTGGATCTCGCGGGTGACGCGTTGCGGCGTCCGTTTCATAATTTCTTAGGCATGATGGCAGCCATCGGTGGACAAATGGTTACAAAGCCCAGTGAGCGGCGCGCGGAACCGAAAACCGGGGGCCGTCAAGGGCTAGGCGCCCTTCTTTCTTAGTCTTATGTAATTCTTGCATTTCTTTTGGGAGACCCCACATGACCGAACTCCGGACCACTGCGTTTCAATATCTCGACCGCGCGATGGGCGAATTGCGCGCGCTCGGGTTCGCCGCTGAGGACACTGAACCAGCGCCGATCATCGCGCTGTTGAAGCAGATTTCCGATCTCGACGAAGATCGCGTCGCCGCGATCGCCCGCACGCTGGATCAGGCCTCGCACTTCAACGATGTCGTGCGTGAACAGGTCTCCGGCATGACGATCGGCGAGCGATACGAAGGCATCACCACGGGGTTCGATTCCATTCGGGACGACGCCAAATCGCTGGTCGATCAATACGCCGACGGCAAGATCAACACGATTGAACGTATCCAGAATGTCTGGATGAAAATGACCCGCGGCGACATTGCGAGCCGCTTCAACAAGATCAAGGACCTCTATCTCGATGTCGCCGCCGACACGCGCGATCAGGTGGAGCGCGAAACGCGCATTCTTGAGGCTTATCGGGATTTCCGCGGCGCTATGAAACAGTCCGAAGTGATGGCCCTTGAAGTCCTGAACAAGGCGGAAGGAAAACTCTCGGCCGCCAAAGAGTATCTGCAAAGCAAAGTCGCGCTCGTCACCAATTACGCGGGCGACGACGCCGCGGAGCGCGCGCGCCTGGAGCTCGACCGCGATGAGGCGCTGCGTTCGCTCCAGAAAGAAGAAAAGCGCTATCAGGTGGCGAAGGATCTCTCCGACAATATCACCATCGGCTACAATACGTCAGAAGTAATCATGACCCGCCTCGTTCAAACGACGACGGCCAAAGAGCGGGTTTACGCGCAGGCCGTTTCTTTCTTTGGCACCAATGAGACTGTGCTCACGGCGCTGACAGCCACCTTCACCGGCATGCACGGGCTTCATGAATCCACGCAGACGCTTGAGGCAATGAAGAAGGGCATCGACGAAAGTCTCGAAACGCTTTCGGAAGTAGGCGGCAAGGTCCACGAGGCCGCCGTCGAAGCGGGGTACGGCCCGACGGTCTCGGCGGCGTCTGTTAAAATGTTGGTTGAGTCGGTGATCAACTACCAGGAGCGCAGCCAGCAGATCATTCAGGAAATGCGCAAACTTTCCACCGAGAATTCCAACGAAATCCGCGAAGCGGTGGAAGACGGTAAGCGCCGTCTTGCGCAACTGATTCAGACAGGCGCAACCGTCGCGCTTGAGAAAGCCTGATCGCCGGGCGATGAGCGAGACGCTCGTCACGACCGCCGAGGGCGCGGACGCGCAAAGCTTCGACGATGTCATGCTCGCCATGGATGTCGTCGATACGCTGCGTCACCGCGAGCGCGTCCTCGACAAGGAACTCTCCGCCGAGGAGCGTGAGGAAAAACTCGTCGAGCGTCTGCGGGTCATTTATAAAAACCAGGGCATTGACGTTCCCGACCGAATTTTGCGCGACGGCGTGAAAGCGCTCGAAGAAAAACGCTTCGTCTACGAACCGCCGAAAGGTGGCTTAAACGTCTCCCTCGCCAAATTCTATATCGGCCGCGACCGCTGGTTAAAGCCGGTCGCGCTCGTCTTCGGTCTCGCTGCGGTCGGTACTGGCGTCTATCATGTTGGCGTCACAGCGCCTGAGGCCGCGCGCGAGCGGGCGGCGGAAGTGCGGCTTACGCAAACCTTGCCGGCCGAACTTTCAACGGCGCGCGATACGGCCTTGGCGCAAGCGAACACGGACGAGGCGCGCGCCGCCATCGAGACCGTCTACCAGGAGGCGGCGTTCGCTGTGCAGAGCGGCGACGGCGCGGCGGGCGAGCGCGCTGTGGAGCGCCTTGGCGATATGGCCTCGCTCCTGTCGCGCGAACTCACCATTCGGGTCGTCTCGCGCCCTGGCGACATGAGCGGCGTCTTCCGGCTCAATGACGACAACCCTGATGTGCGCAATCACTATTTGATCGTCGAGGCGATCGACAGCGCGGGCGCGCCGTTCGCCGTTACAGTGACGAGCGAAGAAGATCAGGAAACGCGCAAAGTGACAAAGTGGGGGCTTCGCGTCCCCGAGGCGGTCTTCAATCGCGTCGCCGCCGACAAGCAGGATGACGCTATTATTCAGGAGGCGGAGGTTGGCGAGAAACCGCAAGGCGCCCTCGCCCCGCAATATACGATTGAGACGTCCGGCGGGGCGATTTTGGACTGGTGAACATCGAATATGAGTAGAGACGCATGACCTCAGGCCGCGCCGCCCTCCACCGCCTCGACCGCTCGATCGCCGACGCGCGCCGCACCCTTTCCGACGCCAGCAACGCGGCGGCGGTTGACGCGCGCGCGCTTGCGGAGATCGATACGCGTCAGGTCGATGTCTATCGACGCCTCGCAGATATTCGTCTGGATTTGATCCGCGAGGACGACACCGGCGAATCGCTTGGCGCAGCCGACCGCGAGGCCGAACGGCTGATCGCGAAACATGACGGCGCGCTCGCCACTTTCGCCGAGCGGCGCGACGCCGCCGAAGCTGAAATTGAACGGCTGGAACGTGATCGGCGCGCCCAGGAAGACGCGCTTGAAGAAGCGACGGCGGCTCACGACGCCGCGGCTGAACGCACCCACGCGCGGCTCGAACAAGACGCTGACTATCAAGCGCGCGCCGCCGCCGTCGATGAGGCGGACGCCATCGCCGCCCGCGCTGCGCAAAAACTCGAAGTGGCGCGCGAGACCCGCGCGGAAAAAGGCGCCGCCTATGAACAGGACGCGCTGTTTTCCTATTTGTGGAAACGCAAATTTGCGACGAAAGATTATCGCGCCTTTCCGCTCTTCGCGGTCCTTGACCGGTGGGTCGCAGGCATCATCAAATATCGCAACGCCCAATTAAATTATCGCCGATTATTGGAATTGCCGGAGCGCTTCGGCGAACATGCTGACCGCGTTAACGAGGCGGCTGAAAAAGCGGCGGCGGCGCTTGAAATGTTTGAACGCGACGCGCTCGAAAAAGACGGTGTCGGCGCCTTGCGCGACGCGGTTAAAGCGGCGCGCGACAAGCTCGATACTTTGGACCAGCAACTCGCCGAGACCGAAGCGCGCCATGAAACGTTGGTCGCCGAACACGCCGAAGCCGCCGCAGGCAGAAAAGGGCCGCTCGAAGACGCGCGCATGGTGGTCGCCAAAGCGCTCTCAAAACGCTCCGTGCCGGATTTGAAAATTCTGGCGGCGGAGACAATCGAGCGCGACGACGACCGGCTGGTTGACGAGATTATCAGCCTGAAGCGCGAACGCATGGAACTTGAAGAAAGCCGCAGCGCTGTGCGCCACGCGCTTGATCGCCACAAACATGTCTTGTCGGAGCTCGAAGATATTCGCCGCCGCTTCAAGCGCGCTAAATATGACAGCCCCTACTCGGAATTTTCCGGCCGCGACCTTGTGGGTTCGCTTGTGGGCGAGCTTCTTGCGGGAACCCTCGGCGCGGATGATTTCTGGCGCCGGCTGCGGCGCGCGCAACACACGCGCAAACGCGATTGGGATGACGATTTCAGCGGCATCGGCGGGCGCGAATGGCGCGGCGGCTTCGGGTTGCCCGACAATTGGGGCGAGACATGGACCGGCGGACGCGAATGGGGTCGCACGACAAAGCGGCGCACCACGCGGCCGGTACGTATTCCGCGCGCGCCGCGCATGCCGAGATCGCCGCGCCCGCCACGTATCCGTTTTCCACGCACGCGCGGCGGCGGCGGATTCAAAACCGGCGGCGGCTTCTAGTTTCCCGTCGCGTGCGGAACATCCCCGGTAACAAATCGGTTAGATTTTAATGGTAATCGCCTCGCGTCTTTAATTTACGTGAGGATCAAATCCCGATGGCGAAGAAAAAAGTCTCTGCAAAGAAGACGGTGATCAAGAAAACACCGGCGGCGAAAAAGCGAAAAGCGCCCGCTAAAAAACCAGCGGCGAAACGGTCGGTCGCCAAAAAAGCCGACCGCGATATCGAAAAGGCGTATACGACGAAACAGTTCGTCTCAAAGCTGCGCCGTCTCGCTGACTCTCTCGAAAAGGGCAAGAACTTTAATATTCAGGTCGCCGGCGAGCGTCTCCACATTCCGAACGACGCCAAATTCAACATCGAACACGAACGCGGCGGCGGCGAGCAGGAAGTGGAATTCCAGATCAAGTGGAAAGCCGCTTAATCCTTCTATAGTTGCGTATCAGAATTGTTGCGTAGGCGAAGGCCGCGACCGGGCGTTAAGACCCGGCGCGGCCTTTGCTTTTTTCACTGCTATTTTCAGTGGCCGGCACGCAGGCGCGGACGTATTTTTTGCCCAAAAGGAGCGCGTCCATGTCACAATATGAAATGATCCAGAAGCAAATGGCGGAGATCGTACCGTTCGCCAAATATATTGGCGTTGAAGTCACGCATGTGGGGCCCGGCGAAGGGGCGGCCGAACTACCCGAAACGCCGACGACCGTCAATCACATCGCGAGCCAACATGCCGGCGCGCTGTTCACGGTGGGCGAAGCGGCGTCGGGCGCGGCGCTTTCTGGCGTTTTCGCCGACCGCTTGCTCGCAGTCAGGCCGGTGGCGGCGGAGGCGAAGATTGCTTACAAAAAGATCGCCCGCGGAAAAATCACGGCCACCGCCAAAGCGTCGGCGCCCGCCGCCGAGATCATCGAAAAATTCGAAGCCGAGGGTAAAATCGCTTTCGACGTCAATGTCTCGCTGAAAGATCAAAACGACCTGGAAGTCGCGACAATGACGGTCGCGTGGCATGTGAAGTCTTTGAGTTAATCCGATACAGGGCGCGGCCCGCCGCCGGGGCGCAACCACCGCCAGGGACCCTAATGGCGATGTTAGATTTTCCGGGTTGACACAAGGGCGCCAAAAGCCTTCTACCGGGCCTTCGATACGTGGAGGCACTACGCCATGGAAATCAATGTCGCGCTCGTTGGCGCTACCGGCAATGTCGGCCAGGAAATGCTGGCGATCATGGCGGAACGCCTGTTGCCGGTGAAGGACGTCTTCGCCCTCGCTTCGCGCCAGTCAATCAGCCGGGAGGTTTCCTACGGCGACAAGACCCTCGTCTGCGAGGATCTTACCACGTTTGATTTTTCAAAAGTCGATATTGCGCTTTTCGCGGCGGGCGGATCGGTGGCGAAGGAATGGGCGCCGAAGGCTGCCGCGGCCGGCGCCGTCGTCATCGACAATTCTTCTCACTTTCGCATGGACCCGGACGTGCCGCTCATTGTTCCGGAGGTGAATGCGGACGCCGTTGCGGGTTTCGCCAAGAAAAACATTATCGCCAACCCAAACTGCTCGACGGCGCAACTTGTCGTGGCGTTGAAACCCCTTCATGACGCGGCGACAATCAAGCGCGTCGTCGTCTCCACGTATCAGTCAACCTCCGGCGCGGGCCGCGAGGCCATGGATGAGCTTTTCAATCAGACGAAAGGCATTTTCGTCAACGACACGCCGGAACCAAAAAGCTTCACCAAGCAAATCGCGTTCAATATTATTCCGCACATTGACGTCTTCATGGAAGACGGCTTCACAAAAGAAGAATGGAAAATGACGGCGGAGACAAAGAAAATCCTTGATCCAAAGATCAAGTTGACCGCCACATGCGTGCGCGTGCCGACCTTTGTGGGCCATGCTGAAGCGGTGAATGTGGAGTTTGAAAAACCGCTATCCGATGAGGAGGCGCACGAGATCATGCGCGAAGCGCCGGGACTTCTTGTTGTCGATAAGCGTGAAGACGGCGGCTACGTCACGCCCGTGGAATGCGTCGGCGACTTCGCAACATTTGTCAGCCGCATGCGCGTGGACCCGACGGTCGACAACGGCCTCGCTTTCTGGTGCGTTTCCGACAATCTGCGTAAAGGCGCGGCGTTGAACGCCGTGCAAATCGCTGAACTCCTGATCAATCGCGGCCTGTTGAAGAAAGCGGCTTGAACCCCGCACATAAACGGCCGACCGCCGCGATATTGGGACAAAATAACCGCACGCGAGGTGCGCGATGGCGACGAGACCTGAGAGTGTAAGAACGCCGGCGCAGGAGGCGACGCACCTCGGCCTGTTGACGGCTGTGGGGGCCTATACGCTGTGGGGGCTCTTCCCGCTGTTTCTGAAGCTCCTCGATGCAGTATCCGCAACAGAAATCCTCGGCCATCGGATCGTTTGGGCGGTCCCGTTCGGCGCGCTTCTCATCAGCGCGCGCGGCCAGTGGCCGGAAATACGGAAGATTTTTTCCTCGCCGCGCGTGCTGGCGCTCCTCGCTGTCAGCGCGCTTGTGATCGCGGTGAATTGGTTGATCTACGTCTGGGCCGTGGGCGCTGATCGCGTTCTCGAGGCGAGTCTCGGTTATTACATCAACCCGCTGATGAACGTCGCTGCTGGCGTTGTTCTGCTCGGCGACCAATTACGGCGCTTACAAATTGTCGCTGTCGTCCTCGCCGCAATCGGAGTTATTGTTTTGACCGTCGGCGGCGGCGTCTTCCCGTGGGTCTCTTTCGTCCTCGCCGTTTCGTTCACCGCATACGGATTTATCCGTAAAACCGTCGATGCAGGCGCGATGCCCGGGCTATTCACAGAGGTCGTGTTGTTGGCGCCGCTCGCGATCACCTATTTATTCTGGATCGCAGGGCGCGGCGAAAGCATGTTTGCAACGGGCGATCTCGGCCTGACAGGTCTTCTAATCCTCGCCGGTCCCGTGACGGTTGTCCCGCTCCTCTTGTTTGCGCTTGCGGCGCGGCGGCTGACGCTCACCACCCTCGGATTCATTCAGTATATCGGCCCGACCTTGCAGTTCTTGCTGGGGCTCGCCTATGGCGAGCCGTTCACCGTCTATCACGCGATCTGTTTCGGCCTGATCTGGACCGCGCTCGCTGTGTTCAGCTTCGACGCTTATCGCCGGTCTAAAGCGGAAGGAGCCGCAAACGCAGCCTAATTTATGCGGGCTTGAAGCGCTTAAGCGTGCCGGAAAAACTTAAAAGCGCCCGTCCCCCCGTCGTCACGACGCCGCGCGCGAACAGAAGGCTGCCGGTTGTCTTCAAAGCATCGCCGGTCGCCTCGATAAAATCGCCGACCTCGCCCGCGCCCACAAATTCCGAATTCAGGGTGACAGTGGCGCCTCTCAACGGGCCATCGAGTTTGCGCCGGCAGATGTCCCAGAGCGCCATATCGGCCAGCGTTAAGAGCGCGCCGCCATGAACGACGCCGTTCAGATTAGCGTGGTGAGTCTGCGCATAAAAACCAACGCCAGGCGTTTCGGGCTCTTCGCGAAAATAAAAGGGCCCGGCGTGACCGCTGAAGGTTTCCAGATGGGGCTGCAGTAACCAGCCGTCGCGGCCCGGCGAACTGTTCGGCGCTTTTGGATTATCAGTCATCGCCTAGCGATAGGCGAATTCGCCGGCGCCGAAAAGCGCAGGCGGCAGCAATCCTGTTGCATGCCGCCCTTGCGTTTGCACCGCGCGCTTTGCATGCTCATGCCATGACAGATTTTCCTGATCCCACATTCGTTGACGTCGGCGGCGTCCGGCTCGCAGTTTATGAAGCGGGCGACCCCGCCTCGGCGGCGCCGCCCGTCATTCTTGTCCATGGCTGGCCGGAAATGGCCCACTCCTGGAAACATCAGATGCGCGCCCTCGCCGACGCCGGCTTTCGCGTGATCGCCCCTGACCTCAAAGGCTTCGGCCGATCCGACGCGCCGAAGGATGTTGCGCAATATGATATTCGTCATATGACGGACGACCTGATCGGTCTTCTCGATGCGCTCAAGATCGAAAAAGCGATCTTTTGCGGACATGATTGGGGCGGCGTCATCGTCTGGCCGCTCGCGCACATGCACCGCGAACGCGTGGCGGGCGTCATCGGCGTCTGCACCGCGCATTATCCGCCGCTCGCGATTCCGGAGATTGAGAAAATCCGGGCGAACCGCGGCGACCGGCACTATATCGTCGCGTTTAATGATGACCCGTCCGTGGAAGATGTCTTTTCCGGAGAGGAAGAAAAGTTCTTCTGCGTCATGTTTCAGCGAGCGCCGAAGCGCGCCGTGCTCGAACAGCTGGGCGATCGCCTATTCGATATTGTGGGGCGCATCAAACACGGGCCGACGCCGGAGCTTGGCGGCCAGGTGATGGGCGGCGATGATCTTGCACTCTATGTGGAGGCTTACAAAAAGTCCGGATTTCACGGCGGGATCAATCTTTACCGCAACATCGATCGAAACCATGAACTCTTGAGGGACGCTGACGCCACAATCTCAGCGCCCGCGCTCTGGGTCGGCGCCGAAGACGACATCTTCTTGCCGGTCGAATATGCAAAACGCATGGATGAATGGGTCCCGGATCTGGAACGCCACATTATCCCCGACAGCGGACACTGGCTGATGTGGGAACAGCCAGAAGCCCTCAATATGCGGATGATTGACTGGCTGACACGGCGTTTCCGCTAGCCATCTCTAAAATTTATCGCAAAAGATGCGCCTTGTTTTCGACAAAATTGGGCGTCGCCTTCAAAGAAATTCTCAAGATTCGCCTGCACGCTACGCCCATAACCGGACCAAAAACCGGAGGGCGGAATGCAAGTGGAGCAAGCGATCGCTTCGGCGATCATGGCGATGCACGACCCGGCGGCAGTGGCGGCGCCGCACGCTGGCCAGCCATTAGTCGCGTTCAGGACGGAGTTTCCGGCAGCGGAAACGCAAGAGGCGAACAGGATGTTCAATCTGGGCGGCCAGTCTCTTCGTTTCACTGCGGAGGGGCGGACGAGCACGGCGGACAGTGCTGCGCTGCGGCGATATTCATCGGAATGCGCGCATCTCGCGAAGGTGCATCCCGGTTATCCGCAACCGGCGTTCGTCACCTTTCGCCTGCATGTGTCGCTATAATCTAAAGACAAGCATAAACGGCGTCGATCAAGCGCAAAGCGCGCGGATCGCCGACAAGATGCGGCGACATTTTATTCATCACATAGGCAAGCGTCATGCGATGGGCCGGATCGAACACGACGCAGGAGCCGCCGAAACCGGCGTGACCGAACGCTGTTTCGCTTGGGCCGAAATGACCGGCGGTGTTGCGCATGACGCCCGCGGCCCAGGTGAGGTCAAAGGGCAGGACCAGGTCAGATCCGTTAATCCGGTCGCGCAAAGCCGCCTCTTTCGTCGCGGCGTCGAGGGGGGCGTCGTCGGTCACAAAGGGCGTTAGGAAGCGCGCCAGGGAGCTTGCGTCCGCATGCATATTGGAGGCGGGCATTTCCGCGGCGAGCCAGGCTTCCCGTGAGACACGCGCCGGCGCGGACCATGGCTTCAGGAACGCCGCTTCCTTATAGGCGTTCATCTGGCCGAGGTCAGGCGCACGCGGCGGCTTCGGCATTTGCGCCGTACGCGCTGCTTCAAGGCTACCCATTCCGCAAAAAATCTGAACGCCGGCTTGGTCGCGATGGTCGCTGAGAAGCGCGCCCACAGTCTTGCCGGTGACCCGGCGCAAAAGCTCGCCTGCAATAAATCCATAGGTCTGCGGATGATATCCCGACGCCGTGGCGGGTTCCCAAAGAGGCGCCATGGCGGCGAGCCGCGCGCAAATGAGATCCCAATTGAGCCATTCGGCGGGATCCATTTGTTCAGGAAATCCGCAAAGGCCCGCCTGATGGGAAAGCGCTTCGCCGACAGTCACATGCTCTTTGCCGGCGGCGGCGAATTCAGGCCAGTATTGAGCCACCGGCGCCTCATAATCGATCGCGCCGCGCGCCGCTTCGAATGCGATCAAGAGAGCGCAGACGGCCTTTCCGGTGGAATAAACGCACGCAAGCGTTTCTTCAGACCACGCTTGTTCCCGCTTCCGATTGGTATGACCCCCGCGCAGATCGACGACCAGATCGCCGTCGACGCACACAGCGAAGCACGCGCCAAGATCGTCGCCATTTTCGAAATTTGCCGCGAAGGCGGCGCGCACCGGCGCAAAGCGCTGATCCGTTTCGCCGCTTATGGGAATGTCGTCCGCGGCCATCTCTCCGTTAACGCGTGATCTGTTCCAGCGCGCATGAAATGCCGGCGCGCGCAACGCCCGCCGCCGCGCTTGGGTCGTCAATGGACAAGAGCGCGTCCAGCGCCTGGCCCGGCGTGTCGGAGCGGTCAAGACCGTCGAGGAAGTCGGCGACAGCATTGAGCTCGCGCCGATCCAGCTTGTCCGCCATCTCGCTGGCGAGGCAACCGGCAGTGGACGCATCAACGCCCACTTTCACGAGCCGCTGCTCAATGCGGCCGCGCGGGCCCGCAGTGGCGCAGGCGCTTGCGAAAATCAGCAAACCGATCCCGGCCGCTTTCAACGGTTTTTTCAACATTCTCTAATCCCTTCTGTCGCCCCGTCCTATTCCCGTTAGCGACGCGCGCCCATATTATCAAGCCGCCAGCAAAGCGCCTCCAGGCGGTCCTGCCCGAAATACGCATCCTCATCGTCAAGCACCATCAGCGGCACGCCCCAATGATGCTTCATCTGCTCCGCTTCATTTTCTGCAATGCGCGCTTTCACGGCGTCAGCGTTCTCAGCGCGCCACTGGTCGAGCGCCGCGAGGTCGAGACCGGCCTCGCGCGCCGCCTCCGCCAGATGGTCTCCCTCATGCCACGCCTCGACGCCGCCCCACACCCGTCGCGAGGCGGCGGCGGCGAACTCAAGCCCCTTGCCCGCCTCACAAGCGGCGACGCCCAGCGACATTAATAGCTCGATATGAGGCTGGTCCGGAGCCACCTCGCCTGTCGCCATATCCATGATAATCGGATCAGGGTTCGGCAGTGTGATAGGACGCCCGATACGCGCGCCTTCGCGCACCATGTCTTTCATGAGATAAGGTAAAAACTGCGGGCGAGCACGCTTAAAGAAGCCGTCTTCGCGCAACGCGAGCGGCCGCACCACGCGAAAATCAACATCAACGGCGTAATCGTTCCTTATGGAAATTAATCGATCGGTCGCCAGGTATGAATACGGACTGCGGTAAGACCAGTAAATGTCGAGTTTCGTCATCTAAACAGCAACCGCGAAATCAGCTTCGGTTTTGTCTCTGATCTCGTCGATAGACACCGACGGCGCAAGTTCGGTGAGCGTCATTCCCTTGCCGCGCTCGACGGAGAAGACGCCGTAATTGGTGATCACCATATCGACAACCTGCTGGCCTGTGAGCGGCAACGAACATTCATGCAACAGTTTCGGCGCGCCGCTTTTGGAGGCGTGGTCCATGACGACAACGACGCGCTTGACACCTGCCACGAGATCCATCGCCCCGCCCATCCCCTTCACCATCTTGCCGGGGATCATCCAGTTTGCGAGATCGCCTTTCTCGGAAACTTCCATGGCGCCGAGGATCGAAAGGTCGATATGCCCCCCACGGATCATCCCAAAACTATCGGCGGAAGAGAAATACGAGGTGCGCCGCAGCTCCGTAATCGTCTGCTTGCCGGCGTTGATTAGGTCTGGGTCAACTTCATCTTCATAAGGAAACGGCCCCATACCGAGCATGCCGTTTTCCGACTGCAGCGTTACATCAACGCCTTCCGGAATATAGTTCGCCACAAGCGTCGGGATACCAATCCCGAGATTAACATAGAAGCCGTCCTGCAGCTCCTTGGCGGCCCGTTCGGCCATTTGATTGCGATCCCAGGGCATGGGCTAGCTCCTTTCCCGAACGGTGCGTTGTTCGATCCGCTTTTCGTGATCGCCCTGAATGAGGCGCTGCACGAAGATGCCGGGCGTGTGAATATTGTCCGCGTCCAGCGCGCCGAGCTCGACGATCTCTTCCACTTCCGCGACGGTGACTTTACCGGCCGTCGCCATCATCGGATTAAAATTGCGCGCGGTCTTTCGGTAGATCAGGTTTCCTTGCGGGTCGGCCTTCCAGGCTTTCACGATTGACAAGTCGGCCACCAGCCCGGTTTCGAGAATATAAGTCTCGCCGTTGAATTCCTTGTGCTCTTTGCCTTCGGCGATCAGCGTTCCGACGCCTGTCTTGGTGTAAAATCCCGGGACGCCGGCGCCGCCGGCGCGGCAGCGTTCGGCCAGCGTGCCCTGGGGATTGAATTCAAGTTCCAGCTCGCCCGCGAGATATTGGCGTTCGAATTCTTTGTTCTCGCCCACATAAGACGAGATCATCTTTTTTATCTGGCGCGTCTGCAGGAGTTGCCCGAGGCCGAAATCGTCAACGCCCGCATTGTTCGAAATCACGGTGATGTCTTTAACGCCCGTGTCGCGCAAGGCGGCGATGAGGTTTTCCGGAATGCCGCACAAACCGAAACCGCCGGCCATCACGGTCATCCCGTCAAAGACCACGCCTTCCAGCGCCGCGACAGCGTCCTTATAGAGTTTGTCCATGGCTGTTCCTCCGCGTCTTTATGAGGTGATTTAGGGCAATCGCGCGCGCTGGTCCACGCCCGTTATTGTTTGATCCGCCACGCCGTCACGGTACCGGGATTCCAGTTGGGAACGATTATCGTATCGCCATAGACCGTGAGATCGTTCTGGAGAATTTCTTCCGCACGGGTGTCTTGCAGCTTGGCGACCACACCATCGGCGCTCACGTGAAAAATGTCGCCGCGCCAGGCGGACACCATATATCCCCCGCCCTCAACAAGACCGATCCCGTCAGCGTCGATCATGCCCGTGGCGATGGTCGTCAACATGCCCGTCTCGTCAGCGGCGAAAAGACTGCCTGTGGACATGGTCGAAATCAGGAGGCGGTCGCCGTCGCCAAGAAGACCGTTTACGCCTGCGATCATCTCTTCGCTTTCAAGCCAGACCTCAACCGCGTCGCCGTCTACAGAATAAATGCGGGCGGTGCGCGAATCAGAAACCATGATGTTGTCGCGCCAAACCGTCACGTCATTCAAAAACACCGCGCCGTCAACGACGATATCGCCGAGGTTTTCACCAGTCGCAACATCATACCGGCGTATACGGTCTATATCGGCCACATAGAGCGTGCCGTCATGAGCGGTCATCCCCTTCGGCGCGTCGAGGCCGTCGGCCCATTTTTCATTGAGGATTTCGCCTTCCGTGGAGAGGATCGAAATCCATCCTTCACCGTCGGCGTCAGCGCTGTCGCCAGCGACGTTTGAAATAAAGTAGTTCCCGTCGGGAGTAAGCGCGACCCCTTCCGGATCGGTGAAGCCATCAGCAACCCATAATTTTTCAATGGAGACAGAGGCTCCGTCGGACGCCGTTTCCGCGGCCTCTTCGATCGGCTCGGCGGCGCAGGCGTTAGTTACCGTAGCGGCGGCGAATGCGAGGAAAAAGCGCATAACAAAACCTCTTTGCGGTTGGCGATTGCGAACCGCAAAGTCGCACATGCGCTATCAGAGGACAATCTTTTCCGGGTCGCCCCAAATGTTGGGGAGCGCTCAGGCGGCGCGACGTGAGCGCGCGTGACGGCTGACGACCGTCACCGGGTTTTCCGGCGCCGGGTCGCCCTTCAACAGCCGCATGCCCTTGGCGAAAAGTTTCGCCGCCTCCCAGTGGATGCCCATGATAATTTTCACGGTCATGAGCGGATACGCAAAGAATGCGCGCAAAAGCGTTTGATCGGTGACGGGCTCACGCCGACCCACAAAAGCAGCATTCAGAATTGGCCCCGCTTCATCCACTTCGCGGATCACCACGGAAAGACTTTCACCGGGCCTGTTCAGCCTGAAATGATAGCGCATATCCATCCCCATGAAAGGCGACACATGCAACAGCTTTTGCGCTTCCTGTCGAATGATCGGGGCGTCGTCTTCCACGGCGATAAGATACGTATGACGGTCGCCGAATGTGTTGCTCACCTCATAAAGGATAGCGGCGAGGTCGCCGCCGGCATTATGGCAATAATAGACGGACAACGGATTAAACGCATAACCGAGAATGCGCGGGTAACACAAAAGATCGATGCGTCCGTCAGCATCGATCCCAGCTTCCGTGAGAACGCTGCGAATATAACGTGCAAGATCACGCGGGGCCCCATCGCCATAGTCGCGGTCATGAAATGAGAAGAGGTTAAACTTGTTGCGCGAGAAGAATTTCAATCGCTCATCCAACGCATCGAGCGCATCGAGATCAACCATCAAAGAGAAAACGCGATAGTCGAGGCGATGGTCGACCGGCTTCAATCGCCGGTGGGTGACCCGCCCCTTGTAAAGACTGGCTGTCATTCCGCCGCCATCAACGGCCGCGCGGCGGGCAGATGAATACGTGCGGACTCGTTCTCCACCATCCACGGCCGGCGAACGCCGCCCAACGCCTCAGCGACAGCGAGACCAGATTGAAGGCCGTCCTCGTGGAACCCTTGACCGAAATGCGCCCCGCAGTACCAGACGCCGCCACGCCCCTGCAGCGACCATAAACGCTCTTGTGCTTCGCCGGCGGCGATATTGAACATCGGATGTTCGTAATCAAAGTCGGCGACGATCAGATCGTCACGGATCGGCGTTTGCGGATTAAGCGTCACGAAAATATCGCGCTCGCAGTCAAGATTCTGCAATCGGTTCATCCAATAGCTTATCGCTGCGCCATTGTTCCCGCCAATATAGTTCCAGCTCGCCCACGCGCGGCGGCGAACCGGCATCTGGCCGGCGTCAAAATGCAAGTACGCCCTGTTCGACTGATACCGGAAAGCGCCAAGAATCGCGCGTTCGTCTGCATCCGGATCATCGAGTATTTGCAACGCCGTATCGCCATGCGTCGCGATAACCACCTGATCGTAATGGTCATGTTGGCCGTTCGCCTCAACCACAGTGACGCCGCCGCTTGACCTGATCACTCGGCGCACGGGCGTGCGCAATCGCACGTTACCCGAAAATGACGCCGAGATCTTCTCCACATAGGTCCGCGACCCGCCGCGAACCGTGTGCCAGATGGGCAGGTTCAAGACCTGTAACAGGCCATGATTGTCAAAGAATTTGAAAAAGGAGAGCGCGGGGTAGTCCAGAATATCATGGGAAGGAGTCGACCAGATCGCCGAAGCCATGGGCTCCAGGAAGTCACGCACGAAAGCGTCGCCGTAGCGCCGCTCCATGACGAAGTCGCGCAAGGAAAATGCAGATCCTTCCCCTTCCTTAATGAGGCGTTTGGCTTCACGGTGAAACCGCGAAATGTCCTTCAGCATGTTCCAAAAAGACGGCGAGACCGCGTTGGCGCGGTTTGCGAAGACCGACGACAAGGTCTGACCGGAATATTCCATGGCGCCGCCGCGCATGGAGGCGGCGAATGACATGCACGATTCTTCTGTGGCGACGCCCAAATGGTCGAACAGAGCGGTCAGGTTCGGATAGTTCGGCTTGTTGAAAACAATAAAGCCGGCGTCCACCGGGACCGTCTCGCCGCCCACCGGAACATCAATGGTATTGGCGTGGCCGCCGAGATACCCGTTCACCTCATAGACGGTGACCTGATGCGCTCTCGACGCGAGCCAAGCGGCGGATAGCCCTGATATGCCGGAACCAATAATCGCCACCTTTTGAGCGGCTTGAGGGCGCGTTTCACCAGCATCGAATGCCATAAAAAATTTCCAAAGCGTTAACGCCTAACCCTACGGCCTCGGAGAAAGGACGGATCATACCAGAATTCAACTGGAAAGGTTCCGAAACATGGCCTAAACTCTCGCTGAAAAAGTGATCTTTTCCCTCGCTGGCGCGTAGAAAATGCGTAACAGCGAGGCTATAATGCTCGGAGCAGCCGTACAGACCGTGAGAACGTCGCCCACGCCGCCAAAAAACGCCGGTTCTTCGGCCGAAGAAATGAATGGTTTCTTGGCGCGTGTGGCGATGAGCAGCGACAAACAGGCTTTCGGACAGCTTTACGCGTTCTTCGGACCGCGGGTTAAGGGCTATCTGATGAAAATCGGCGTCGCCGCCGAACAGGCTGAAGACCTCACACAGGAAACCATGCTGAAGGTCTGGCGTAAAGCCGGGCTTTTCGATCCAAAGAAAGCCTCCGCCTCCACCTGGATTTTTACGATTGCGCGCAACCAGCGCATTGACGCCCTCCGCCGCGCCAACAAGCCGGAACTGAGCGCCGACGAGCCTGCCCTGATGCCCGACGAAGAGCCTCAGGCTGATGTGGTCGTCGAGCGCCAGGAGCGCGATGATCGAATCCGCGAGGCCTTTAAAGGGCTTCCGAAAAATCAGCACGACGTTGTCCATTTGCATTTTATCGAGGACGAACCGCATTCGGTGATCGCCGAACGTCTCGGCTTGCCGCTTGGAACGGTGAAGTCTCGACTGCGTCTCGCCTTTAACAAGATTAGAAAGGAACTTGGTGACCTTGATGCGTAACAGTTCAATCAAGCATCATCCGAAATCAGAAACGCTGGCGATGTATGCGGCGGGTCATCTCGATGAAGCACGCTCGGTCGTCATCGCGACGCATCTGACGCTATGTGACGAATGCAGGACGGGCGTAAGGGATTTTGAGGCTCTCGGCGGCGCTGTTCTGGAATCGGCCGAACCGGCGGCGATGGCTGACAATGCACTTGAAGCGTTCTGGGCCCGCGCCGATGACAATCATGTCGCGGTGATGCCGGCCTCCACACGCCCCGCCAATGATTTCAGCTTCGACGTGGCGCAGCCTCTTCAACGTTATCTAAAAGGCGGCATTGACTCCGTTGACTGGCGCGCGGTGGCGCCGGGTCTTGCGCAACATGTCTTACAAGCTGAAGGATATCGGTCCGGCGTGTTACGTCTTTTGAAGATAATGCCTGGAACGCGCATGCCGAAGCACACGCATAAAGACGGCGAATTCACCTTAATCCTGAGCGGCGCTTATGAGGATGAGATCGGCGCGTTCAAGCCGGGCGACTTCGCTGATCTCGATGATGAGAACACTCATTCGCCCATGGCTGTCGGCGACGAGCCATGCATTTGCCTGATCGCGACCAACGCGCCGCTGCAGTTCAAGTCTCTCATGGGAAAAGTCGCGCAACCTTTTATTGGGCTATAGATCGCGCTAAATCGAGCCGGAGGCTCCTGTTGAAAAAGACGCTGCGTTTTTTAAACGCAGCGTCTTTTTTCGTTTAACAAGCGATACGCTTCGCCTCTGGATGAGGCGCGTATCTTGTCGAAATGCGGAGCGAAACACAGATTTAAAAGAATGGCGGCGGATGCAAGCTATCCAGTCTTGTCATCCGACACCATAAAGCCTTCCCGCTGATTAGATATGGATAGCAAATGCGTCGCCTCAGGTCACTCCGTCGGAGCCGCCGCCGCAAGCGCCGCCTCGTGGGGCGCATGCTCAACCGCCCGCTGCAGCGCCAGTTTCTGGCGATACCGGGTTTGCACAATATTGACGATGACCATCACGAAAATCACGAAATAGAATGTGGTCTTCGACATCGCTGTCACTTCAAATCCAAACAGATACATGTGCGCAAGATGGCCGCCTTCGGAAACGAGCAGAATACCCACAATGAAAAGGATGAAGAGTCCAATCACCTCATACATCCGGTTCTTGGCGATGAAGTTCGCCACTTCATCGGCGAGCACGATCATCAAGACGCCGCCGATCAGAATAGCAAGCGCCATCACCGGAAAGACCTGCGTCAGAGCTATCGCCGAAAGCAGCGAGTCGAACGAAAAGACGAGGTTCATGGAAACGATCCAGAATATGGCGATCCCGACGGAACGTTTCGCGGTCCCCTCCACCTCTTCTAGATGGTCGATTGCGAGGAGATGCATGATCTCCTTGGTGGCCGTGTAGATGATAAATGCGCCGCCGAAGAGTGATAATATCGCGCGGAAGTTGAATTCGGTGTCGATAACGCTATGTACGCCGGCCTCATTTAGCGCGCCGATATTGATGCTGAAGAGCGGCGCCGTGAAGCGTTCAATCAGCCCCACAACCATAAACAGAAGAACCAAGCGGAAGAAGACCGCGAGGCCAATGCCCATGCGCCGCACGAATTGTTGGCGGTGCGGCGCGACCCGCTGGGATTCAAGAGAAATATAGAGAAGATTGTCAAAACCCAGCACCGCCTGGAGCATGACTAGCATGCCGAGCGTGAACAGGTTTTCCAGCGTAAAAAGATCAGCCATCGCGAAAGACCCCTATTTTTGAACAGCCAGCCGCAATAAGGGCCATGTTCGATCCGTCGGCGCAAGGCCCGGGGGGCTTTCAAGGGCGTTCAAGCCGCCTCTGCGATGAATTGCGGGGCTCGTGCGACGAGCGGAGACCGTTAAAATTCAATGCGATAAACCGTGTTCCGCATGCGCCGGACAGCGCGCCTGGCCCCTTCCAAAAAGGACGGGCTCCCCCTATCTCGGTGTTGTCAACAACAGGAGAGAAACCATGGCACGTTTTGTTACTATACTGATCAGCACCAGCGTTGTTATCGCTGCTTTGGCGCCTGCTGCTTATACATTTGTCGCTTTGGCGTAACGGGGTTGCAAGAGGTATGCGTATCGGCGCTAACCCCGCCAACCCAAAACTGAAACCCGAACGACGGGAGTTGAGGCCGGAAACCTCGCTCCCGTTTTGGTTTTCTTCCCCTTCATTTTTTCAGTAGACGCGCACGCGCAGCAGCCAGATCTTCAGGCGTATCAACGCCAGGCGAAGCCCCCGACACCATTCGCGCCGCAATCCTTTCGCCCATTTCCAATATTCGCAACTGTTCAAGACGCTCCGATTTTTCAAGAGCGCCGACAGGCGTGCGCGCAAATTTCTGCAGCGACGTCTGTGAGAAAGCGTAAACCCCGATATGAAGCGTGTGGCTGTCATTCACACCGTCGCTGCGAAACGGCACAGGCGCGCGCGAGAAATAGAGCGCCTCAAAAGCGTCGCCTTCGATCTTCTTGCCAGCGACGACTTTCACCGCTGAAGGATCGTCAATGGCGGCGTCAGCGGGGAACGGGCACGCCAGCGTAGTGGCGAAATACCCGTGGTCGGCTTGGAGGGCGATCAGCGCATCGAGATGCGCCGGGTCGATTTCCGGCTCATCGCCCTGAAGATTGACGATGATATCGGCGTCCAGACCGGCTGCGGCTTCCGCGATGCGTTCGGTGCCCGATTGGTGGTCTGCGCGCGTCATGGCGACGTCTCCGCCGAAGCCTTCGACCGCGCTTGCGATGCGTTCATCATCGGTGGCGACAAGAACGCGCCCGGCGCGGTGCGCGCCGTTCGCGCGCTCATAGACATGTTGGATCAGCGGCTTGCCGCAGAGATTGGCCAGCGCCTTGCCCGGCAGGCGCGTCGAGGCGTAACGCGCAGGGATGATGATGACAGCCTTCATACGGCGCGCAATCGCGGGGCGAGCCGGGTCAAAATCATGTATCCCGGATAGGCGCATAAGGCGCCGAACGCATTGGCGATCGCGTCCGCCGCTTCCGGCGAGCGCACGCCGCCAAGAGCTTGCACGCCTTCCAGCAGCGCGCCGTAGGCCGCCAAGGCGAGCACCGTCACGATCCGCCGCCGCGCGAGTTTCAAATTGGCGAACATCGCTGCGGCGCCAAGCGCGCCATAGGCCAGAAAATGTGCGACTTTGTCCGCGAGCGCCGCCTGACCCAGGACCATTTCAGCGAGCCATCGCGTCAGCGCCATGCCCCCTTCTGTCGTCTCCGGGTTCGTCGTCACCGTGAGATAGGTGACAAGGCCAAAAAGAATCGCGAACAGAATACGCGCCGCAAATACAAAACTCATAAAGCTTTACCCAAGTCCTTCGCCGCCAGCTTTTTCTCCCAGTCTATCGCCGTGCGGACGATGAAATCGATATCGTCATAGCGCGGGCGCCAATCAAGCATGGTGCGGATAGCGGCGCTGTCCGCAATTAGTTGTGGCGGATCGCCCGGGCGCCGGGGGCCGATGGTGAACGGCAAAGGCTCGCCCGTCACCCGCGAGACCGCCTCGACCACTTCGCGCACAGAATAGCCACGTCCATAGCCGCAATTGAGCGTCAGCGCGCCGCCGCCTTTGCGCAACAACTCAAGAGCCTGCAAATGCGCTTCGGCGAGATCGCTTACATGCACATAATCGCGGATCGCCGTCCCGTCCGGCGTCGGATAGTCGTCGCCATAAATCTGCAATTCCTCCTTGCGCGTCCCCACGGCGATCTGCGCCGCGACCTTGATCAAATGCGTCGGCTTGCCGATCTCGCCGGCGCGCCCCGCCGGATCAGCGCCGGCCACATTGAAATAGCGCAACGTCACATAATTCATATTGAAGGCGGCGGCCGCATCCGTGAGGATGCGCTCGCTCATCGCCATCGACGCGCCGTAAGGCGTGATGGAGTTTATCGGCGCGCTCTCGGAAACAGGAATGCTCTCCGGCCGTCCGTAGACGGAGGCTGTCGAGGAGAAAATGAAGTTCCAGACATTGTTCTCCAGGCACGTCTCCAATAACGCCAGCGTGTTCGCAGTGTTGTTGCGGTAATAGCTGAGCGGGTCCTTGATGGACTGGCCGATCAGGATTGAGCCGGCGAAGTGAATCACTTCCTTGATGTCGTGCTCGTCGAATACTTTTTGCAGCGCCGCCCGGTCGCCAAGGTCGGCGACCACGAGCGGGGCCGTTTCCGGCGCCAGCCATTGCGCGCCCGTGGATAGATTGTCCACGGCGACCGCTTTCTCGCCGGCGTCGCCGAGCGCCAGCAGCATGTGGGCGCCCACATAGCCCGCGCCCCCTGTGACAAGAATGGTCATCGCTCCGGCCTTTCCTCCCCATGACCGACATCATCTTTCCGGCGCACAAGCCGCGGCCGCCGTCTGAAAAGAGACGCCGCCATTAGGAAATGGTTCGTCAAGGCGCTAGTATAGTGCGTTTGCGACAATTGAATGAACCGATGCTGACTAAACTTTTTTCAAAAAAGGGCGACAATAAAGCGTTAATTCCGCCCGGACGGCGCATTTACGCGGTCGGCGACGTTCACGGCTGCCTTGCCGAGCTTCGCGCGCTCATGGGGATCATCGACGCCGACAGCGTCGCCGCGCCCATCGACGGACGCCGCCTCATTTTTCTCGGCGACTATGTGGACCGCGGACCGGATAGCAAAGGCGTGATCGAGACAATGATCGGCCTGCGGCAAGCGGCGCCGGAAGCCGTCTTTCTGAAAGGCAATCATGAAGCGGCGATGCTCGATTTTATGGCGAACCCGCGCCAGCACGGCGAATGGCTCCACTGGGGCGGCGACAAGACGCTGGAAAGCTACGGCCTCGCCCACGTCATGGCGCGCGACGAAGCGGACCTCGCGGCAGAACTTTCCCGCGTGATGCCGACCGCCCATCGCGATTTTTTGGAAAGCCTCGATCTGATGCATGTGGAGGGCGATTACGTTTTCGTCCACGCCGGCCTGAAACCGGGCGTCGCGCTCGACGATCAGGACGCCTCGGACCTCATGTGGATCCGCAACGAATTTCATAAAACCCCGTCCGACAAGCGGCCCGACAAAATCGTCGTCCACGGTCACCATCCCGTCAAAAAACCCCAGGACGAAGGCTGGCGTATCAATGTGGACACCGGCGCCTGCTGGTCAGGCATGCTGTCCGCGCTTGTGCTGGAAGAAACCAGCCGCCGGTTTTTGACGACTTGATGTGGGGTGGGCGGATAACGTTAACGCCGAGGGAAAAACGGAACCGTCGGTGAAGTGTAATCAAAAAAGCGAGCTTCACGTCGTTCTCTTTCTCACTGCCCCAAATGATCTGTGAGACGTAAGAAGTAGCAAATCCTCGATCGCGCGCCGCATTCATCAGGCAAACAAGAAAACGCCCCCTATCCCGTTTTCTTCTGACCGCCGCTGACCGCCACAAGGCGCGGGCCGCCGGCTGCGGTGAGGATCGCGCGCAGCGTTTCCACCTCGCCCGGATTGTCGCCGCCGGCGATGGATTTACCGAACTCCACGGCGAAGTTGCTGGCGTCAACAATGTGCGGCGTGGGCGTCGCGATGATCATCTTGGCGCCGAGAATAATCGCCTCGCGCCAGCGCTCCAGCATTTCGCGTTTGAGCGACGCTGGCGCCAGTAAATATTCCGGCTCCGCCGCGCGGCAATCGGTTTCGGAAATCACGACCGGACCATATTCGCAAAGATAAGCGCCGTTGAGCGGCGGTTTTTCATCAACAGCGGCTGTGATCACATGGGCCATCTTCCCCGCCCACCGATAAAGCGCAACGGCCTGAGGCCCAGCGGATAAAAGATGCGCCGTCTCGCCGCGTTCGTGAAGCTCGGCGAGCAACCCATGGAAGTCAGCGCGTGCAGCGTCCGACCGGTTTTCAAACGCCTGATAGGATTGAACGCTCCGCAGCGCGAGCGCATTTTCTTCATCCCACAAACGCGCAAGGCGCTCATACCACGGATCAAAATCATAGTCGCTCACGTCGCTGTGCGTGAGGAACAACCTGATCGAGCCGCCATCTTTGTCGGTAAGTGCGCCGCGGAAAATTTTCAGATCGCAGTCGCGGGCCATGCGTTCCAGAACGCCGAGCGAATAGAGCGCCTCAGCCCCGCTCGCAAACGCGTCGACGCCAGTGCGCGCCAAGGCCATCGGCGTGTAGAGCGTCTCTATGACGATCACCCCGTCCGGCGTCAGCAGCGACTTCATCCGCGCGAAAAAGGCGCGGGGCTCGCTGATTTTTTCAAGGATTGAGACGGCGGTGACGATGTCGAATTTCTTTTCGCCGAGCGCACGGTCGAGTTCAGCAGAGGGAAACGCAGCCTGCGCCGTCCATGCCCACTCTCCGACCCCTTCAACGATGGCGTCAACGTCAACGCCATGGCGGTCGACCCACCGCGGATAAAACGACAAAAGCGTGCCGTCATTGCAGCCGATATCAAGCGCGCAGCAGTCGCGGCCTGAAATCAATTCCAACGCTTCGGTAGCGATTGCACGCAAATGACTGCGCGTGGAGCGATAGGTCGCCGACGGCGCCGCGTCCGGTTGCGGGCGCCGGTCCATCTTGACGCGTTGCAAGAGGCCGCACGCGAACGCGTCCTTCGCCCCGTCGCAAATCGCATAATCCACAGAGGCCGGCTTGCGACCGGCGCGGCGCGCGGTCGTCATGCCGTCAAGCGAAAAGGCGGGCGTTAAGGCCGAAGACCCGCAGGCGCGGCAACGATTGACTTTTTTCACGTGATAATGACCCGATCAACAAAACGAATTACAGATCGTGATCATCTCAGAACGTTGTAAATTCACCGTAAAATAGTAGCCCCAAGAGCAACTATTTCTTAAACACTCCGGCCACAGACGTTAACAGTGTGTGAATGAACGCCGGCGTCAGGCCGCTAATTGAGCGATGAGCTTGCGGAGGAAGACGGTTCCCTGCCTTAGCTGATCAACCGACACATATTCATTCGGCTGATGGGCCTGATCAATCGACCCCGGACCGCAGATCACGGTGGAAAAGCCCGCCTCCTGGAATTGCCCGGCCTCCGCCGCGTATGCAACAACGTCGGTGGCATTCTGTCCGGTCAGCGATTTAGCGATATCCGCCGCGGGGTTGTCGTCCTGCGGCGCGAATGACGGCGCATCGGTCATCTGCTCAATTTTCACTCGGCAACCAGAGGCTCGCGCGCGCATTTCCGCTTCGACGCCTTTCGCATAATCGGCGAATTCCTCAAGAATATCGGACGCGGTTTCGCCGGGGACGACGCGCACGTCGAAATCAAAAACGCATTCGCCGGCCATAATGTTCAGTTGCGTGCCGCCATGGGCGACATTGACCGTCATGGTCGAGTATGGCGGCGAAAACGGGCTCTCCGGATCGGCCCGTAAGGCGCGCTGCTCGCGCATGGAGGTCAGCTTGACGATAAGTTTCGCCGCCGCCTCCACCGCCGACACCCCGCGATCGGTCTGGCTTGAATGGGTCGTATACCCCGTAACCGTCACACGGTAAGACGCGATCCCTTTGTGGCCGTCGATCACTTTCATCATTGTCGGCTCGCCAACAATGACGGCGGACGGCGCGGGAAGTTTGGTCTTGATTTCCGTGATCATGTGCGGCGCGCCGATACAGCCCACTTCTTCGTCGTAGGAAAGCGCAAAGATCACCGGACGCTTCAGGTCAGCGGCGAGCATTTCCGGCACGAGCGACAAGCCGATGGCGGAGAACGCCTTCATGTCGCTTGTTCCGCGACCGTAGAGGCGACCTTCTTTTTCGGTGACAGTCCACGGGTCCGTGTCCCAATCCTGTCCTTCCACCGGGACCACATCCGTATGCCCGGACAGAATAACGCCGCCTTCGACGCGCGGACCGACCACAGCGTAGAGATTGGCTTTGTCGCCATCCGCATTATAGACGCGTTCCGTGGTCGCGCCCTGGTCGCGCAAGTATGCGTCCACATCGTCGATCAGCGGCAGGTTCGACCTTGAGGAAGTCGTATCATGCGCCACAAGCCTTTCGAGCCAGGCGCGTTGTTCGGTGATGTCGGTCATCTCGGTCTCGGTTTCTCATGGGGCCGCCGCCATAGTCGTTTCAGCATACGACATGTATTAGCCGTTCGCAGCATGATCGGCTCGCGACAAAAAAGCCGCACGCAGCGCCTTAGCCAGTCATCGAAAACGGTTCCAGACCGGACAAGCGTAATGCAGGATCGATCACTGGTAGCGGGCGCGGCGCAAAGCCTTCAAGCGCTCCGGCGAAGGCGGCGATATGGCCGGGCGTCGTGCCGCAACAGCCGCCGACAATATTAACGAGACCGCTTTCAGCCCATTCGCGCAGATGTTTGGTCATCGACTCTGGCGTTTCATCATACGCGCCGAACGCGTTTGGCAGCCCCGCGTTCGGATGGGTGGACACATAGCAGTCAGCGATCCGGGACAATTCCGCCACATAAGGGCGCATCAGGTCCGGACCAAGAGCACAATTGACGCCCACGGATAATGGTTTTGCGTGCGCGACCGCGTTCCAGAAGGCTTCCGTGGTTTGACCGGAAAGCGTGCGGCCAGATTGATCGGTGATCGTCACGGAGATCATGATGGGCACAGAATATCCGAGCCGGTCAAATAATTCCTGCACGCCATAAATCGCAGCTTTGGCGTTGAGCGTGTCAAAAATCGTCTCAATAAGAAGTGCGTCAACGCCGCCTTCCATCAGGCCTTGCGCAGCCTGCGCGTAGGCGTCCGCCAGCGTTTCAAAATCCACATTGCGTTTCGCCGGATCATTGACGTCTGGTGAGATCGACGCGGTGCGGTTCGTCGGCCCGATGGCCCCCGTGACAAACCGCGGGCGATCATCCGTCGACGCTTCGTCTGCGGCGGCGCGCGCAAGGCGGGCGCCCTCCACATTTAGCTCATAGGCCAAGTCTTCCATGGCGTAATCGGCTTGCGCGATCGTCGTCGCCGAGAAGGTGTTGGTCTCAATGATGTCGGCGCCGGCGGCCAGATACGCCGCATGCATCTCACTGACGATCTCGGGCTTGGACAGGATGAGCAGATCGTTGTTGCCTTTCACGTCATGGGGCCAGTCGGCGAAACGCGCGCCGCGATAACCCGCCTCATCCAGCTCGTAGCCTTGAATGAAGGTGCCGGCCGCGCCATCGAGAATGAGAATGCGCTCAGCGAGCGCTTCGTGCAGCGCATTAATGCGGTCAGGGCGCCCCTTGAACATGTCGGTCATAAGTTTTTTCTCCTGACGAACATATAAAGAATTCTTTATATCCTCGCAAGAGAGAGGCCAACCGGGGACGGCGCACCGCAAAAATGAAAAAACCGCCGACGGCCGTCCCAAAAAGAACGAGCGCCGGCGGCTTTAATGTTATCGGCGCAAATCGCCTATTGAACGTCGAGCAGCTCCACTTCGAAGATCAGGGCGTCATTCGGACCGATAGCGCCGCCTGGACGCGGGGTTTCGCCGTAGGCCAGCTCTGGGTGAATAAAGAAGCGGAACTTGTCGCCCGTGCTCATGAGTTGGAGCCCTTCAGTCCAGCCGGCAATCACGCCGCCCACCGGAAACTCGGCCGGCACGCCGCGCGCAATAGAGGAATCGAATTCTGTGCCGTTCACGAGCGTGCCCACATAATGAACTTTCACCTTGCTCGCGTCATTCGGCACGGCCCCGTCATCAGGCCCTTCGGAAATGATTTCATATTGCAGTCCGCTCTCAGTGGTTTTGACGCCGTCCTTCTTGGCGTTCTCCGCGAGAAATTTCTCAGCCGCCTCAAGATTGCGCTTGGCGTCCACCACTTTGATTAATTCGACGTCAAAGATGAGCGCTGAATTCGGCTCGATCGGGCCTGCGCCATTCTCGCCGTAAGCAAGCGCTGGCGGAATGAAGAAGCGAAACCGGTCGCCCTCGCTCATCAATTGCACGCCTTCAATCCAGCCGGGGATCACCTGGCCAAGCTTGAATTGCGCCGCAGCGCCCCGCCCGCGCGATGAGTCAAATTCGCGGCCGTCAAGGAATGTGCCGGCGTAGTGGACCTGAACGAGATCGTCCGGGCTCGGCGAAAATCCGTTCTCGGGCCCCTCTTCCAGCACCACATATTGCAGGCCGCTTTCCGTCACCTTGACGTTTTCTTTCGACGCATTCTCGGCGAGGAATTTTTCCGCAGCCGCGAGATTCTCCGCCGCCATTTTTTCAAGGTCTAATTCAGGCGCGGCCGAGGGCGCATTTGCATCCGCCGCCGCTTCCGCCTCAGCTGCGGCGCTCGCATCGCTTGCGCTTTCTTGGTTTTCCACATCGGCGGTTGTAGGTTCCGTCGTCGTCTCTTTCCCGCACCCGGCGCCAGCCATCGCCGTCATCGCCGCGGCGGCCATCAACGCAATTCGCATAAAAGTCTCCTGTCCTGAGGCAGCTTGATTTGTCTCGCTCTCTAACCCGGATCGGCGGCTGAATGAAGGGTGCTCCGAAAAAGGCCGAAATTCCCGGAATTGACCGCAATCGCGTGAGCTTTCTTAGGATTCTCTTAGCCAGTTCGCTTCAATACACCCGTCGGTGTTCACCGACATTTTCCAGCATCCGGGATATTTTTCAAAGACCACGGGTAACGGTTGGATGCGTATTGGAGTGTCGGGGGACAATCATTGGCTTTAACAGCAAAGAAATTCGGGGCGCATCTGGCGCCAATTGCGCGCAGCGCCCTTGCGGCCTGCACGAAATATCCGCCCCTGTCTGCAATCAAGAACCCATTGACGCGAAAACTTGTACGCCGGGTTATTGAGCGCGATTGGGACGCCATGAAGGCGCATCTCGATTTTGACTTTACGTTGACCGACGCGACCATCGGCGGCGTGCCGTGCGTGACGTACGACACCACATCTAACGTTACCTCCGATACTGTCATCCTCTATGTCCATGGCGGCGCCTTCGTCGCCGGTTCTGCGCGCGCCAACGCGTCGTCCGTCTTGCCCGCCTGTTGGCTTTCCGGAGCGCGCGCGGTCGCCGTTGATTACGCCCTGGCGCCGGAACATACGTACCCGGAGCAGCACAATCAGATTGAACGCGTCTATCAGGCGTTGTGCGACGACGGCGTGGACCCGAACAAGATCATTATCATCGGCGACTCAGCCGGCGCTAACCTGGCGATCACCAGTTGTTTGCGATGGCGCGACATGGGTCTTGCGCTGCCCGCAGGCCTCGTCTTGATGTCAGGGTTAGTCGACGCCGCCGGCGCCAGCGATACGCTTTTCACGCTGCGCAATAGCGATCCGTTGATTTCCACAACGCGTCCGGATCAAGTCACTGCGCTTTACTCTGTCTATGCCGGCGCTCACGACCCGCATCACCCTTATATCTCAGCTATTAATGCCGATCTCGCCGGTCTCCCGCCAATGCTGATCCAGGTCGGCGCACGCGAAGTCTTTCTGGGCGATAGCGCGCGGCTTGCGGAAAAGGCGCGTCAGGCCGGCGTTGATGTTTCCCTGCGCGTTTTTGACGGCATGTTCCACCTCTTCCAGATGAATTGGTCCTTAGACGAAACAAAGGCCGCGCAAAAAGATATGGCGGCATTCATCGCGACACACGCCAACGGCGTCACTGAAGGGATTGCCGGCGCCGTCGCCTGCTAAAGATCCTGAACGAGGCGCAGACGGCCACATAGAGTAGCGATAGCTCGAACATTCGGTTGATCAACAATGCGATCCACCAATATTCCAGACGCAAAAGTTCCAACATAAGATATAACGCGACTTGCAGCGCGTAGATGTAAAATAAGAAGACTGGAAACCAGCTTCCCTTTGAAAGGCGCCAAAAAAATACTGCCAGCCCGAGATCAATGACGGCGAAACCCGAACTGGCGATCGCGCCTGGCGCCAAATAATACCATGTAATCGAACACGACCACCCGACCCCCAATGCGCAAGCGGCCGCAACAATCTGTTGCGACCGGGAGTATCGCGCCAATCCGTACGTGACGATGACGCAAGCGCCATAAAGCGCGGTGACTATCCAAGTCCCAGAATTAATCGAACGACGTCCGCTGGCGGCTGCTTCGGAACACCGCCGGTGATGTTGAGCGTTTTTGCGCCGATAGCGTCAGCTTGAGCATTCAAGGCCTCGTGGGCTTTTGTCGTCACATCCGCCAGATTGACGAGCGCAGCCTGAATACTCGCGTAAGCGTCGGATGCGGCGTCGCCGCCCAGTTTGTCCGACGCCGACGCCTGGGTCGCCGCCCCCGCCGCCAAAACACCCGCTAGGCCCGCAATTTGCTTCTCAAACCGCAAGAGAGCGAGTTGTTCGTTTCTGACGTCTTTCCGCATGATTTCTTCCTTTCCATTAAAGATTGATTACTCAAACTATGCGAAGCTTACAGTGGTTCGGCGGGTCAAAAAGTACTTGACGCAACTTAAACGAGTGTATTTTGCAGGATAATGACGAAATTTACGCCGCGCGATCAGGACGGATCATGTGGCGGCTGGCCAAACGGCGCGCGCTGCAGGCGCAAGCGCTTGCAAAATCAGTATTCTCGTCGCTGGTGGCGGAAAGCGCCGCCAATGAAAATAGCCCCGTGCGGCTCGTCTCAGGGGCGACCCCAGACGTCCGACCCGACGACGAACCGCCAATGACGCTGTCGGACCTGCTCAAAGCGCTGAAAGACGAGATCGAAGACACCGATTCTGAGGAGCCCTAGGCGCGTCCCTAACCGTCCGGCGGCGTCGCCGGCAAGAATAGACGAAAAGCAATAGATTGAGGCGACGAAGAAAGCCCGGTATGGGGCGCCATGTCCGCTGCTTTGCTTTCTCTGTCTGACTTGGCGCTAACCTTCGGCGGCGACCCCTTGCTTGCAGGCGCCGATCTCACGGTACGCCCGCGCGATCGCATTGCGCTTGTGGGGCGGAACGGGTCCGGCAAGTCGACGCTCCTGAAAATCGCGGCGGGACTGGTTGAACCAGACAGCGGCGAACGATTTGTCGATCCGGGGATCACCGCCGGTTACCTACCCCAAGAGCCCGATCTTTCCGGATACGCCACCGTCGGCGCCTATGTGGAAAGCGCCATCGGAGAAACTGACGATCAAGGCGCGCCCCAGCGGATGATGGCGGCGCTCGGCGTCGATCCGAAAGCGGATCCAGGCGCCCTATCCGGCGGGGAAGCGCGCCGGGCCGCTATCGCGCATATCCTCGCCAGCGCGCCCGATATTTTGTTGCTTGACGAACCCACAAACCATCTCGACCTGCCGGCGATCGCCTGGTTGGAAGATTATCTTCAACAGTCAACCGCCGCCCTTGTCGTGATCAGCCATGACCGGCGCTTCCTTGAAGCCGTCACCACACGGACGGTCTGGATCGATCGCGGCGCGACGCGCACGCTTGACCGGGGCTTTAAACACTTTGAAGCCTGGCGCGATAAAGTGCTCGAAGAGGAAGAACGGGACCGGCACAAGCTCGACCGCAAGATTGCCGCGGAAGAAGACTGGGTGCGTTACGGGGTGACGGCGCGACGCAAGCGCAATGTCCGGCGCATGCGCGCCTTGCAGGAGCTTCGCAAAACACGCCGGGAAGAACGGCGCGCGCCCGGCGCCGTCACCTTTACCGCAGCGGCGGCCACGAGCGCCGGCAAGCGCATGATCGTCGCCGACAAGATTTCCAAGGCTTATGGCGACAAGACGATCGTTAAGGACTTCTCTGCGGAAATCGCGCGCGGCGACCGCGTCGGATTTGTGGGTCCGAACGGCGCAGGCAAGACCACCCTGCTGACGCTGCTCACGGGCCAGATGCAGCCTGACGCCGGAACCGTCACGCTCGGAACCAATCTCGACATGATCTGGCTTGACCAGCGGCGCGCAAGCCTGAAGGAAGATATGCGCGTCGCCGACGCCATCACCGACGGGCGCGGCGACTGGGTCAGCTTCGGAGAAACCAAGAAGCATGTCTCCACTTACTTGAAAGAATTCCTCTTCAGTCCTGAACAATGGCGTGCGCCGGTCAGCACGCTCTCGGGCGGCGAACGCGGACGATTGTCTCTTGCAGCGGCGCTCGCAAAACCGTCGAACCTGCTCGTACTAGACGAACCCACGAACGACCTCGATCTGGAGACGCTGGAACTTCTGGAAGAAATGTTGGCCGATTATCAGGGCACGTTACTTCTCGTCAGCCATGACCGCGATTTTCTCGACCGCATCGTCACGAGTGTTGTCACGACCGCTCCGGACGACCGTCCCGGTCATTGGATCGACTATCCGGGCGGTTATGACGACATGCTCGCCCAGCGCGGCGCGGCTCCGGGGGCGCCGTCCGGTCCGCCCCCGCAGCAAAAAAAGAAACAAACACGCGCAGCGCCGCAACCCAAACAGCCGGCGCATAAGCTTAGTTACAAGGAAAAATACGCGCTCGAACAGCTCCCAGCCGAGATGGAGGCGCTTGAAGCGACAATCGACGAGTGCCGGGACCTCCTCGCCAAGCCGGATCTCTTTGAAAAAGACCCTGACCGGTTCGCCAAAACCGCTGCGGCGCTGGAAAAGGCTGAGCAACGGCTTGCTGCGGCGGAAGAAGAATGGCTCGCGCTTGAAATGCGCCGCGAGGAGCTGGAAGGCTAAAACCGTGGAAACTTTTTCAGTGTGTACGGAGCACCGGCCGAACCACGCGCTGATCGCCCCCTGCAAAAACGGTCGCTTCCACAGGGCGTTCCGCCTATGGTGCGGCAAGAGGCGCTGACGTCCTATAATGGTGCGCTGCGACAATGTCGATAAATGGGAGGTGCGCAGATGGAACAGGACATATCCAGATCAATAGAGGCCTGCGCCGCTCATTATGGAGCGCATGCAGACGCCATGCGGGCGTATCTGATCGACGGCCAAAAGCGCGCGTTAACGCTCGACAATCGCGGCCCTGTTAAATTTAGTGCGGACGGGCGCCTCGATCCGGAAATCCGCGCCGCCTATTCAGAATATGGCTTTTATATATTCGAAGGGGTCGTCAGCCCGGAAGAATTGGAAGACTTGAAATCCGATCTCGCCGACTTGCGTCAGCGCTTTCCTGTTCAACCCTATGGCGACACCGACCAGCTGGGCCGTCCCGCCGTGGGCGCCGGATGCAAGGCCCCGACCCTGCAATGGGTGAAACCGCTTTCCGACCCCCTCGGCGGCACCGAACTATTGAACGGTCGCCATCAGGTGAAACTTTTTGAACCGACGGCCGCTGACGATGCGCCGGAATTTGCGCCCTACGTCCTGATGGGGCATCTGCAATTTTCCGACGCCTGTCTGCGCGCCTATGCGCACCCTGATTTGCTGCGCGTAGCGGAAGCGATTCACGGTGACGATTTCGCACCGTTTCATGAGGTGATTTTCTTCAAGGACCCTGGCCTTGGCGCGGCAGTCTCGTGGCATCAGGACGGCGACACCCATTGGGACAGCCCCGATTTTGATGAAGACATTCACGGCTTCAATTTCATGCTGCAAGTTTTCGGATCCACAGCGGTGAACGGCGTCTGGGTCATTCCGGGCACGCACAAAAAAGGAAAGCTGAATATCAAGGCGATGATCGACGAGGCGGGATCGGAGCGCCTGCCTGACGCCGTGCCGCTTCTCTGCGGGCCCGGCGACGTTGTGATCTGCAACCGGCAACTCGTGCATGGCTCGTTTGCAAACACCGGATTTGAACCCCGCATGACCGTTAATTTCGGATTTCACCGGCGGTCATCGGTGTTGAATGTCCATGGCGCCGGCATGCATAGCGCGCCGGTGATTTATAATGAGACGCATATTAAGGAACGCTCCCGAGCCCTCGGTCTCGCGATTTCGGCGCGCCGTGAGCGCTTTCCTGATGAGGCGGCGTACGAGTACAAGCCGTTAGCGGGTGAGACCTATGTTTACGATGAGACCGCCAAAGCCAGTCTCGTTGATTACAATCTGAAGGATTTGAGCATTTAGGCCGCTTCGGATTTTTCGGCCTGGCCGTCCGTAGACGGTGCTTTCGGGGTCTCGCCCTCACGCGGCAAATTCAACATGGCGATCAGGGAGCGGATCTCAAGCCGCGCGGTCACGTGGCTCATGGTCGAAAGGCGTACCGGCGCATCCGGGCCGCCAAGGTCTAATAGCGTCAGACCCATGGGAAAGAGTTCGCGATAAATGACGCGGTCGCCGAACCCGCGCCCAAGACGAAATCCGATGCGCGCGGACAAATCTTCCAGCTTTTCGCCCATCCGCTTTTTGTTGTTCGCACGCGTCGCGGAGACGCGATTGCGCATTACCACCCAGTCGATGCCGCCGGGCACGCCGGACATGGCCCGCCGCTTGCGCGCCGTCCACACCATTTCGCTATAGAGGCTGGGCCCCAGAATGGCGCCGGTTTCCGGATCGATGCGCGCCAGCAAATCAAAGTCCACGAAACTATCATTGAGCGGGGTGACGATCGTGTCCGCATGATCGTGCGCGAGACGCGACAGATGCGTGTCGGCGCCGGGACAGTCGATAACAACGAAATCGCAATGACCGAGCTGCGAAAGAGCGCCGGTCAGCGCTTCTGTCTCAGCTGCTTTAGCTTCCGTGCGGCTGTCCAGGGTCGACGCCTCGACGGCCGGCGTTTCCGGAAACAGAAGGTCGGCGCCTTTGAGGTCGCAATAATTCCGGCGGTTTTCCAAATATCTGCCGAGGCTCTTCTGGCGCATATCGAGGTCGATCGCCGCCACCTGATGGCCGCTCTTCAGGAGGGCGACGACGATATGCATCGCCGCCGTGGACTTGCCGGAGCCGCCTTTCTCATTGCCGAGAACAATTACATGGGTCACGTGTGTCGCGCTTTCTCAGAAAAAGGCGCCGCAAGCCCTCGAAGGCGCCAGAAAATCCCAACCAATCCCCAATAAACCGGCAAGAATCCCGCAAGGGTTTGCCGGTACGCTATTGTTTTTCGATTGTATGGGGCGATTCTTGTTTCGCTGGCGACATTTCCTGATCACGGGGCTCGCGTTCGCCGCCGCGCTGGCGGGGGGAAGCGCGCAGGCGGCGTTCATCTTGACGCCGCTCCGGCAGGTGATCACCGCCGACGCCCCACGCGCCACCTATGTAATCTCGAACCCGTCCGGGCGGACAATCGACGCGCGGATCAGCTGGATTGATCTCAAAGCCGTGGAAACCGGCTACGCCCCCGCTCCTACCCAGTTGCGAGAACGTATGAGCGCAGCGCCCTATCTCATTGTTTCACCAACTTTCCTCACCCTTGAACCTGGCGCGCGAGAGACCATCACGGTTTCATTGCGCGGCGGCGCCAAACCGCCCAAAGGCGAACGCCGGTCCCATTTGCTGATTGAAAGCGATGCGGGGCGCACCCTGTTGCGAAAGGCGTCCGGCGGGATTCAGCTCGATCTCGATACGGCGATTTCGACGCCCGTGATCCTGCGCGGCGGCGGCGGGAACGCGAAGGCGAAAATCAGCGACACGCGACTTCTGCGCAATAAGGACGGCGGAATGGATCTGGAAACCATGATCGAACCCCACGGCTCCCGATCCGCCTACGGTTTCCTCACGGCGTCGTTCAAACCGAAAACGGGCCCGAACGCCGGCCGCGAATCAGAAATTGCCCGTATTGAAAATATCGCCGCATACCCGGAGGCGCCGCGCCGCAAAGTCGTCTTTCCATTGCACGTGACGCGCTTCGAAGAAGGCGTGTTGACGCTGCGCTATGTGGGGTCCAGCGAATATACGGGGATGACGTTTGACAAACGCGCGTTTCAGGTAGGCGCGCCCGAAGAGTAAGGGTGTTAACCCGCCGCTTCCGCCAGCGAAAGACGCTCGCCTGCGAAGCCCGCGACCGCGCAGTAACGGCCTTTGTTTTTCAACTGCTTACAAAGCGACATTGCTTTTTGCTCTGAAGAAAAACCGCCGCCGATCAGGCGCAAGAAAACACCGCGTTCCGGAATATCGATGCGCTCGACGCGCGGCTCCAAAAGACCGAGTTCGTTGGGAAAGTTGCGCTGCAATTCGCCCCATCCCGCGCGCGCTTTCTCCATCGTTTTATAGGAAGCAAGATGGACCCCGAAGAGGGCGCTCGAAATGCGCAAACTGCCGGCGGAAGCTTCGTTTTCAAAAACCACATCATCATTGGCGAACGATTGCGCCACAAGACGCGGCGCGCCTTCAACCGGCGCCGGCGCCGTCGCGAGCGCCTGGTCCGCGTCCGCCGCGGCAACCACGGTGCGCGTCGGCCCACGATTGGCGTTCGCACCAGATTGCGCCGCCTCCACGCTATCCAGCGCCGCTTCCTCTTCCTGTGCTTCTGACAGCGATTTTTCCGCCTCAGCTTTGGCCAGCCGCAACCCTTTCATCTCAGATTTAAGGCGCTGATTTTCGGCCTTTAGCGCCGATATTTCAGACTGCAGGCGCGCGGCGTCGGCGAAGCTCCAGTTCACTTCTTCGGCCCGGTCCCCGGTCAAATCCGGTTGCGCTGGCTCTCGATCGAGCCCAAGCGTCGAGCAGGCGGATAATCCGGCGCTAATCAGGAGACCGCCGCACAGTCGGCTGAATTTATTGAACATAAGACTGTTGCGCGAACGCAGCGCGTATCGCATTAGCTTCTCCAAAAACTCAACATAACGCTCTGTTAACGTTTAGGCAAAGGCGGCTTGAATGTCGAACAAAAAAGCCGATTCCCACCTTGGCGTCGCACGCACGGTCGCCGCCCTGCGCGCAAGGGTCAGCGAATGGCGGCGCGACGGACAGACAATCGCCTTCGCGCCCACCATGGGCGCGCTTCACAAGGGCCATCTCTCCCTTGTCACCAAAGGCCGCGCCATCGCCGACCGGACAATCGCCAGCATATTCGTCAATCCGGCGCAATTCGCCGCCCATGAGGATTTGTCCACCTACCCGAGAAACGAGGCCGCCGATTGCGATCTGCTGCAGGAAGCCGGATGCGACCTCGCCTACATCCCCGGCGCGGATCAAATGTATCCGGACGGTTATCAAACGTCGGTCGCCATCAGCGAACTGTCCCAAGGGCTGTGCGGCGCTTCGCGTCCCCACTTTTTCGGCGGCGTTGCGACGGTGGTGTGCAAGCTCCTGAACCAATGCCGGCCTGACTATGCGATTTTCGGTGAAAAGGATTACCAACAACTCCTGATCATTCGCCGCATGGTGCGCGATCTCGACATGGATGTGAAAATCGTCGGCGCACCGATCGTGCGCGAAAGCGACGGGCTCGCCATGTCCTCGCGCAACGCTTATTTGAGCGCCGATGAACGCGCGATCGCCGGCAAGCTTAACGGCGCGCTCAGCGAAATGGCCGCCGCGCTTTCCGCCGGCGAAGATGTGGCGCAGATTTTGTCGGCGGGGCGCGCCGACCTCGCCGCGCGCGGCTTTGACAATATCGATTATCTCGATCTTCGCGACGCCGAAGATTTGGCGTTGCAAACCGACGGCGTCGTCGCAAAGCCGGCGCGGCTCCTTGCGGCGGCGATGGTTGGCAAAACGCGCCTGATCGACAATTTGGCGGTTACGCCCAAAGACTAACCGGGGCGCGATCGTCGCTTCGTGGTATCAATCGGAAAAAGGAATTCTTGTCGGATGACAAATGATAACGCTCAGAACGCTCCGCTTGTCGCCGTTAAGCGATTGGAGAACGGCCGCGACCTCGCGCTGCCGGCCTATGAAACCGCGCTCGCCGCTGGCGCTGATGTGCGCGCCGCAATTCCGGCGGGCGAACCGCTAACGCTGAAGCCCGGCGAACGGTTCATGGTGCCGACGGGGATCGCGATCGCCCTGCCTCCGGGCTGGGAGGCGCAGATGCGCCCGCGATCCGGTCTCGCCGCAAAACACGGCATCGCCTGCGTCAACGCGCCTGGCACCATCGACGCCGACTATCGCGGGGAATTGAAAGTCATTCTGATTAATCACGGCGCCGATGATTTTGTCATCAATCGCGGCGACCGGATCGGACAAATGGTGATCGCGCCCGTATGGCAGGCCCATTTCGAGGAAGTCTCCGACCTTGATGAGACCGAACGCGGCGCCGGAGGCTTCGGCTCCACCGGGATTTGACCATGCCGCTGCGCCCTGACCAGACGGACCGTTATCTGCGCCACCTCCTCTTGAAGGAAGTGGGCGGTCAGGGCCAACAGAAATTGCTGGCGTCGAAAGTGCTGGTGGTCGGCGCCGGCGGGATCGGCGCGCCGGCGCTCCAATATCTCGCCGCCGCCGGCGTTGGCCGGATCGGCATCGCCGATGACGACGTTGTTTCGCTTTCCAATCTGCAGCGGCAAGTGATCTACCGGACCGAGGATGTAGGGCGCGCCAAAACATCATGCGCGATGGAGGCGATCCGGCGCCTTAATCCCGAAATCGACGTCCAAGAGCATCGCGTGAAGATCACTGACGCCAACGCCGGCGGAATCTTTACTGACTACGACCTCATCCTTGAGGGCATCGACACTTTCGGCGGACGGTTCATCATGAACCGGGCGGCGATCGCGGCGCGAAAACCCCTCATTTCCGCCGCAGTCGGACGATTTGACGGACGTCTCGCTACGTTCAAGCCCTACGAAAAGCCCGGCGTCCTTCCCTGCTATCGCTGCCTGACCCCTGAAGAGCCGCCGCGCGACACACAGATCAACTGCGCAGAAGAAGGCGTTCTCGGCGCCGTCACCGGCGTCATCGGCGCGCTGGCCGCGATGGAGGTCCTGAAGGAACTTTTAGTGATCGGCGACACATTGGCGGGCAAACTTCTGATTTACGACGGGCTGCGCGCTGAGACGCGCACTGTCGCCCTGCCCGCCGATCCGGCTTGCCCGGATTGCGCCATTCTCAAATAGGAGATCATCCATGTCATCAATCAAATCTCTTGGAGCCGCCGCCGCGCTTATTCTGTTTCTGCCCGGATGCGCCTCCCTCGTGGCGCCGCGTGTGGCGACTGAGGCGGCTGCGCTGAAAGAGGGCGCTTACGGGCTCGATGCGTCACATGCCGCGCTCACCTTCAAAATCGATCATTTAGGCTTTTCCAATTATGTGGGCCGCTTTGAACGCTTCGATGCTGAGCTCGACTTTGACGCAGCCGATCCGACCGCCGCCAGCATTAGCGCTGTCATCGACATCGCCTCGCTCGATATCGCCAACGACGACTTCGCGGAAACGCTGACCGGTCCGAACTGGTTCGACGCCGACGCCTTTCCTGAGGCGACGTTCACATCGACCGCCATTGAGGTGACTGGCGAGAACACAGGACGCATGACGGGCGATCTGACACTTAAGGGCGTCACGGCGCCGATCACGCTCGACGTCACCTTCAACGGCGGCGCGAATGACATTTTACGCGGCGCCTATATCGTCGGCTTTTCCGCACAAGGAACATTTGACCGGACGGACTTCCGCATTGACCGCTTCGCCGGGGTCGTCGGCAATGACGTTACAATCGAAATTGAAGCGGAATTTGAGCGGCGCTAATCGTCGATGGTGAGGACGACGACGCTGCCGGGCGTCACCTCGACCTTGGCCTCGTCGAAACGCGGCTTGCGGAGTTTTGGCTTCACGCCGTTGGAAAACGCCAAAGGCTCTTTCGGGCGGCCAATAATCTTCCCGCGATTTAGTTTGCCGTCGCCGTTCTCATCATAATAAGCGACGAAAGCGTAATCGCCTTTCTTGAGCGCGCCGAGGCGAAGGATGGCGACGCCATCCGCGTCGATCGGCGCCTGATATTTCGCCGCCGCCTCTTCAAGGAAGGTGGGCTCGTCCTCGTAGACCGTCAGGCGTACGGCGCCCGTCGCATCGGTAAACGGCGTTTCCACTGCGAGGACGACGCCGTTCGGGTCAGCGTATTTTGCGAATGGGTTCGGTCGCGGCGCAGAATCAGCATGCGCCACCGCACCGAGCGCAAGGCTCGCCAGTATAGGGGCTATCGCTGATTTCACAGACGTCATCGCGCGACTCAGTTTTTCGACCCAAAGCTATGTTAGCATTAGCGCACATTAAACAACTTAAAAGTTGATATGATCGCGAGATGGTGAAGCGTTGTTACACTTGTGCAACGCCGGCTGTGACGAAGCCCGCGAACCTCGGCGCGCCGCGTAAATATTTTGACGAGACGTGATCCAATTTGAAATGCGCCTCTTCCACAAGTTTGCTGGGGTCGCGGTTAAGATGACAGCCGCCGCCGAGCTTGCCCCATACGCCGTTCAGGCGATTCTGCCAGCGCCGCACTGATTCGTCCGGCGCCCGCCCATGCTCCAGGAAGACGAGCTTGCCGCCCGGCTTTAACACTCTGTTCATTCCTATTAACGCTTTTTGAACGTCCGGAATGGTGCAGAGCGTAAAAGTGACCAGCACGGTATCGACGGATTTGTCGTCGAGCGGAATTTCTTCGCCAGGCAGATCGAGCCATTCGAACTCAAACGGCAAGTCTTCTATTTTGCCGGCGGCTCGGCGGCGCATCGCCGCGGACGGCTCAAGCGCAAAAAGCCTCGTCACTTTTGAGCGATCGTAAAACGGCATATTGTGCCCCGACCCGAACCCCACCTCCAGAACGCGGCCCTCCGCCTCGGGCACAATCACGGCGCGTTCGCGTTGAAAGAGTTTTTGTCCGCAGGCGAACGAAACAAGCGCGGGTTCAATGTGGTCGCCGTAAAATCCCATCAGAGCGCGTCCAGTCCGAGAATTACGCGGTCCGGCGGCTTATGCCCGTCCGCGAACATTTTAATATTGATGATGACGCGGTCGCCCATCTCCAGCCGGCTTTCCACAGTGGCCGACGCCATATGCGGCAACAGCACCACATTCGGCGCTTTCAACAGCTTCTCGCTGGGCTTCGGCTCATTCTGGAACACATCCAAACCAGCGCCCGCCAGCCGCCCGGTCTCGATCATCTCAGCCAGCGCGTCCTCATCGACGATTTCGCTGCGCGAGATGTTCACCACATAAGCATGGGGCGGCAGCAGCTCCAGGCGCCGGCGCGACAGGAGGTGATACGTCGCTGGCGTATGCGGACAATTCACCGAGACGATATCCATGCGCGCCAGCATCTGATCGAGGCTCTCCCAGTAAGTTGCGCCGAGTTCTTCCTCCACATGTGGATTGATCGGATGGCGATTGTGATAATGAATGGAAAGACCGAAGGCGCGCGCCCGGTGCGCAACCGCCTCGCCGACACGCCCAAGCCCGATAATGCCAAGCTTCTTGCCGCGCACGCGCCGCCCCAACATCCAGGTGGGCGACCAGCCTTTGAACGCCCCGGTCTCAAGCGCCCTGACGCCTTCCACGAGCCGGCGGGGCACGGCGAGGATCAGCGCCATCGCCATATCGGCGGCGTCTTCGGCGAGCACGGACGGCGTGTTTGTGACCACAATGCCGTGGGCCTCCGCCGCTTCAAGATCAATATGATCGACGCCAGCGCCGAAATTCGCGATGAGCTTCAGCCGGTCCCCCGCCTGTTTGAAAAAGTCCGCATCAAGTTGGTCGCCAAGCGTCGCCGCGAGGACGTCGGACCGCGCCGCCAGGTCGACAAGCGCCGGGCGCGGCAGACGCGCGCCTGCGGTGTTCAGTTCCGTGTCGAACAGGTCCGCGAGCCGCGCCTCGATGGGGTCCGGCAACTTCGCCGTCACCCCGACTTTGATCTTTTGATCGCTCATGCGGCTCTTTCTTTCCAGCTAGCGCCTATTCACCGGGGGGCCTATTCGCTTCAAGCATGGGCCCGCCGACAAGTTAACCCGACGTTAACGGCTCCTGCCCCAAATACATCTTTTGTTAATCATCGCTCCCCTGTTTCGTCGAGTCTGCGGCATGAGATTTTGTTCCTTAAAGGCGTTCGCCGCCGCTCTTTTTTGCGTCGCAACATTAACGCCCGTCCCAGCCGCCGCCGACCACCCGATCCGCACCGACACCCCGTCGGGCTATCCCGTGCCGCGCTTTGTGAGCCTTAAGGGCGACAAAACATATTGCCGCGCGGGCCCCTCAAAGGCGCACCCGATCCGCTTCACATTCCAGAAAGCAGGCGCGCCGGTCATGGTGATCGCCGAAACCGTCGATCATTGGCGGCGGATCAAAGATCGCGAAGGCGACGTGTGTTGGGCGCACAAGACAGTTCTGAAGGCGCAAAGCCACGCCTTCTCGACCCGCGAGATCAATATTCTGAGCCGGCCGCACATGGACGCAAAAGTGCGCGGCCGCATCGCCGGGGCCGTGCTCGTGAGAACCGAAAAAGAAAAAGGCGGCTGGGTGCGCATCTCGGTCGGCTCGCTGCGCGGCTGGGTCCCCGGCGACGCGCTCTGGGGCCATGACGCACCGCGCGCGCTCGCTGCCGCGCACAATTGACCGCGGCAGGCGGCGCCCTTACCAAAGCGATAGATTCTTCCACCCCCCTTAGCGAAGACACGGGCGCATGACGGACAAGAACAGTTTTTCCCGCGACGAATTATTAGAGTGCGGCTATCACGGCCTGCGCGGCCCCGGCACGGCGCAATTGCCGGTCGAGCCGATGTTGATGTTCGATCGCATCACCGAGATCACGAATGTGGGCGGCGCATACGATAAAGGCCACATCGTCGCTGAACTCGATATCAGCCCGAACCTGTGGTTTTTCGATTGCCATTTCCCCGGCGACCCCGTGATGCCTGGCTGTCTCGGTCTCGACGCGTTATGGCAATTAGTCGGATTTTACCTCACCTGGTCGGGCAATCCCGGCCATGGACGCGCGCTCGGCGCAAAGGAAGTGAAGTTCGCAGGCATGGTTCTGCCCGAGGCAAAGCTTGTCCGCTACGAGATCGATATCCGCCGTATGATGCGCAAGCCTCTTATCCTTGGGATCGCGGATGGAAGAATGTCCGTAGACGGAAAGGAAATCTATCACGCGAAAGACTTGCGCGTCGGCCTGTTCTCGCGTGAACAGCTGGCGGCCGGCCTCACGGGCTAAGGTCGAACGCAAAGAGGATTAAAGACACAGATGAGACGTGTTGCAATCACAGGCATGGGGATTGTGTCCTCGATCGGAGCGAACGCTTCGGAGGTCACTCAATCGTTGAAAAACGCGACGTCAGGCGTCGCCTTCAGCGAAGAATTCGCCGAACACGGGTTTCGCTGCCAGGTTTCCGCCGCGCCAAAGGTGAACGTTGAAGAAGCGCTCGACCGCAAGACCCGCCGCTTCATGGGCGAAGGCGCCGCGTGGAATTATATCGCCATGCAAGAGGCGATCGCTGATGCGCGCCTTAGCGAAGACGAAATCTCTCACCCGATGACAGGCATCATCATGGGATCGGGTGGTCCATCGACGAGCACCATCATCATGGCGGCGGACAAGACCCGTGAGACCGGCGGCACCAAAAAGATCGGCCCGACCCAGGTGCCCAAAGCCATGTCGTCCACCAACTCGGCGACCCTCGCCGTGCCTTTCAAGATTTTGGGCGTCAATTATTCGATTTCGTCCGCCTGCGCCACATCGGTGCACTGCATCGGTGCGGCGGTAGAGCAAATCCAATGGGGCAAACAGGATGTGATGTTCGCAGGCGGCGGCGAGGATCTCGACTGGACGATGTCGAATATGTTCGACGCCATGGGCGCTATGTCCACCAAGTTCAACGACACCACCCCCGCCACAGCCAGCCGCGCTTATGACAAGAACCGCGACGGATTCGTCATCGCCGGGGGCGCGGGCGTCGTCGTTCTGGAAGAATTGGAGCGCGCCAAAGCGCGCGGCGCGAAGATCTATGGCGAAGTCGTCGGATATGCGGCGAACTCAGACGGTTACGATATGGTTCAGCCCTCGGGCGAAGGCGCAGTGCGCTGCATGCGCCTCGCCCTTGAGACCGTGAAGCAGCCGGTGGACTATATCAACACCCACGGCACATCGACGCCCATCGGCGACGTGCGCGAGACCGAAGCGATTCGCGAGACCTTCGGCGACAAAATCCCGCCCTTCGGCTCAACGAAATCGCTGACCGGACATTCGCTTGGCGCGACGGGCGCGCAGGAAACGATCTATTCGCTCTTGATGATGAAAGAGCGGTTCATCGCCGAGTCAGCGCATATCGAAGACCTTGATCCGGAATTCGAAGGATTGCCGATCGTTCGTGAACGTATCGATAACGCCAAGATCGACTGCTTCCTCACCAACTCCTTTGGGTTCGGCGGCACCAACGGGTGCCTGATCGTTGCGCGCTATGACGGCTGACGATGCCTGATACGCAGACCCTGGGCCTCGCGATGGTGGCGGCGCTGATCGCCTTCGCCGGTCTCTGGTGGTTTCGCATGGTGTTGAAAGAACGCCTTCTCGCCATGCGGCCCGGCCTCCGCTTCGGACTTTACGCGCTAATCTGGCTCGCTTATTTCACTGTCATTATTATTCTGGCCATGCAAAGCGGCGCCGGTTAGCGGCGGGCGCGATCGGCGCATCAAAAAAAGGTGATTCCATGAGCGACTTTCCCACAGGCGATCTGATGAAAGGCAAGCGCGGCCTCGTTATGGGCGTCGCCAACAAGAACTCCATCGCCTGGTACATCGCCCAGCAGCTCCATGCGCAGGGCGCAGAGCTTGCGTTCACCTATGTCAACGAAGCGATGGAGCGGCGCGTGCGTCCCCTCGCTGAAAGCCTCGGCGCCGACATCATCATCCCGTGCGATGTCACAGACGACGCTTCCATGGACGCGGCCTTCAAGGCCGTCGAAGACAAATGGGGCGCGATGGATTTCTTGGTGCACGCGATCGCCTTCACCGACAAAGCCGCCCTTGAAGGCTCATTTGTTGAAAACACGACGCGGCAAATCTTCAAGGACACCATGGACGTCTCCGCTTTTTCCTTCGTCGACGCGGCCAACCGCGCCTCGAAGCTTATGCCGAACGGCGGCTCGATGATCACACTCACGTATCTGGGCAGCGAACGCACGATCCCGAATTACAACGTGATGGGGGTCGCCAAGGCGGCGCTTGAAGCATCAACGCGCTATATCGCGCGCGATCTCGGTCCGAAACATATTCGCGTCAATGCGATCTCCGCGGGGCCCATCAAAACGCTCGCCGCCGCCGGCATTTCTTCCGGGCGTCACATGTTCTCATTCAACCGCGCCGCCTCTCCGCTGCGCGATGACACGGACCCGCGCGGCGTCGCCGGCGCAGGGCTCTATTTGCTGTCGGATTTGGGCGCGTCCTGCACGGGCGAGACGCACCATGTGGACGGCGGTTTCCATATTGTCGGCATGCCGGACGAAGCGGCGCTGAAAGAATAGCCGGCGCCCTAAAGACCCGCCTCGCTCTCGCGATAGAGCCGGCCCGCGAGGCCAGCGGAGACGCCGTATGTGAAGAACGCCCAGAACATGTTCAGGAAAATATTGAAGCCAGTCCAGATCCAGATCACCGTCGGCAACAGCCACGTCGCCTCCTCGCCGCCTGACATCAATTTCGTGTAGGATGAGACGGCGTTAAAAATCGCGAGCAGCGTGCTGAGAATGACCGGCACGATTACGACGCCAAGCGCCAGTTGAATCAGAATGAGCGCCCCGAAAAGGAGCAATAGTACCGTCGCGAGGCGGAATAAATTCCAGCCGCGCGTCACCGAGAGCATGCCCGCGGGCGCGAAGGAACGCCGGTTCACGACCACGCCTTGATAGGGAAAGATGCGTAACGCTGCATAAGCGGTGATCGCGATGGCGAGGCCGTAAATCGCGGTGAAAGTAAGCCCTTCAGAAGAAAATTGCGCGGCGCCGCCAAGCAGGATCGACGGGACAGCGACGAGCATCACCGCTAGCACCAGCAAAATGGCTAGCGCGCGCAATAAGAGATTCGGCGCGCCCGCATTCATCCGGTTTTGCGGACGGAAGTGGAAGACCAGGAGCGCCCAGAATAAGAGAAAGAATGGCGCCGCCGCCGCCAATGGAACACCGAGACTGTAAATCCACTGCTGCCCGCGTTCGAGGAGAACATCGCCGCCGGTAGCGAGTTCTATCGTATGCAAACTGTTTTCGTTCGGAAACCGCGTATAAATCTTGCTAAGCGCCGCCTGAATGTAATTGACGACGTTGAAGCTGACAAAAAGCATCGGCGCCAGAGCGACGCATAAGAAGAGGACGCTCATAAGGCCAGAAATCAAATAGCGTATCTGGTCGAGACCAAAGGGCGCTTTAACGACGCCGGGCGCCGGATGTTCGCCAAGGCCAGCGAGACGCGTCAGCGGCGCCATAAAGGAACTGACCAGGATCGCATTGATCAACACGGTGGCGCCGACGATCGTCAAGACCGGTTTCGATCCGGTCACGATCCCCATATTGATTAAATTCAGTGCATGTTTTTCAGCATTCTGGAACGAACTCACATCGGCGAGCGTCATAAGCTCACCCTTGGCCGACGACAAAAGCAGGAACACCATGGACATGTTGGTGATCAACATCAGCACGAGGGGAAGCCACGCCACGCGGATGATGGTTTCCATGCGCCGCGCGCCGAAATTCAGCGCCTCGCCCGCGACGGAAAAAATTCCAAGTTTCTTCACCCTGAGCGCCCCGTTCCTCGCGCCGGTCGTAATCGCCAGCTTCAGAGCCCGCATCGTCGCCGCCGGGCCCCATGGTTAAATTCCCCTGCAAAAGCTTAGCCGCTCGGGGCGAATGCGCAAGCGCACGCCGGCCTGCGGCGAAACTTCAGGGCTGGCGCGGCTTTACGCCCGGCGTTTGACGCCCGATAACAGCGTCATGTCAGAGCCCCTTATTCACATTATCGGCGCCGGCCTCGCCGGGTCGGAAGCCGCCTGGACCGCCGCCAACGCCGGCGCGCAGGTCCGCGTCCATGAGATGCGCCCGATCCGCAAGACCGAGGCCCACCAGACGGACCATTGCGCGGAACTTGTCTGCTCGAACTCGTTTCGCTCGGACGACGCGGAAAACAACGCCGTCGGGTTGCTCCACGAAGAGATGCGCCGGGCCGGCTCATTAATCATGGCCTCTGCGGACGCTCATAAGGTGCCTGCGGGCGGGGCGCTGGCGGTCGACCGCGACGGGTTTTCCGCCGCTGTGACAAAGGCGTTGTCCGAGCATCCGCGCATCGAAATCGCCCGCGAAGAAGTCGGCGGTCTGCCGCCGGCGGATTGGTCGAACGTCATCATCGCCACAGGCCCCCTCACCGCAGCATCGCTGGCGGCCGCGATCCATGAGGAGACGGGCGAAGACGCGCTCGCATTTTTCGACGCCATCGCCCCGATCATCCACAAGGACAGCATCAACTTCGATGTGGCGTGGTTCCAGTCCCGTTACGACAAAAAAGGCCCCGGCGGCGACGGTGCAGACTATATCAACTGCCCGCTCGACGAAGATCAGTACAACGCCTTTATCGATGCGCTGCTTGCGGGTGAGAAAACCGATTTCAAGGAATGGGAAAAATCAACGCCCTATTTCGAGGCGTGCCTGCCGGTGGAAGTGATGGCCGAACGCGGCAGGGAAACCTTGCGCTTCGGTCCGATGAAGCCGGTGGGCCTCACCGATCCGCGCACCGGAAAGCGCTCCCACGCCGTTGTGCAATTGCGTCAGGACAACGCTCTCGGCACGCTTTATAATATGGTGGGCTTCCAGACGAAACTGAAATACGGCGCACAAGGAGAGATCCTGCGCATGATCCCGGGGCTGGAGGCGGCGGAGTTCGCACGGCTCGGCGGCATCCACCGGAACACGTTCATCAATTCGCCGAAATTGCTGGACGAAACGCTGCGCCTCAAATCGAAGCCGGCGCTGCGCTTTGCGGGCCAGATCACCGGTGTTGAAGGATATCTTGAAAGCGCCGCGATCGGCCTGCTGGCGGGCCGGTTCGCCGCCGCTGACGCGCGCAACGAGGCGGCGCGCGTTCCGCCGACGACCACAGCCTTCGGCGCCTTGCTGGGCCACATCACAGGCGGCCATCTTTCCGAAGGCGCTGGCTCAAAGGCGGCGTTTCAACCGATGAACGTCAATTTTGGTCTATTCCCGGAAATCGAAGCGCCGCGCCATGATGAGGACGGGCGGCGCCTCAAAGGCAAAGAGCGCGGGCGCGCAAAGAAACGCGCTCTATGCGCGCGGGCGCTGCGCGACTTACCCGAATGGCTGGGGTCGGAACGGCTCACGGCTGCTGAATAACGACTGATTTGTTTTCGCTGGATCAAAAATCGGAAAGGCCGCGACGCAAGCGCCGCGGCCTCCCCCGTTAGCGCGACCTTGGGGGAGAGTAGTCGCACGCCCGGGAACCGTGTACCTTAAAAGGCAGGTATTGGATGGTGAGAAAATACGATCTATCGTGGATTAGGTCGAGTGTCCAAATATGCAAAACCGAGTAGTTTCCTAGTATGCTCGTTCAGACAGGTCAACCGCTTTGTGACAGTGAAATTATGCCGATCCGAAGCGTCCGATTCGTTATCCAAAAATGACCCGACCCGAGCACGATCGCGCATTAGAAACGATCCAAAACTACCTCGACATCCTACAGAATGAGCGGCCCAGCATGCGCCTCGCCGAGGGTCGTTCGCCGCGCGGGGCGCGTACCGTCCAACAGATTCTAGAAGCCGCGCATACGGTCTTTGTTGAGGACGGTTACGCCGGATTAACCTTCCGCCGGGTGGCCGCAGCGTCGGATATCACTGTCGGAAATGTGAACTACTATTTTTCCACAAAACACCAACTCATTGTCGCGACGCTCAAAGAAGCGCTCGCTGACTATGTGGAAGCGCACATTCATCATGTGAAGAACGCGGGCCCGGCGCCGATCGACATCCTGCTTGAAGTTGTCAGCTTTTATGTGCGGGGAAGTGAAAAGTCCCACCCCCTCTTCTTTCAGATGTGGGGCTATGCGGGCGCCGAAGCAGAAGCAAAGGCAGTGATCAGGGATCTCTATCGCCCCATCGGCCGCTTTATTTTTTACCTTGTGAAGGCGTGCAATCCGTCTCTTGATCATCTTGAGGCGCGCAAGGTTGTCTTCCAGATATTCAGTCTGGAACAAGGCATGAAGCTCTTTATCGGCATGGGGCCTGCGGACGATATTGCAATTCAGGTGGCAGAAGATACGATCCGCGAAGCGACGCGCAAGCTTGTGATGGGCGCCTGAATGACAGAGCCACAATGACAAATATTGAAATGCTCATAAAACCGCGCACGCGCGACCTCGGCGGATTCACCGTGGGACGTGTTCTGCCATTTGTGAAACACCGGATGGTCGGTCCCTTCATCTTCTTTGATGAAATGGGTCCCGCTGAGTTTTCGCCAGGGACTGGGATCGACGTGCGCCCGCATCCTCATATCGGCCTTGCGACCGTGACCTATCTGTTCGACGGAGAAATTCGGCACAAAGATAATCTCGGCTTCGACCAGCTCATCCGGCCCGGCGATGTCAACTGGATGACGGCGGGGCGAGGCATCGTTCATTCGGAGCGCACGGACGATGAGACCCGCAAACGCGGCCAGAAGATGCACGGCATTCAAAGCTGGGTCGCGTTGCCGGACGCCGATCAGGAAACGGCGCCGTCGTTCCATCATCACCCAAAGGCGAGCCTGCCCTTCTTTTCAGAAGACGGCGCCGACTATCGGTTGATCGCTGGCGCGGCCTTCGGCGAAACCTCGCCCGTCAAGACATTTTCCCCGATCTTCTACCTTGGCGTCGAGGCGGCCGCGGGGGCGCCTATTCAGCTTCCTGACGATTATGAAGACCGGGCGGTCTATCTTCTCGACGGCGCCCTCGCGATCGACGGTGAGCCCATGGAAGGCCAGACAATGGCCGTTTTCGCTGAAGGCGCGGCGCCTGAAATCACAGCCTCGGCCCGGTCCCGTCTTATGCTCCTTGGCGGCGCGCCGCTCGGCGAGCGCCATATCTGGTGGAACCTTGTCTCCACATCGCAAGAGCGTATCGACCGGGCGAAGGCCGACTGGGCGTCATCGATCGACGGCGGCTTTAAAGGGTCGGTTTTCTCCCTGCCGCCGGATGAGACGGAATATATCCCCCTGCCGGACAAGTAGCCCGCTTGCGATGATCGGCCATCCGGCTTAGCACGCTTGTCATGACCGATTTCACTGTCCCGGACCTTTCTGGAAAACTGGCGCTCGTGACCGGCGCCTCGCGCGGCATCGGCTATTCGATGGCGCTGAAACTGGCCGAGGCCGGCGCGCATGTATTGGCGCTCGCGCGCACGGCCGGCGGGCTCGAAGAGCTCGATGACGCCATTCGCGCTGTTGGCGGGAACGCCTCCCTCATCCCGGCGGATATCACCGACGACGCAGCCATCGAACAGTTGGGCCCGGCACTGCTGTCGCGCTTCGGCAAGCTCGATATTCTGCTCGCCAACGCGGGCGACCTTGGCGAACTGGCGCCGATCACTGACATCTCGCCGAAAATCTGGCGGCGGGTCTTCGAGACTAATGTGACGGCGAACTACCAGCTCTTGCGCACGCTCGACCCGCTTCTACGCACCGCCGACCACGGGCGGGCTATATTCCTTACCTCGCGCGTTGGAGGTGCGGAAGCGAGACCTTTCTGGGGCGCCTACGCCGCCTCAAAAGCGGCGCTCGAAATGCTGGCGCGCACATACGCGCTTGAAAATAAAATCACGAATGTGCGCGTCGCGATCATCGATCCCGGCGCCATGCGCACGGCGATGCGCGCGCAAGCCGTCCCGGGCGAAGACCCGCAAACCCTGCCGCACCCGGAGGAGTTAGCGCCGCTGCTTTTTCACGCCGTCTCGCCCGACTATGACGGAGAAGCCGAACGGCTTGTTTTCAGAGACTGGCGGGCCGCTGGCCGCGCCTAGGCCGGCCGGAACCCCATCCAGGACTCACATTCAGCGGAGCGCGTCAGACACCGCTTGCGCACGCCTCCCGCACTGATATGTTGCGGCGCAACACCACCACAAACCCAGGAGCGCGCCCATGACCAAGCCACTGAACGCCGTCGTCACAGGATCAACCAGCGGCATCGGCCTCGGGATCGCCGAAGGCTTCGCGAAAGCCGGCATGAACGTCATGATGAACGGGTTCGGCGACGCTGACGAAATCGAAGCGACGCGCGCAAGCCTTGAAAATGATCACGGCGTTACTGTCGCCTACAATGGCGCAGACATGACAAAGCCCGAGCAAATTCGCGCCATGGTCAGCGAGGCTCAGGAACGGTTCGGCCAGGTGGACGTCATCGTCAACAATGCCGGCATCCAGTTCGTCACCAAGATCGAAGAGTTTCCGGAAGAAAAGTGGGACGCGATCATCGCGATCAACATGTCGTCGGCGTTTCATACAATCAAAGCCGTCATGCCGGGGATGAAGGACCGCGGCTTTGGCCGGATCATCAATGTGGCCTCGGCCCACGGCCTCGTGGCCTCCCCATTTAAATCCGCATACGTCACCGCCAAACACGGGATTGTCGGCTTGACGAAAACCGTCGCCCTTGAAGGCGCAGAGTTTGGCGTCACCGCCAACGCCATCTGCCCCGGCTATGTGAAAACGCCGCTGGTGGAGAAACAAATCCCCGACACGGCGCGCGAACGCGGCATTTCGGAAGAAGAGGTAATCAGGGACGTCATGCTCGAGCCGCAGCCCACGAAGAAATTCGTCGAAGTGGAAGAGATCGCCGATCTCGCCGTGTTCCTTTGTTCATCCGGCGCCAATTCGATCACCGGCGCGGCGCTGCCGATCGATGGCGGCTGGGTGGCGCACTAACCGATGGCCGCCCAATCGACGCCCGCCCGACCTGGGGCCGCAAAGCCGAATGAGAAGATCATTAATCTCGCCATTCAGGGCGGCGGCGCCCATGGCGCGGTGACGTGGGGCGTCATCGACAGGCTCCTCGACGAGCAGACTCTGAAGATCGATTCTATCTCCGGAACGAGCGCCGGGGCGGTGAACGCCGCCGCCCTTGCCTACGGCATTCACTTAAACGGCCGCGATGGCGCGCGCGAGAAGCTCGACGAGCTTTGGCGCACCATCAGCAATGTGGGCGCCTACTACAGCCCGGTCCAGCGTAACCCGTTTGAAGCGCTGTTCGGCTGGTACAATCTCGATGAGTCTTTCGCTTATAAAGCGTTCGACATCTTTACACGGACGATATCGCCCTATCAGTTCAATCCGTTCGATATCAATCCGCTCAAGGACATCCTTAATGAGTGCATTGATTTCGAACGCCTGCAGCAATGCACCAAAACCAGGCTCTATTTGTCAGCCACCAATGTGCGCACCGGCAAGGTGCACGTGTTCCGGACGCCGGACGCCACCGTGGACGCGGTGCTCGCGTCAGCGTGCCTGCCTTTCATCTTCAAAGCCGTCGAGATCGACGGTGAGCATTATTGGGACGGCGGCTATATGGGCAATCCCGTCCTGTTTCCGTTCTTTTACGAGGCGGAGGCGAGCGACGTGGTGATCATTCATGTGAACCCGCTCGAACGCGAAAACATTCCCACGACGTCCACCGATATCAACAACCGTATTAACGAGATCAGTTTTAACTCCTCTCTCCTCAGGGAGATGCGCGCGATCAGCTTCGTGCACAAATTGCTCGATGATGGATGGATCAAAGACGAGTTCCGCGACAAGCTGCGCGACGTTCGCATTCATTCGATCCGAAGCGACAAGTCGCTGGTGGATCTTTCGGTCGCCAGCAAGTTCAATACCGAATGGTCGTTCCTTCAGGAACTGAAAAAACGTGGGCGCGAAATCGCCGACCAGTGGCTTTCAGAGCATGTGGCGAGCATCGGCGAGCGCTCGTCGGTGGATTTGCGGGCCATGTTCGACGGCGAATGACCTTCGCCCCTTGAGACGGGCGCGCGGACGCGCGATATTGATGGCCCCAGAAAAAGGCGCCGTTTATGTTCCAGACTTATGAGCCCGTTTCCGACAAGAGTTTTGCCGGCAAACACCTGCCGCTCTTGCGCGCGCAGCTTGCAAAACTGAAGCTCGACGGTTTCGTCGTTCCCCATGACGACGAGTATCAGAACGAATATATCCCCGATTACGCCGAACGGCTGATGTGGGTGTCCGGGTTTTCCGGCTCCGCCGGGGCCGCGCTGGTCTTTCAGGACAGCGCCGTCATCTTCACCGACGGGCGCTACACACTGCAGGTGCGCCAACAGGTGGACGCCGCGCATTTCGAATTCGAAGACATCACCGAGACGACGCCCTCGGACTGGCTCACTGCAAAGGCGAAGAAAGGCGCGCGCATCGGCTACGATCCGATGCTGCACCCCACATCGGGAGTCGCCAAACTGGAGGCAGCTGCAAAAAAAGCCGGGTTTGAGCTCGTCGCTGTCGAGCAGAACCCCATCGATACTGCGTGGACGGATCAACCAGCGATTCCGTCGACGCCCGTCAACCCCCATGATTTGAAGTTCGCGGGAAAGGCGTCAGCGGAAAAACGCAATGAAATCGCCACGCAATTGAAAGAAGCCGGCGCCGACGCGGTTCTAATCACGGCGCCGCCCTCCGTCGCCTGGCTCTTTAATATTCGCGGCGGCGATGTGGCGCGCACGCCCCTGCCCCTCGGCCGCGCGATCGTCAATCTGGATGGGACCGCGGAGTTATTCCTCGCGCCGGAGAAAACCGACAACGCCTTGCCGGAATTCCTCGGCGACGCGGTCGACCTGCGACCCGAGTCCGGCGTCGCGGAGCGTCTCGAAAAGCTGGGCCGCGAAGGCAAGAAAGTCGCTATTGATCCGGCCTTGACGCCGTCGAAATATGTTCAGGAATTGAAAGATGCCGGCGCCGCCGTCGTCGAGATGACCGACCCGTGCGCGCTGCCCCGCGCCTGTAAGAACGCGACTGAACAACAGGGCGCGCGCGAGGCCCACATTCGCGACGGCGCCGCGGTCACGCAGTTTCTCTATTGGATCGCGACAGAAGCGCAGGGCGGCGATATCGACGAAATCACGGCGGCCAAGAAACTTGAAGAATTTCGGCGCGCCAGCGACCTCCTCGCCGACATCAGTTTTGATTCCATTTCCGCCGCAGGCGCCAATGGCGCCATTTGTCACTATAAGGTCAGCACCGAGACGAACCACCCGCTGGAGCCTGGCTCTCTTTATCTCATTGACTCCGGCGGCCAGTATCCCGACGGCACGACGGATATTACGCGCACCGCGCCGATCGGGTCTGCGACCAACGAAATGCGCGACCGCTTCACCCGCGTGCTCAAAGGGCACATCGCACTGGCGACCATGAAGTTTCCGGCCGGCACCACCGGCCACCAGTTGGACGCGATTGCGCGCAAACCGCTCTGGGATGTGGGGCTCGATTACGACCATGGCACCGGCCACGGCGTCGGCAGCTTTCTCGGCGTTCATGAAGGCCCGCAACGCATCGCCAAAGCGCTCAATGAACAGGAGCTAAAGCCGGGGATGATCCTTTCCAATGAACCCGGTTTCTACAAAGCCGGCGAATTCGGTATCAGGATCGAGAATTTGATCATCGTCACCAAGCCTGAACCCATCGACGGCGGTGAGCGGGAGATGATGGGTTTTGAAACCATCACCCTTGCGCCCATCAGCCTCGATCTGGTGACCGCAGCGCTCCTCACCGAGGCTGAACGCCACTGGTTGAACAAATACCATGCGCGCGTGCGCCAGATTCTGACGCCGCTCCTGCCGGACGGCGCCGCGGCGTGGCTCGCTCAGGAAACAAAGTCGATTTAAGCGCCGGGCGAAAAAGTGTAATCCGGTTTTTCGCATAGTCCCGCGCGCACTCAAAAACGTAGATTATCGGGCGTTTCAAATTGAACGCTCGATAATCTAAGCGCGCGTCCCGATAGCGCCGATGATCGGGAAACCAATCGCGACCGTCTCCATCAGCGTTTCAATTTCAGCGGTGAGGCGCTCGATATAAGTGTCGACCCCGCCTTCATGATCGCGCGCATAGGCTGAGCCGAAAGACGTCGTCGCCATGAGGCAAGCAGCGTCGCGCGGCGTATAATCTTTGCGCATCACGATCTCATAGGGCCGCACCGACGCAAAAGCGCCCGACCGCTCAAGGATCGGCGGATAGTCATAATTCTCCAGGAGACGACGGTCCTTATAGGGCGTCCATTTTTCCTGCTCCGCTGCTTCCATCGGCTTCATCGCTTCTGGATAATCAAACGTTCCGTAGGCGAAGGGAAAGAATATGCCGCCCGGTTTCAACCATCGTGCAGCCGCTTCACATATTCCCGCCTGATCCATCCAATGGAAGGCCGTCGCTGAAATGATGGCGTTAAAGCTGTTGTCTGAAAAATCCGCCGCTTCGGCCGCTTCGTTCACCACAGTGACATTGCCGGGGAAATTTCCCTCAGCCGTCAGCCGCGCATCCGGCTCAACCGCGATCACGGCATCGAAACGCGCGGCGAGCGGCCCCGTCGCCTGCCCCGACCCGGCGCCAAGGTCCAGCGCCGACGCCCGGCCAGGCGCGGCGTTCAGAATGGTATCGAAAATCTCATCCGGATAGCCACGCCGCGCATGCGCATATCCCGCGGCGCTTAATCCAAAACTCGTCGCGCTATCCGTTTTTGATTCGCTCAAGCCACGCCTCCTCCGATAACACTTCGACGCCCAACCCCTCGGCCTTCTTTAACTTCGACCCTGCGCCGAGGCCCGCCACCAGGATGTCGGTTTTACTTGAGACGGACCCGGCGACTTTAGCGCCAAGACCTTGCGCGCGCGCCTTCGCTTCGTCGCGCGTCATTTGCTCAAGTTTGCCCGTGAAGACAACAGTCTTGCCGGAGACCGGACTGTCGCTTGCGGCGGCGGCCATTTCCTGGGGCGTCACTTGATCGCGCAGGCGCGCCACGGCCTCGGCGTTGTGCTCCTCGGCGAAAAACTCGATCACCCCTTGCGCCACAAGCGCGCCGACGCCGTCGATAGCGAGCATCTCGTCATAGGCCGCGCTTTGCCTATTCGCAGCGGCGTGAGCGGCATTTTCAAACGCCTCAAACGAACCATAAGCGCTCGCGAACAAGCGCGCATTCGTCTCACCAATATGACGAATACCGAGCGCGTTGATGAACCGGTTCAAAGAAATCGATCGTCGCTCATTGATCGATTGAAAGAGGTTTTGAACCGATTTTGTATTGGTCGGCTGGCGTTCGCCGTTATTGAGCGCCGGCTCGCCGTCCTTTTTCAATTTGTAGGTATAAAGATCGATAGCGCCCTGTTCCTGACGCGCTTCCATGGTGAATATATCCGCAGGCTCGCGCACGATCCCCTGCTCAAAGAAGGCCTCAATCTGCTTTGAGCCCAATCCGTCAATGTCGAACGCGGCGCGCGAGACAAAGTGTTTTAGCCGCTCAACCGCTTGCGCGGCGCAAATAAGGCCGCCGGTGCAGCGGCGCACCACATCTTCCTTTCCGGTCTTTTCATTGATTTCATTAACCGCGTGGCTGTCGCATATGGGACATCGCTCAGGAAATTTATATTTGCGCGCGCCCTTCTTTCGCTTGTCCTTGATGACTTCGGTAACCTGGGGGATGACGTCGCCCGCCCGCTGGATCACGACCGTATCGCCGATGCGGATATCCTTGCGCTCAATTTCATCGGCATTGTGCAAGGTGGCGTTCGAGACGACGACGCCGCCGACGGTAACGGGCGTCAGGCGCGCGACCGGCGTCAGCGCTCCGGTCCGGCCCACCTGAATATCAATCGCCTCCAGAACAGTGACTGCTTTTTCCGCCGGGAATTTGTGCGCGACCGCCCAGCGCGGCGCCTTGGAAACGAAGCCCAGCCGCTCCTGGTAGTCGAGCCGATCGACCTTATAGACCACGCCGTCAATATCATAAGGCAAGGTGGCGCGGCTCTCTTCAATGAGGCGATAGTGCGCGATCAGGCCGTCCACATCATTGAACCGTTCCGTAAGCGGATTGACTTCGAAGTCCCACTTTTGATACTGCATGATCGCATCATATTGCGTCTCGGCGAAGTTATCGCTGACATCGCCCCAGGCGTAGGCGAAAAACTTTAGTGGCCGCGACGCCGTGATCGCGGGGTCCAGTTGCCGTAACGAGCCCGCAGCCGCATTGCGCGGATTGGCGAATACTTCCGGTTCCTTGCCCGCCTCTTCTGCTTCCCGCGTCAGGCGCTGATTGAGCGCTGCAAAGTCTTCGCCCGACATGAAGACCTCGCCGCGCACCTCCAGCACCGCCGGGGCGCCTTTGATCGCCGTCGGAACGTCGCTGATGGTCAGAACGTTTGCGGTGACGTTTTCGCCGACACGGCCGTTGCCGCGCGTCGCCGCGGTGACGAGTTGGCCGTTTTCGTACCGCAAACTGAGGGAGGCGCCGTCGATCTTCGGTTCCGCCGTGAAAGCGACCGCGTCCTCCGCCTCAAGCCCAAGAAACTTGCGCACGCGCGCAACGAAATCCGATACATCGTCGTCGGAGAAAGCGTTGTCCAGCGACAACATCGCCTTGGCGTGCGTGACTTTTTCAAATTTCGGCGACGGCGGCGCGCCGACGAGGAGGCTCGGGCTATCGTCGCGCTTTAGTTTGGGAAACTCGCGCTCAATCAAAAGGTTGCGCCGCATTTCAGCATCGAAGGCCGCGTCGGACATGATCGGCGCATCATCGCTGTGATAGGCTGTGTTGGCGCGCGTCAATAAATCAGCGAGCCGGGCAAGCTCCGCGGCGGCCTGGTCCGCGGTCAGCTTTTTGACAGGGATGGAAGCGGTCGCAGCGGCGCTCATGCGGACTTGCGCCGTCTCGCCGGCGCCGGCGTTTCTTGCGCCACGAGGGAGCGCGCCGCCGCGCGCGCTTCATCGGTGACGGTTGCGCCGGAGAGCATGCGCGCCACTTCTTCGATGCGCTCATCGGGCGACAGAACCGTCACGGCCGTCGATGTGGACTGTTTCGATTGGGTCTTTTCAATGCGCCAGTGCCAGTCAGCGCGCGCCGCCACTTGCGGGCTGTGCGTTACGACGAGGACTTGCGCATCGCGGGCAAGACGCGCAAGGCGCTCACCGACCGCATCCGCCACGGCGCCGCCGACGCCCGCATCAACCTCATCGAAAATAATCACCGTACGGCTTTCCTTCGCCGCAAGCGCCGCCTTCATCGCCAATACGAAGCGCGAAAGCTCGCCGCCCGAGGCGATTGTCTTTAACGGCCCGGCGGGCGCGCCGGGATTGGTGGCCACCATGAACTCTACCTGATCGACACCGTCCTGCATCGGGCGGTCGGCGTTCGCTTCGATCTGTGTGGCGAATTGCGCCTTGCCAAGCTTCAACGGCGCGAGTTCTTTCATGACCGCCGCGTCAAGCTTTTCGGCGGCCTTTGCCCGCGCCGCCGAAAGCCGGTTTGCGGCCTTTTGATACGCCGATTGCGCTTTGGCGCACGCCGCCTCAAGGGCGCTGAATCCCGCCTCGCCTTCTTCCAGCGCTTCGAGCGCGTCAACCGCCTGCGAGAAGAAGGCCGGTAATTTGTCTGCGCTGACGCCATGTTTGCGGGCCATGGCGCGCAGCGCGAAGAGACGCTCCTCAACGGTTTCAAGTTCATCCGGCGACGCGCCAAGCGCCCGCGCCGCATCCTCTACCGCGCTGTGCGCCTCCATCACTTCCGAAAGCGCCGCCTCGAGCTTTTCGACCGCCGCCTTCAACGGGTTTTCCTGATCGGGAAACGCCGCGCTCGCGCGCGCCAACCGCCGCGCGCTGCCGGCGAGTTTTTCTTCAAGTCCGCCCTCTGATAAAAGCGCCGCCGCGCCCGCGAGATCCTCGCTAACCTTTTCCGCCGCGATTAGGTCGCTGCGCCGCGCGGCAAGCGCTTCCTCCTCGCCCGCTTCCGGGTTTATTCTCGCCAACTCCTCCGTCACGTGACGAAGATAGTCGGCTTCAGACAACGCCTTGTCGCGCTGGGCGCGCTTCTCGCTGAGCGTTTCCTCTGCGTTGCGCCATTCACGCCAGACCCGTCCAAGCGCAGCCACATCATCAGTAAGCCCACCAAATTCATCGAGCAGATGGCGATGGGTCGCGGCGGTAAGAAACCCCTGCCCGTCATGCTGGCCATGCATTTCTAGAAGCGCGCCGCCGACTTTTTTCAAGAGCGCGATGCTTACCGGCTGGTCGTTCACGAAGGCGCGGCTTTTGCCTGCGCGCGTTAAAACGCGCCGCAAGATAATCTGGTCATCGTCAACGGTGAGACCGTTTTCATCAAGCAGCGGCCAAATGGGATGCGCCGGGCCCGGCTCGAATGTTGCGGACACCGCGCCGCGCTCCGCCCCCTGACGGATCGAGCCGCGCTCGGAACGCCCGCCGATCGCCAGTCCCAACGCATCAAGAAGGATAGACTTGCCGGCGCCGGTCTCGCCGGTGAGCGCCGTCAGCCCCGTGGAGAGCGGCAGCGACACCTGCTCGATCAGCACAAAATCCTGAATGTGTAAGGCGGTGAGCATTAATCAGACGACAAGTTTGAACGGGCGTGCAACGCCCAAAAGACGCCGCTAGCCTTAGCCTATTCGCCTGGATTGTAAAAGAACGCGGGCGTCTTTAACGCCTAAAGCGGCGGCTCTAAAACATCGTCGTCCGAAGGCTCTACCGCCGCGTTTTCGGTCTTTTTTACCGCTGGCGGCAGCACCTTTTGCTTGGCGTCCACCAATTGCCATTTCTCAACGAGGTCATTTCGTTTCAAGGCCGCGTAAGTGTCTTCATACCAGCGCGTCCCGGGATAATTGTACCCGAGCACTGCCGCCGCCGCGCGCGCCTCCGATTCAACGCCAATCTCAAGGTAGGACTCCACGAGCCGATGCAATGCTTCGGGCACATGGGTCGTTGTCTGATAGTTGTTGATCACAAACTTGAAGCGGTTGATCGCCGCGATGTGTTTGTTCTGGCGCGCGTAAAAACGGCCCACATACATTTCTTTCCCGGCGAGATGGTCGAATGTCAGGTCGAGCTTCAACCGTGCGTCGCGTGCATATTCGGTGGCCGGATAGCGACGAATGACATCATTCAACGAGGCGACAGCGTTATTGGTGAAATCCTGATCGCGGCCCACGTCGCGAATTTGTTCGTAGTAAGACATCGCCTTCAAATAATACGCATACGGCGCGTCTTTGTTCCCCGGATGCAGCGCGATAAACTGGTCGACCGATTGCACCGTCTTTTCATATTCATTGTCTTGATAATAAGCGAACGCCTTCATCAGCATCGCGCGGCGCGCCCACGCCGAATAGGGGTGCTGGCGCTCGACCTCTTCGAAGAACGCGATCGCTTCTTCAAAACGGCGCCGTTCGAGCTTGTTCGTGGCCTCAGCGTAAAGCTGCTCCACGGGCCGCTCCACATAAGCGAATTTCTTGTTTTTCCGGCCGGTCGAAGAACAGGCCACCGCAAACAGGGCGCATGCCAGAACGAGAATTTTGAAGGGAACTGAAAACGTCATTTACTCTTCCTAAAGCGTTAGCGAACGCCCGCGATGCCGCAATCTAGTCGGCTCCGGCGAACGGGTCAAACGCCCCCATCGGCGTGCGCTAGCACGGCAGCCTCAGGCCCGTTAGCGCGCTCACGCCGCGCGGCGGCGGCCTTCGCAAAGCGCGTATTGAGATCATGGCCCGGCTTGAAGGCCGTGATTTTGCCTGCAAGCGGCGCGCCCAACAGGTGAAGATCGCCGATGAGATCAAGCGCCTTGTGAAGCGCGAATTCGTTTGGATCGCGCAGCGGCCCGGCGTTCAAAATCCGTCCCTGATCGACGACAATGGCGTTTTCTAGGGAGCCGCCCCGGCTGAGCCCGGCCGCCTTCATGGCGTCCACATCCGCCAGCCGGCAGAAGGTGCGCGCCGGCGCCAATCGCTGACGCAACGCGCGGCGGTCCTCCAGATCAAGCGACACCGACTGCGCGCCGATGGCGGCGTCTTCAAAGTCGATGGCCACATCGAGCCGCCGCGCGTCGGCGGGCTCAAAGCGGATATAGCGATCCTCCAGACGCGCCTCAAAGGCCGGGATCGAGACGACAGGCGCCACGGGCGCATCAAGGTCGACCGACCCCGCCGCGTCCAACGCCTCCAGAAAGGGCAGCGCGCTGCCGTCGAGGATCGGCAATTCCGGCCCGCTCACATCAATGAGGACATGATCGACGCCGCAAATCGCCAACGCCGCCATCAGGTGTTCGATGGTCGCAACGCTGGCCCCGTGAGTGTTCTGGATCGTCGTACCGAGTGTTACGGCGCTAACGGCGTCCGGGGTCGCGGGGATTGTCGCGTGATCGGGCGCTGTCCCCTTTTCGATCAAGTCGCGGCGGCGAAAGATCACGCCGCAATCTTCCCTAGACGGATAAACCGTAACCGCCGTTTCTTCACCAGTGTGCAGGCCGACACCTGACATCGTTACCGGTTCGGCGATCGTATTCTGCGGCCTCGCTGTCATCGTATCCTGCGGCTTGCGCCGCCTCGCACCCATTAATCTCACCGGCGCACATTCGCCCGGACCTGAGCCCCGCCCACATCATTCAATGGCCGGCGGCGCGTCTCAAATAAAGGTTTATTACCCGATATTGCGCCCAAAATGAGAAAACGCCGCGTCGCGGCGGCGTTTTCCTCGCATTCCTGAATGACGACGTCAGCCGACTTTCTTTTTCCTCAAGAAAGACGGAATCTCGAGCTCGCCGTCTTCATCATCGTCGAACAGATCGCCATGGATCGTCGGCGCGGGCTTCGCCGCCTCCGGCGTGCGGAGCGGTTCTTCTTCATGCTTACCGGCCGCGCTGATCGATTTAATCATATCGACAGCCGCGTCGAGGGAATTTTTGCCGATCGCTTGCGCATCACGGAACGGGTTTCTGGCTGGGCGCGCGCTTTCCGCAGGACGCAAATTCGGGGCGGCCGCGGGCTTTGGCGGCGTCGATACTGACAGGCCCTGATCGCCTTCTGTCAGCATACGTTTGATCCGTTCATGCACGTCGCCCACCGGATTGGCGGCGCCGGCGACGCCCGAAGCCGATGCGGAAACACGCATGCTCGCCCCAGGTTGCGACAGTGCAGGTTGCGGCGTTGAAGGAACCGCAGGAGCCGCCGTCTTGGTCGGCGCCGGCGTCGGCGACGCAGCGGCTGCGACAGCCGCGGGCGGCAATTCGGGCTCGGCCACAGCCGGCTGGCGCCATGGCTTGACGCTGACCGTCGGCTTTGGCTCGGCGGGGCGCATCTCGCCTGTCGCCGCATCAATGCCAGTCGCCACGACAGAAACGCGGACTTTGCCTTCGAGATCCTGATTAAACGTCGATCCGACGATAATATTCGCATCCGGATCAACTTCCGCACGGATGCGGTTCGCCGCCTCGTCCACCTCGAACAGGGTCATGTCCATGGAGCCGGTGATGTTGATGAGAACGCCGCGCGCGCCCTTCATGGAGACCTCGTCAAGAAGCGGGTTGGAGATCGCCGCTTCCGCCGCCTCGATGGCGCGCTTGTCGCCGGAGGCTTCGCCCGTGCCCATCATGGCTTTGCCCATCTCGCTCATAACCGTTCGCACGTCGTTGAAGTCAAGATTGATCAGACCCGGCATGACCATCAGATCAGTAATGCCCCGCACGCCCGAATGGAGCACCTGATCGGCGAGCGCGAACGCTTCATGGAAGGTGGTGCGCTCATTGGCGATCGAAAACAAATTCTGGTTCGGAATAATGAGGAGCGTGTCCACATGTTCCTGAAGCGATTCAATGCCGGCGGACGCAATCTTCATCCGGCGCGCGCCTTCAAAATGGAAAGGCTTGGTTACGACGCCGACCGTCAGGATATCGCGTTCCTTGGCGGCCTTGGCGATCACCGGCGCCGCGCCCGTTCCGGTGCCGCCGCCCATGCCGGCGGTGACGAACAGCATGTTGGAATTGCCCACATGCTCGAGCAACTCATCAAGCGACTCCTCGGCGGCCGCGCGCCCGACATCGGGCAGCGAGCCGGCGCCCAGCCCTTGGGTCGTATTAACGCCAAGCTGGATGCGCTTTTCCGCCTTGGAAAGACCGAGGGCTTGCGCGTCGGTGTTCGCGACGATGAATTCGACCCCCTCAAGGGCGCTCTCGATCATATTATTGACCGCATTGCCGCCTGCGCCGCCGACGCCGATGACGGAAATCCGTGGTTTCAACTCAGTCATTTCCGGCACGCTTAGATTTAGTGGCATTTTTTGCTCCGGTTTTCCCGCCCGATAATGGTTAATTTTCGCGTTAAAGAATCGTTCAGAAGCCTTACCAAAAGGTTAACGCCGCCTTAACGTTTGCTAAAAATTCGCGCGCATCCACTTGGCGACGCCGCCCCACAAACCGCCCCCTGACGCATGCGCCTGATCGCGACGGAAGTAGTCTTCCTCACCGCTTTGAAGCCAGCCCTCTTGCGGCTGCGCCGCCTGCTGCAAGGCGCCGACGCAGACGGAAAATTGCGGCGCCGTCGCCGCGTCGGGCGCGCCGTTAAGCGCCGTCGGCCGGCCGAGCCGCGCCTTAACGCCAAAGACCCGCTCGGCGGTTTCGCGCGCGCCAGTTAACAAACTGCCGCCGCCGGTCAACACTGCGCGCCGTAACCCGGCCGAGGACTGGCGGCCCACCGCGTGAACAGCCGCTTCAAACGTCAGCGACAGGATTTCTTCGAGCCGCGGGGCGATGACCGCTGTCAGTTCAGACTTTGTGACGCGGGCCGTCTCATGAGCCTGGCCGAGCTGCGTTAATTCCGCAAACCGATGATCGTCGCCGGCGCCAGGTAAAGCCGAGCCGTGCAGGGTCTTCATGCGTTCTGCGTCAGCGATCGGTCCGCCGAAGATTTGTGCGATGTCGCGGGTGATGTGTTCGCCGCCAAGCTTAACCCCGCCGCATGCGACCAGCGCGCCGTCCTCGAACACGGCGAAATCTGTTGTGCGCGCGCCGATATCGACCATAAGGCAGCCGAGATCTTTTTCGTCGTCTACGAGAACAGTTTGCGACGCGGCGAACGGCGCAGCGATCAGGCGCTCGACTGCAAGATCGCATCGCGCCGCCAGTGCGCGAATGTTGGCGTCGCAACTCTCGCGCACGCTCACGCCGAGCATTTGCGTCGTCAGGGCGCCGCCCATAAGACCGCATGGGTTGGAGCCCGCCTCCTCCCCGTCTACAGAAAACGCCACCGGCAACGCATGTAACGCGCGCGCGCCGTCGCATGCCGCGAGCCGCACGCCCTGATCGAGGCAGTCGCGCACATCTTCGCGCGTCACCGCCCCGCCCGCGAGGTCGAGATCGACGCCAATGCGCCGCGCGAGCAATTGCCGTCCGGGCGCGGCGAAAACAGCCTTATGGATGCGGCTTCCCGCCATGCGTTCGGCCGCATCGACCGCGGCGCGTAGCGCCGTCTCGGACGCAGCGGCGGTGTCGCGGCGCGCATCGCGCAAGACGATCCCCTGCTGGCCGACGCCGATAATTTCGGTCTCGTCATTTTCATCGATCGCCGCAATCAGGCAGGCGACCTTGGAGGCGCCCAAATCGATCGCCGCCGCAAGACGCCGCTTGGACGGTTTCGCCGAAGCTGATTTTGCGTAGACCATAGGCCGGTTCACATCACACTTTGGTTTTCTAATTCGCTGCGGGCGCGTCCGCCGCCTCGGGACCTTTCCGTGGGCGCACGATCACGCGTTCAGAATCGCGAAGGTCGATATATTCGATATTCTGGTCAAGCGTGCCTTGGGACGCGTGCATGATCGATAACGCTTCGAGCGCGTCGCCGATCCCTTTCTCCGGCAGCTTGATGTCCATCTTATTGTGCAGCCGCATGTTCCAGCGCCGCTCGCCGACGCGCACGAGCGCCGCCGTCATTTTCTTTAGCTCGGGCTGCGATTGAAGCGCCTGAAGAATATCGGCGACCGCCTCCGGGGCGCCCGCGCCGACGATGAGCGGCAGCGACGAATATTCGTACGCGCCCACCTGACGGATGACGGCGCCGCTGTCGTCAATCAGATGAAGTTTGCCGGAGAGTTGCCAAACCGCCGCCGGCTCGCGTTCGCGGATCGACACATGAACCGTGTTCGGCCACAGCCGGTTCACCGCCGCCGACCGCACCCAGCCGATATTTTCAATCCGTGCGCGCATGGCGTCGAGATCGAGATGCGCCATCGACGCGCCGATCACAGGACCCACCGCATCCTCCACGTCGGCGAGATCCGTTTCATCACGCCCCATCATCGTTACGCGGCGGATATCGAGACCGGCGGCCACAAAACTTGCGCTGACCGTCCGGTCCAGGCGTTCGGCCATCATGCCCACATAGCCGCCGGACCAGAGGACGAACACAATCCCTGCGACGATCACGAACGCGCCCGCCGTGGCGGCCAGCGTATATTCACGCACCCGCAGGACAAGCCGTTCGATAATCGACGGGCCGCGCCGCGCCGACTTGCGCTTTTTCGTTTTCGCTTTGGCCTTTTTCTTTTTCACCGCAGGCATGAGGCGTCCTCCACGATCCAGGCGCACAGTTCAGGGAACGACATGCCGAGATGGGCGGCCTGTTCCGGCGCCAGTGATGTCGGCGTTAAACCCGGTTGGGTGTTCACTTCAAGACAATAGAGCATTTCGCCGGCCGCGCCTTCGTCAAATCGAAAATCCGCACGCGACAGACCCTGGCAGCCCAGGCAATTATGGGCGCGGCGCGCCAGATCAACCGCGCGCTCGGTGACGGCGTCCGGGATATCGGCGGGAAGCACATGGCGCGAGCCGCCGTCCGCGTATTTGGCTTCGTAATCGTAAAAGTCCGTCGCCGGCAGAATTTCCGTGACGCAAAGCGCCTTGCCGCCCATGACCGCCACCGTCAGCTCGCGGCCGGGGATGAACTTTTCAACGAGCACTTCTTCCCCGAGATTCCATTTCGGATCGAGCAAGGCTTCGGGCGGGCGGTTGTCGCCCTCGCGGACCACATAGACGCCCACGGACGAGCCCTGATCGTTCGGTTTGACCACATAGGGCGCCTCCAGGACGCGCCCGCGCGCCGCTTCCTCACGCGAGACGATTCTGCCGGGCGGCGCCGGAATTCCCGCCTCTTCGAAGACCGCTTTGGCGCGCTGCTTATCCATGGCGAGGGATGAGGCGAGGACGCCGGAGTGGGTGTACGGAAGTTCCATCACTTCAAGAAGGCCCTGCACGCAGCCGTCCTCGCCCCACTTACCATGGAGGGCGTTAAAGACGGCGTCCGGTTTCGCCTCCGTCAATTGCTCAGCAAGGTTATGACCGGCGTCAATTTCAACAGCGTCATAACCCGCTTCAACGAGCGCTTTCGCGGCCTCGGCGCCGGACGAAAGCGACACCTCGCGCTCGGGCGACCAGCCGCCCTTCAGGACCGCGATGCGTTTGTAGCGGCGGGTCATGTCGTTGGCGTCCTGCTGTTAGGTGTTAGGGATTGGGGATTAGGGACTAGGGACATATTCGTTAAGTGAGTTTCCGGTGCAGGGCGTTGAGCATTCGGCCAGTTTCCTCCGCCTTCGGAAACTTTTTGACCAAGGCGTAAACAGCCTCGACCAACTCCATCGCCCGCAGCCAGACCAAAAGGTCCCGATAAGATTGTATGTCCGACATCCCGCATTCTAATCCCTAATCCGCAATCCCTAATCCCTACTTCCAACCCTCTTTATCTCCCAGCGCAACTCAACGCCCGTTTCCCGTTTCACATCTTCGCGCAGCGACTCCACCAGCTCTTCAAGGTCCTTCGCCGTCGCCGCGCCGCGATTGATCATGAAGTTGCAGTGGCGCTCCGAGACTTGCGCATCGCCGACGATGCGGCCGCGCCCGCCGACTTCATCGATCAACTGCCATGATTTGCGACCGCCTGACAAAGCAAGATCCGGATTGGCGAAGGTCGACCCGCCGGTGCGTTCTTTGATCGGCTGGCTTTCTTCCCGGCGGCGCATGATCTCCGCCATGCGCGCCTCGATCGCCTGCGGGTCGTCTCTATGCCCGCGAAAGAGCGCTTGGGTGAAAATGATGTCGTCCCCGGCGCCGCAATGGCGATAGTCAAATTTCATCTCTTCGTTGGAGAAAACGATACGGTCGCCGCGCCGACTATAGGCGACCGCCTCCACGAGAATATCTTTGGTCTCGCCGCCATAAGCGCCCGCATTCATGCGAAGGGCGCCGCCGATCGTGCCGGGCACGCCGCGGTAAAATTCAAGGCCTGCAACGCCCGCCGCCGCGGCGCGCTTGGCCACCTGCGCATCGAGCGCGCCGGCCCCAGCGCGCACGGTCAGCCCATCCACCTCGATTTTGTTAAACGGGGCCGCCAGCCGGATCACAACGCCGCGTACGCCCCCGTCCCTGACGAGCAGGTTGGAGCCCACCCCCATGGGAAAGACCGGTACGGACGGATCGAGCGCTTTCAGGAACGCCGCCAGATCGTCTTCGTCGGCGGGCGTGAACAAAATGTCCGCAGGGCCGCCCACGCGAAACCAGGTGATCGCCGAGAGATCGAAATTCTCCGTATAGCGACCGCGCACCTCGGGAAGGTCAGCGAGTGCGACGCTCATCGCTTACCGCCCGCTTTTTCAAGAGCGCTCGCAAGCGCCGCCGCGTGTTTGGTGATATCGCCCGCGCCGAGCATCACCACATAATCGCCCGGCTCAATGTCCTTCGTGAGCAACGCCGGCAATTGGTCGAAACTCTTCAGCGCACGCACATCCTTGTGGCCATGGCTTTCCGCGCCCGCCACAAAGCTGTCGCGATCAACGCCGTCGATGGGCGCCTCACCCGCGGCGTAAACATCCGTGATGTAAGCGATGTCCGCCTCATTAAGACACGCGCAGAATTCATCGAAGAGACTTTGCAGGCGCGAATAGCGGTGCGGTTGAACGACGGCGATGATCTTGCCCTTGGCGACAGAGCGCGCCGCGCGCAGGACTGCGGCGATCTCCACCGGATGGTGGCCGTAATCGTCGATCAGCGTTGCGCCGTTCCACTCGCCCACTTTTGTGAAGCGGCGTTTAACGCCCTCGAATTTGGCAAATCCGTCTCTGATCGCCTTGTCGCTCGCGCCGAGCTTTTTCGCGACGATCGCGGCGGCGAGCGAATTCAGCACATTGTGGATACCCGGCATCGGCAGGCGCACATCGGCGATACGCGATTGCTCGGCGCCGCGCTCGCGAAAGACGATATCGTACTTGGCGAGCCCCTCTTCGTAAGTAATATTTTCAGCGCGAACGTCCGCCTGCGGATTAGAGCCATAGGTGATGAGCTTGCGATCGGTGACGCGCCCGACGAGGGCTTGGACTTCCGGGTGGTCGAGGCAAACGACGCCGAAACCGTAGAAGGGCGTATTCTCAATGAAAGCGTCAAACGCCTCGCGCAGGGTTTCGAAATCGCCCCAATGGTCGAGATGTTCAGGGTCGATATTGGAGACGACGGCGACCGTTGTCGGCAAACGCAAAAACGCGCCGTCGCTTTCGTCCGCTTCAACAACCATCCAGTCGCCTTCGCCAAGCCGCGCATTGGCGCCGTAGGCGTTGATGACGCCGCCATTGATCACCGTAGGGTCGAGCCCCGCCTCATCAAGGAGCGCCGCGACCATGGTCGTTGTTGTGGTCTTCCCGTGGGTGCCCGCAACGGAAACCGTCCATTTGAGCCGCATCAGTTCGGCAAGCATGTCCGCCCGCTTGACCACAGGAATATGACGCGCCCGCGCCGCGCGCACTTCCGGATTGTCGCTTCTGATCGCCGTCGAGACGATCACCGCTTCGGCGCCCTTCACATTCTCCGGGTCATGACCAATAGAGACGGCGATGCCCTTGTCGCGCAACGTTTGCACGTTCGGCCCGTCCGCGACGTCCGATCCGCGCACTTCGTAGCCGAGATTGTGCATCACGGACGCAATGCCCGACATGCCGATGCCGCCGATGCCAACGAAATGGACAACGCCAGCGCCGAACGGCAGATTGATTTTTATCTTACGCGTTTCACTCATAGTCGTCTCCGCAGCTTTACCGCCGCGCAATCCCTTCCACCAGATCGGCGAGCGCCGCCGCCGCGCCTTCCCGCACCCGGCCTTTGGCGCGCGCCGCCATCTCGGTAAGGCGCGCAGGCTCGGCCAGCAATGGCGTTAGCGCAGCTTTCAGCGCTTCTTCAGTGAATTCTTTTTCAGGCAAGACAATGGCGCCGCCCGCCTCAGAAAGAACACGCGCATTGCCCGTCTGATGATCGTCCATGGCGATCGCGAGCGGCGTCAAGATTGAGGGGCGGCCGATCAGCGACAGCTCCGTCACCGTAGAGGCGCCGGCCCGCGCCATCACCAGATGCGCAGCCGCAATCCGCGCTGGAAGATCAGTGAAAAAGGGCGCGACCTCTTGGGCGACGCCCGCTTCCTTATAGATCGCCCGCACTGCGTCCGCTTCGCCTTCCCGCGCCTGATGGGTGACGTGAAGGCGCGCGCGGATCGGCTCCGGCAACGCTGCGATGACGTTTGGCGGTGCGCCGGAAAAGAGCGATGCGCCCTGGCTGCCGCCAAAAATCAGGATGTTGAGAACGCTGTCGTCGCTGATCGCCGGGTAAGGCGTTTCAGCGGCCGCCTTGACCGCATCGCGCACGGGGTTGCCCACTTCAATCAGGTTCGCGCGCGCCGGAGCCTTCTCCAACACCGAAAAGGCGTGCGCTGTGAATCTCGCCGAACCCGCAAGCTGGCGGTTGGCGCGCCCCAGAACGCCATTTTGTTCGTGCACACCGTAAGGAATTCTCATCATGGCGGCGGCCTTGGCGCCGATGAACGACGGATAGCCGCCAAACCCGACAGCGGCGGTGACGTCGCGTTTTTTAAATTCGGCAAGCGCCTTGAACAGCCCGCCGGCGATTGAAACGGCGGCGATCGCCTTCGCCACAACGCCGCCGATTGAGGGGCTTGCCGCGGAGATCAGAATGCGGTCGTCTTCAGGGAAGTTTTGCGCATAGCGCGCGCCGCGTTCGTCAGTGACAAGGAGGATGCGCCGTCCCCGGCGGCGCAACTCCTGCGCCAACGCTTCAGCCGGAAACATGTGTCCGCCCGTGCCCCCAGCGGCGAGCGCGATCAGCGCGCCATCGCCCGGCCCCGTCACGGCATAATTTCCTTGCGCCGCCACGCGGCGCCCGGCGTGCGGGTCAGGGCGAGAACCAGCCCCAGCGACAGGCCCATCGCCAGAAGCGACGATCCGCCATAGGAAATAAACGGCAGCGTCATGCCTTTCGCCGGCAGCGCCCGCAGATTAACGCCAATATTGATAAAACTCTGCAGGCCCACCATCGCCGTCAGGCCGCAAACGGCGCATTGCGCGAACAGGCTGTTAAGCCGCGAGGCGCGAAAATAAAGCCGCACGACCAGCACCGCGAATAAGCCGAGGATGACGAGACAAAAGAGGACGCCGAATTCCTCCGCCCCGACGGCGAAGATAAAGTCCGTGTGCGCATCGGGCAGTTGATGTTTGACGCTCGGTCCATCAACGCCTTTGCCGAATACGCCGCCGTTCTGAATGGCCTGCAGGGCTTTGTCGACCTGATAGGTTTCGCTGGTCTCAGGGTTTAAAAAGCCGTCGATCCGGCGCGCGAGGTGCGGTGAGAACGCGTAGCCGGCCATGATCGAGCCGATCCCGACGCCGCCGATCCCGACGATCCAGAGCCAGCTCCATCCCGCGATGAAAAACATCACCATCCAGATCGCGGTAATCAACGCCGCCTGCCCGAAATCCGGCTGCGCGACCATGAGCCCGGCGCAGAGGAAATAAAGCGCCATGGCGATCACCGCCCCCGGAAATGACGGATTGCGCGCGCCTTCCGCCAACATCCAGGCGGCGGCGACAATGAACCCCGGCTTTAAAAATTCCGATGGCTGAAGAGAAAACGAACCGAACGTCAGCCATCGCTTGGCGCCGTTAATCTCAGGCCCAGCTAGAAGCGCCGTCGCCATCAGCAATAACGCGCCCGCAAACACAAAGACGCCGACGCGCCTCGCCTGCAGCGGCGATAACATTGAAACGGCGATCATAACAATGAGCGCCGGTCCCAGAAAAAGCATCTGGCGAAGGGGAAAATGAAACTCGCTCGGTATCCGCAACCGCGTCGCCGCCGACGGCCCCGCCGCCAGCAACATCACAAAACCGATGAGGACAATGCCGCCGAGCAACATCAGGCTCACCCTGTCGATGGACCACCACCATTGCGCTAACGGCGATCGGTCAAGGCGCGACAGCGTCTTCATGCGGCCGCTCCGTTCTTTTCCGTCGGCGCCTCTTCCGCGGCGGCGGCCTCATCCATCACGAGCCGCCGAAAAGTCTCGCCGCGATCTTCGAAATTTTTGAATTGGTCGTAGGACGCCGCCGCCGGCGACAGGAGAACAACAGGCGCCTTGAGGCCGCTCTGGCGCGCGTCGCGCGAGGCGCGCGAGACCGCCGCCGCAAGATTGCCGCACTGAACGCAGGGGGCCGCGCCGGCCAATTGCGCTTCGAATGTCTCCGCGCCGTTTCCGATCAGATAGGCGCCGCGCACGCGGTTCATCAAAGGGCGCAGCGCTTCAACGCCGCCCTCTTTGGGTTGGCCGCCCGCGATCCAGAAAATATCGTCATAGGCGGATAAAGCGCTCGCGGCGGCCTCAGCATTGGTCGCTTTGGAATCATTGACGAAAGTGACGTCGCCGATGCGCGTTATAATCTCAAGACGGTGGGCGAGCCCTTCAAACCGCTCCATCGCTTTGACGGCCACTGAGGGCGCGACGCCGAGTTCAATGACGGCCGCAAGCGCCGCGCCGGCGTTTTGCCAATTGTGCGCGCCGCGCAGCGTTGCGATGTGGTTGATTGCGCCCGCCTCGCCGCTTTTTTGCGCCATATTATAAAAGAGCCGCCCGTCCAGCGTGTAGACCCCGTGACCGAGCGCGCCCTCAGTCGATACCGGCACCACTTTCGCGTTGCGCCGGCCCGACAGAATGGCGCAAACACCCTGACAATGCGCGTCATCGACGCCGATAATCGCCGTGTCTTCCGCTGTCTGATTATAAAAAATGCGCTGCTTTGCGGCGAGATAGCGCGCCATGTCGCCATGACGGTCAAGATGGTCCGGCGATACGTTCAGCAAGGTCGCGATATTCGCGCGCAGCGAGGCGGCGAGATCAAGCTGAAACGACGACAGCTCCAATACATAGATGCGCTCGCGATCGAAAGGCGGCATCGCCAGGAGCGGATTGCCGATATTGCCGCCCATGAAGACGTCGCGGCCGGTCTCGGCGAGAATATGAGTAATAAGCGCCGTGCAGGTTGATTTGCCGTTCGAGCCCGTGATGGCGACGATCTTGGGACGGTCCTTTTCCGGCGTCGCGTTCACCGCCATGGCGAACAGCTCCAGATCGCCGAGAATTTTCACCTTCGCCGAGCGTGCTTTGCGCACAATCGGGTGGGGTTTGGGAAATGTCAGAGGAATGCCGGGGCTCAGGCACAGAAACTGAAGCTCCGCCCACGGCCAGTTTTTCGGATGATCAGCGGCGTAAGCAGTGTTCTTCGTCTTCTCGCGGGCGGCGGAATTTTCATCCCAGGTAAAGACCTGCGCGCCGGACGCCACCAGCGCCTCAGCGGCGGCGAGCCCTGTGGCGCCGAGTCCAAAAACGGCGGTCTTTTTATTTTTAAGATCCGGCAAATGGATCATAACGCCTGTTCCTGTCCCGTTTGTTTACCGCAGCTTCAATGTCGCAAGACCAATCAGCGCAAGGATCACCGCAACGATCCAGAAGCGAATAACGATGGTCGATTCCTTCCAGCCGAGCTGTTCGAAATGGTGATGGATCGGCGCCATTCGAAACACGCGCTTGCCGAACAATTTGAACGAGGCGATCTGGATCATCACCGACAATCCTTCGAGCACGAAAAGTCCGCCAACGATCGCCAACACAATCTCATGTTTGGCGGCCACGGCAATTGACCCGATAGCGCCGCCGAGCGCGAGCGAGCCCGTATCGCCCATGAAGATCGCCGCGGGCGGCGCATTGTACCATAAAAAGCCAAGCCCGGCCCCGATGATCGCCCCGCAAATAATGGCAAGCTCCCCGACGCCCGGCACGTAAATCACCTGAAGGTAATCGGCGAAGTCGGCGCGGCCGACGAGATAGGCGATCAACATATAAGTGGCCGCCGCGATCATTACCGGCACGGTTGCAAGACCGTCGAGGCCGTCAGTTAAGTTCACTGTGTTGGAGGCGCCGACGATCACGAAGGCAGCGAACGGCACAAACATGAAGCCGAGGGGAATTGCAAAATTCTTGAAGAACGGCACCGGCACCGAACTCGCCATGCCGGGCGTTGCATCGGGCGCCGCGCCGAGCGTGCGCATACAGGCATAGCCCGCCACCAGCGCGAGCGCGAACTGGAAGATCAGTTTGAAACTGCCGATGACGCCGCTCGTATTCTGTTTGGTGACTTTCAGATAATCATCGATGAAGCCGAGCGCGCCGAAGCCGAGCGTGACGCCGATGACGATCCACACATAAGGATTGTCGAGGCGCGCCCAGAGAAACGTCGCGACGGTAAGCGATAACAGGATCAGGACCCCGCCCATGGTCGGCGTGCCTGCTTTTTCGATAATGTGACTTTGCGGCCCGTCATCACGGATCGGCTGACCGCGCCCCTGCTTGCGCCGCATCCAGCGGATCAGCGAGGGCCCGAGCAAAAAAGAGATAATCAACGCTGTCATCACCGCGCCGCCCGTCCTGAAGGTCAGGTAACGAAACACGTTGAAAAGCTGAAAATCCTCAGCCAACGGCGTAAGTAAATGATAGAGCATAATATACAGGTCTTTTCTGAGTTATTATCCGGCGACACTCACCCCGTTTTGCGCTTCTTTTCAAGGCTTGCACGCTCCAGCATGCCGATCAGCGCGCTGACGCCGGACGCGTTGGACCCCTTCACGAGAAGGACGTCGCCATCCTGCAACTCGCCCAGGATCGCCGACGCGACCGCGTCGAGCGTTTCGCCTGCGCCCGCGCGCATCGCCGCTGGCGCTGCATCATGGAGATGGCGCATGAAACCGCCTGAAACGTAGAGCCGATCGACCCCGGCGTCGATAAGATGGGGCGCGAGGTCTGCGTGAAATTTCGGCGCGTCCGGCCCTAATTCCAGCATGTCGCCGAGGAGCGCGATCCGGCGGCCGGTCCCGCGCGGGCGCGCCGCGCCGAGAAGCGCGATCGCCGCCGCCATCGAGGTGGGGTTGGCGTTGTAGCTCTCGTCGATCAGCGTAATCGACCCGTCGTCGATTGAAATTTCCTGGCGCGCGCCGCGCCCCGCCCCGGCGCCGTGATCTTTGAGCGCCCCGGCTGCTGCGTCCACATCGGCGCCCGCCGCCGCGCACGCCGCCAACACCGCTAGCGAATTGACCGCATGGTGCTTGCCCGGCGCGCCGAGCGCATAAGAAATTTCCCGGTCGAACAGCGCGGCGGTGATGCGCGCGCCGCCGGGTGATTCCTCGTAGGTGTTGAGCCGCACGTCGGCGTCGGCGCTTTCTCCGAAGGTGAGCAATTTTGAAATGCCGGCCTCTTCCGCGCGCTGGCGCAGGATCGGAAAATGTTCATTGTCGATCGGGAGAACGGCCGCGCCGCCGCGCACCACGCCCGCGAAAATTTCCGCCTTCGCCTCAGCGATCATCTCCACGCTATCGAAGAATTCGAGATGCGCCGCCGCAACCGTGGTGATGATCGCCACATGCGGCGCAACCAATTGCGAAAGCGGCGTGATCTCGCCCGCATGGTTCATGCCGATTTCGAAGACACCATAGTCCGCGCGCATGGGCAACGCCGCAAGGGTCAGCGGCACGCCCCAGTGATTGTTGAAGCTTTTATCCGCCGCATGGACTTCCCCGCCGACCGCGAGCGCCGTGCGCAGCATTTCTTTGACGGTGGTTTTACCGACGCTGCCGGTGACGCCGATGCGTTTGCCGAAATTGCGCAGGCGCGCCGCCGCCGCCAGATCGCGCAGGCCTTCCAGCGTATCGTGCACGAGAAGCAGCGGCGCGCCGTCGGGCGCATCTTCCGGCGCGCGCGCCACGAGCGCCGCCGACGCGCCTTTGTCAAACGCGCTCTGCAGAAATTCGTGGCCGTCGCGGGCGTCCTTCAACGCCACAAAGAGCTCGCCCGGCTTGATCGTGCGGGTGTCGATCGAAACGCCGCTCGCGGCCCATTCCTCCGCAAACCAACGATCCGGATCGCCGCCGCGCGCGCACAAAGCGCCACCCGTGGCGGCGGCGGCCTCATAAGCGGTCCATAAACCTTCGCTCATCGCTTCTACTCCTTCCATACCCCGCCTAAGAGAGACGACCCGCCGCCTCGCGCGCAACATCCCCGTCGTTAAACGCCAGCGTTTTGTCCCCGATGATTTGTCCTGTCTCGTGGCCCTTGCCGGCGATCAACAGAACGTCGCCTGCGGCGACCATCGCAACCCCATGCGCAATGGCCTCCGCACGATCTCCAATTTCAACGGCGCCCGGCGCGCCGCGCAGAACGGCGGCGCGGATCGCCGCCGGGTTCTCGTGGCGCGGATTATCGTCTGTCACGATCACTGTATCCGCCGTCGTCGCGGCTTGGCCCATGAGCGGGCGCTTTTCCTTGTCGCGGTCGCCGCCAGCGCCGATGATGACGATCAGGCGCCCATCCGTATGCGGTTTAATCGCTTTGATCGCCGTCGCCACAGCGTCGGGCGTATGGGCGTAATCCACGTATATCGCCCCGCCGCGCGCCTCGGCGACGCGTTCCATGCGGCCGGGCGCGCCTTCAAGATTGCCCAGCGCCGGCAGCACGCGATCCGCCGGCTCGCCGCTCGCCATCACAATCGCCGCAGCGAGAAGCGCGTTTTCCGCCTGAAACGCGCCGATCAATGGCAAATCCGCCTCGAAGTTCGCGCCGCCTGAATGGATGCGAAGCCGTAACCCGTCCGGCGTCGGCGCGCAGGTTGTCAATCGAAGATCAACGCCCGCGGCGCCGCTTGTTATCGTGCGCACGCCCCTCGCCTCGGCGCACGCGGCGACGTCGCTCGCGCCTTCTCCGTCGGCATTGATAACGGCGACGCCATCAGCGGCCAGCAAATCTGTAAACAGACGTTTTTTTGCTGAGAAATAATCGTCGTATGTGTCGTGGAAATCCAGATGGTCCTGGGTGAGGTTCGTGAACGCCGCCACTGAAAAGCGCACGCCGTCCGCCCGGTGTTGCGCCAGCGCGTGGCTGGAGACTTCCATGGCGAGGTGCGTCACGCCCGCCTCCTCCATTGCAGAGAGCGTTTGGTGAAGCTCGATGGGCTCAGGCGTCGTATGCCGTAAGGTTTTGGCGTAGCCCGGCGCCTCAGCGCCAAGCGTGCCGAGGCTCCCAGCGTTTTCGCCAAGACGCCGCCAGAGCTGCGCCGCGAAACGGGCTGTCGACGTCTTGCCGTTCGTGCCGGTGACGCCAGCGATCATGCGCGGCTGGCCGGCGTAGAAGTGCGCCGCCATATGGGCGAGCCGGCGGCGCGGTTGATCATCATGAACGGTCGGGACGGAGGCGCGCACCGACGGCGGGGCCAAAACCGCGGCCGCGCCGTTTTTGATCGCCTGATCCACAAAGTCCGCCCCATCGACTTGCGCGCCGGGTAACGCGGCGAAGAGAAAGCCGTCGCGCACCGCCCGGCTGTCTACCGCCAGTCCGGAAATCTCCGGGTCCGGATCATGAGACTGACCGGTCAGACGCGAGAGTTTCATCGTGCGCCGTCCATCGCCGCGCCGGCGCCGTGCTTGTCGCCGGCTTGCGTTACCTGTTGCGGTTCAAAAAAGGCGGCCAGCGCTTCGTTTTCGCTCACCGCCATAACGCCGAGGATTGGCGCCAGCCGTTCGACCGTGCGCGCAAATGTGGGCGCAGCGTTCCACCCGGCGGTGGCGTACCCCATGGTCTCTTTAATCACTTGCGGCTCGTCGAGCGAAACCAACACCGCGTATCGCGGCGCATATCCCGGAAACGCGCCGACAAAGCTCGCAATCCGCGTTGAGCGATCATAGCCGCCGCGCACCGGCTTGTCGGCGGTCGCCGTCTTGCCGATGGGAAAATAGCCCTCCACATCGGCGAAGCTCGCCGTGCCGTTCGTCAGAACGCGGCGCAAGATCCGGCGCATGACAGCGCTTGTCTCGGGAGAGAAAACCTGCGCGCCGTCCCGGGCGGCGTCGACTTTCAGGAATGTGGGCGGCCGATACGCGCCGCCATTCACCACGGCGCAAAACGCGCTGAGGAGATGCAAGGGCGTCACCGATATGCCGTGCCCATAGGAAACCGTCGCCGCTTCAACCGGCCCCCATTGCCACGGCAGGTCCGGCGATCTGTTCTCCGGCAGTTCAATCGCCAGCGGATCAAATAAGCCGAGCGCTTCCAGATACATTTTCTGGGAGGCGACGCCGAGATCTTCGGCCACCTGCACGATGCCGATATTGGAGGAGTGCTGAACAACTTCAGACAAAGTCAGGACCCGGTTCTCGCCGTGGAAATCATGAATGGTGCGATCGGCCACCATGTAATTGCCGCGCGCGTCATAGGTGGCGCCCTCGCGGGTGACGCCGGCCTCAAGCGCCGCCGCCGCCGTGATCGCCTTGAACGCCGAGCCAAGCTCATAACGGTCATAAGTGGCGCGATTGCGACGCCAATCGGCTTCGACGGCGCCCGGCGCGTTGGGGTCAAAATCGGGCAGGCTCGCCAGCGCGATCACCTCTCCCGTGGTCACATCCATGACGCCAGCCCAACCGGCTTTGGCGTGAAACTTCTTGATCGCCGCATCAAGCTCGCGCTCAAGGGCTTGCTGCGCGCGCACGTCAATGGAGGTCACCAGCGGCGCCGCGGCGCCCGTTTGATCAAGGTAGGCTTCGAGCCCCATGACGCCGCCCTTGCCGGGCTCAGTGTGGCCGACAATGTGCGCCGCCAAATCCCCTTGCGGATAATAGCGCTTCGCGCGCGGGCTAAAGCGCACGCCGGGCAATCCAAGATTAAAGACCGCGTCCTGCTGCGCCGGCGTCAGACTTGGCGATACTTCCACATAGCGCCCATTTTCAAGCTTTGCGCGCAACGCCTCCGCGTCGATGTCGCTGAGAATTTCGCCGAGCCGCGCCGACGTCTCGTGCGCGTCCCAAACCTCGGCGCCGGCTACCTCAAGAGCGATCACGGGCAGGTTAGTGGCGAAGATTTTGCCGTTCCGGTCAAGCATATCCGGACGCAGACGGTCTTGCGCATCGGCAAAAGCCGGCGCGCTGGCGGCGCCCGGCGATCCGCCAAGCGCGATATAGCTGACGCGCGCGCCGAGCGTTAAAAAGGCCGCAAAGAAAACGACGGCGCACATGCCGATGCGTTTGCGCGAGCGCTGCGCCAGCCGGGCGCGCGATCCGGCGACGGTCAAATGCGCGCTCGTGACCGGCTGCGCGAGCGGGCTCTCTTCAATCACATAAGCCTTGGCTTTGTTCTTCGAAAAAAAGAGGCCCATGACGCGCGTGTCCTTTCACGGATTATTGGGAAACGGCGCCGTCCGCCATGGCGATCGCGTGCAGGATCGTATCGACGCTTTCAGGTTTCTTCGGCGTTTCCAGCGACGGCGCGCCGAACGCCACGGCGAAATCGTCTGCGGTCATGAGCTGCGCGCCGGTGAGCGGTTTCAGCGCCGTCGCTTTGTCGGCGATATCAGCGAGCCGCTCAGGGCCTTCGAGATACGCCACTTCCGCCCGCAACATCTGAATTTCCGCAACCTCCCGCGCCTTGGCCGCTTCCAGCGACTTCAACTCTTCGCGCGCCTGTTTGACACGCACCTCAGCCTGATAGCGCCCGGCTGCAGCGGCGGCGAGAATAAGACACAGAAAAATCATTGTTATACGGATCATTGACTAATTACTCCATTGATGAAGGGCTTTTGAAAGCGACAGGGGACGCGGCGCGAAGGCGGCGTCGTCTTCTCGAAAGGGCGCGTCGGTGCGCACGCCCGCGCGCAATTTCGCCGAGCGCGCGCGCGGATTTGCGCTGACTTCCTCGGCGCCGGGCGCTTGCGCTTTGGCGAAGAGATGACGGAACGTCGCCGCCATATCCGGCGCCGGCGGCGCATGGCGTGACGGCGCATTGCCCGCGCCGCCGCACCGGTCGGCGAAAAACCTTTTCACAATCCGGTCTTCCAGCGAATGAAACGTCACGACCACCAGCCGCCCGGCGGGGGCCAGAAGCTTTTCGGCCGCTAATAAAACGCGCGCCAATTGACCGAGCTCATCATTGACGAAAATGCGCAGGGCCTGAAAGACGCGCGTCGCCGGATGAATCTTGTCCTGCGGACGGGCCGGCGCTGCGGCGGCGATAATATCGGCGAGACGGCCTGTCGTCAGGATCGGCGCTTCATCGCGCGCTTCGACGATCGCGCGCGCGATGCGTTTGGCGTTCTTTTCTTCGCCGTACACCTTGAAGATTGCGGACAAATCGCTCGCTTCGCCCACGTTCACCACATCGCCTGCATCAGGCTTACCTTGGTCCATCCGCATAGAGAGCGGTCCGTCATGGCGGAAAGAAAATCCCCGCTGCGCCTCGTCAAGCTGCATGGAGGAAACGCCGAGATCGAGAACGATCCCGTGGATGGCCGCCTCCCCCGCCTCTTTCATGCCCTCTTCAATTTCGGCGAAGGGGCGCTGAACAAGCGTGAGACGCGGGCCATAGGCCGGCGCCCAGGCGAGCGCGCGTTCAATGGCCGTGGGATCGCGATCAAATCCGTATACTTTGCAATTGGCGGAACCAAGGATGGCGCGCGTGTAACCGCCGCCGCCGAAAGTACCGTCCACATAAACGCCTTTGTTGATCGGCGCGAGCGCGGCGACGGCTTCTTCTTCCATGACGGGGGCGTGCGCAGCGAACGTCATTCCGCGGCCTCCGCCGGCGCCGGACGGGCCTTGGTTGAAAACCGCGCTTCCTTGGCGCGTTTTGCAGCTTGCGCGAAACGTTCTTCGATGTCCGCGACATTCCAGATTTGGAAATAATCGCCGCGCCCCACAAAGCACGCCTCGCCGTCGAGGTTCGCGTGCTCCACAAAAACTTTCGGCAGGATTGTGCGTCCGTCCTTGTCGAGCGGCAATTTGCGCGCGCGGCCCATCAACGCGATTTCCATGGCGTCGCGATCGGGGTCGTAAGGGTCGAAACTGTCGATGCGCGCTTGCAGCCGGGCGAGGAGATCAAGCCCGCCGCAATCGAGAAACGGCCCCGTAAGCGACGGCACGCACACGAAACCGCTGAAAGCATCGAGATCGAGCGCCTTGCGGAATTCCGCCGGCGCCGCGATCCGGCCCTTCGCATCGATTTTGTTGGTGTGGGACCCCAGAAAAAGGGCCTCCGCCGACCGCAACATGAATTCGCCCTCACTCGCCGCCCCGTATCGCAGGATGGTCGCCGCATGGGCGCGCCGCCTGCTGGAACGGAAAATTCCTCCAAATTTCGGGATATCATGGGTAAAGCCGGGACGCAAAGAGATTCTTGCCCCCGCGCCCGACTCTGTGCGGGCGTTTTTGGGACAGAAACGGATCGTCCGCGCCCGCTCCGCCGCCAGTGGGCGCGCCAAGTCTTAATAAAGCCTTAAAATCAGAGGGTTGGCGCTAACGGCCCATGCGCGCGAAAATATCCTGCGCCGCGGCGGCTTCTTTTTGCGCCGCCTTTTTTTTCGCCTCCGCCTGAAATCGATCGAGCAAATGCTCGAGCTTCTGCCGCTCCTGATGCGCGGTTTGCACCAAGCTGCGAGCTTCGTCGATTTCTGCCGCCAGGGTCTCCATGGTGGCGAGGAGCGCTGACTTCTTTGCGTCCATGCCGGCGGAAAAACCCTGCATCGCCGCCAGATCCGGCTGCGCTTGTTGCGCCATCTTCAGCTCTTCCTGGCGGACCGATTGCGCCAGCCAGTCGAGAGACGCATGGGCGGACGCGTGGGCCGCTTGCAGGTCGGCGAGCCGGCTCTGTCGCTGATCGAGATCCTGTTTGTTCAGCCGCAAAAGCTTGTGGAGATTGTGTTCGTCCCGCTGCGTTGTCATCGTCCGTCTTCTGCTCCCCCGACCTCCACAGCGGCGAGAATTTGCGCCAGCGCTGCGAACGTTTGATCTATTGTGACCGCAGCGTCGCGCGCCTGCGTTAAGAAGGCGTCAAGATCGGCCTGAAACGCCACCGCACGATCAACGTCTGCGTTCGACCCGGATTGGTAAGCGCCGATGCGGATTAACTCGCGCATATCCTCATAAATGCTCGCCAATCGACGCGCGCGATTAACCAGCGCGGCTCGTTCAGGGTCGATATCGTCGAGCGCCATGCGCGAAACAGTTTTAAGAATATCGACTGCAGGAAACCGCCCGCGCTCGGCGATGCGCCGGTCGAGCACAATATGGCCGTCTAGGATTGCGCGCGACGCATCCGCCACCGGCTCATCATGGTCGTCACCTTCGACGAGCACGCTGAAGACGCCGGTCACGGCGCCATCGTTCTTATCCTGGCGGTCAACGCCCGTCCCCGCCCGTTCCAGCAATTTTGGCAACAACGAAAATACCGATGGTGGGAACCCGCGCGAGGCCGGCGGTTCGCCGGCGGCGATCCCGATTTCGCGTTGCGCCGCCGCAACGCGGGTGATCGAATCCATCAGACACATCACATGCGCGCCCTCATCGCGGAAATACTCCGACATTGTCATGGCCAGATACGCCGCCTCCCGGCGCATCATCGCCGGCTCATCGGATGTAGCCGCAATCACCACAGACCGCGCCAACCCTTCCGCCCCAAGACTATCTTCGATAAATTCGCGTACTTCCCGGCCACGCTCGCCGATCAACGCGATCACACGCACATCGCAATCAGTATTGCGCGCAATCATCGACAATAGCGCCGACTTGCCGACGCCTGACCCGGCGAACACGCCGAGCCGTTGGCCGACGCGCGCAGCGGCGAAGGCGTTGAGCGCGCTGACGCCGAAGTCCACCGCCCCGCCAAGGCGTGCGCGCAAGGGCGCTGGCGGCGGCGCGGCGCGCAACCGATAAGGCCGCGGCCCCTCGCCGATGGCGCCGCCGCCGTCAATCGGCGCGCCAAGTCCGTTGACGATCCGACCAAGCCATTGGCGCGATGGGCGCGTCGTCGCAGCGGCGTTAAAAAATTTTACGTCGGCGCCGCGCCGGACGCCGTCAAGCGCGCCGAACGGCAGGGCGAGCGCGCGTCCTTCAGACAGACCCACCACTTCCGCCGCAAGCGGTTCGCCGCTCGTTTCGATTTCGATCCGTGCGCCGATGTCTAACAGCCCGAGACGATCGCTGATATCAACGCCGACGCCTGACACGCCCTCGACGACGCCGCGCGCCAGAAAAGGGTTGAAGTCGCGCGCCAAATCATGCGCCCATGTTTTCAGATGAGGATCGGTCACGATCGATTCCGGACTTTCGTCAATTAAGCGACCCGTCGGCGTTCAACCTTGGCGTCGGCGACGAGATTAACGCGCAAGGGCTTAAGCCCGCGTAAACTGGTAAACCGCTTTACTGACGCGAGCCCGGCGAGAGATTAATGGGCGGAAGCGATCGCCAGTGTTTTGCTGGCGCGGAAATTCAGAAAGTTTGAGGCGGTCTTAAAGAGATTGGATAAATGCCTGAAATCCGCGGCGATCGTTAACCTTTATGAAATGAAATCAACCTTAAGATCGGTTGAGTGGAAACAAAAAATACGCGGCGCGTGATTAATGACCTGAGGGGCGGCGCGGAAAAATGCGAATAGGAGACGGGCTTCATGCGGGTATTGTTAATTGAAGACGATGGGGCGACCGCGCAGAGCATCGAATTGATGCTCAAGTCGGACGGATTTAACTGCTACACCACCGATCTCGGCGAAGAGGGCGTCGATCTCGGCAAGGTTTATGATTACGACATTATCCTTCTCGACCTGAACCTGCCGGACATGACGGGTTTCGACGTCCTGAAGACGTTGCGCGTATCGAAGGTGAATACGCCGATCCTGATCCTCACCGGCCAGGGCGACATTGAGACGAAAGTGCGCGGTCTCGGCTTCGGCGCCGACGATTACATGACCAAGCCGTTCCATAAGGACGAGCTGGTGGCGCGCATCCACGCCATTGTCCGCCGCTCGAAAGGCCACTCGCAGTCGGTCATCACCACAGGCGATTTGATCGTCAATCTCGACGCCAAGACGGTGGAAGTCGCGGGTCAGCGCGTTCACCTCACCGGCAAAGAATACCAGATGCTGGAGCTGCTCTCGCTGCGCAAAGGCACGACGCTCACCAAAGAGATGTTCCTGAACCACCTTTACGGCGGCATGGACGAGCCGGAACTGAAAATCATCGACGTCTTCATCTGTAAGCTTCGCAAGAAGCTGGCGGCCGCCACGACCGGCGAACATTACATCGAAACCGTCTGGGGCCGCGGCTACGTGCTGCGCGATCCGGCGGAAGAAAAAACGGCTTCTGTTGCGTAACATCCTCGACTACCTTGCATCACTGAAAACGCCTCCCGGTTCCGGGAGGCGTTTTTTTATGCGCGCGTTTTAAGCCGTTTGCAGGCTAAGCGTTCGCCGGATCGCGCCGCTGTCAACGATGATGATCGCGGTTGTGATGAGATAGAGCGCAGCGACAGACAATGGCAGCCAGGTAAGGCGCTCATCGGGAAAATATATCCAGATCGCTGTCGGAATGATCGCGCGCGCGATCGCGTGGGCTGAATAGATCGCTGTGCGCCCGTAGCTCCAGCCGATGACCGGCCAATGGACGGACATGCCCACCGCAAGGATCAGCGGGATCAAGGACGGGCCTTCCGACGCCGCCGCCACGATGAACGCCCAGAACAGCAACATTGAAATGAACGCTGGCAAAAGGACAGAGTCCACCGCCGCCTTATCCTTCATAAAGTCGTTGCGAAAGATTCTGGCGTAGGCAAGCGCAAGCGGGAAAATGGCGCCCGACCCAAAGAATGCGACGCTGGACCAGACTGATAAGTCCAGAAAATATCCGGCGGCGCCGAGCGCCGCCCAGTAGGTGGCGCCCGCCAGCGGGATCGGAAAGCCGCCGCGCAAGCGCGCATAAGACGCGAGGCGATTGGCTTTAAGCGCTTCTTTTAAGTCTTCCGTTGTCAGATTAAGTTGCGTCATCCGCGTCCCCTCGGCTCGTTATTTGATGCTGGTTTCGTGTCGCCGCCGCGCGCTCGCGCCGCGTAGGCTTCCTGAATAAAATGCGTCACCTGCCCGGTGGCCTGCTGACGTGCATGGTCGCGCCATTCATCAACATTGGTCCACATTTTGCGGGCCATCGCCTGCTGCTCCGGACTGGCGACGCGCCGGAACGGCTCAAGCAACGCCTCCCACCGCGCCAAAAAGGCTTGCGCTTTTTCGCTTTCGGAATCGAGCGGCAGCGCGGCCTTGATCTCGCCGATCAGCGTACGCCACGCATTATCGTAGTCTTCGGGATCGACCTCCTGACGCAGACGCGCCGTCATATCCCGCCACGCATCATGGTGGCGTTTGGTGAAGTGTTTTTCAAAAAAGGCGCGCGCACGTTGCGCCGCTTCCCGGTCGTTCGATGAGGCGATGATCCGCGCCAGATGATCGATCTCCGCCGGGTCGCCGCCTTCAAGCTCGGCGTCGATGTCTTTCAGGAGAACGATTGCGTGCGCCACGCGGTCGGCTTCATCGCGTAGATAATCGAGTTGCGCAGCGATTAGCCCGCGCGCATCGACGGGGTTTGCGAGCCACTTTTTGATGAGATCAAGCGGCATGCCGGCCTGCTTCAAAAGCCGCACTTTCGCCAGAACCAGCAAAGCGTCTGCATCATACAAACGCTGGCCCGCAGACGAGCGCCCGGGCTTTACGAGCCCAAGGCTTTCATAATGGCGGATCATGCGTTCGGACAGTCCGGTCCGCGCAACCACATCGCCGATCCTGTAATGGGCGCTCTTCTCCATACCGCCACCCTAACCCCTGACATCGTGTCAGGGGCAAGAAGAAAAACGCCGAACGTGATCAATCAGGGCGGGACGATCAGGCGGGTTATCCCGCGCTTTAGAAAATTCGCCAGACGGTCTGTAAGCCGGGTTCTGTACTTCTCGTAAGAGAAGCGACGACCATTCATCTGGGACGACGCTTGCGCATCGCCTCAAGCAACCAACCCGGACGTCCTGAGCGCGAAGACTTCGCTCTCCTCCGTAAACGGAAGAACGGCGTCCCTATTCGGTTTTGCTCCCGGCGGGGCTTGCCCTGCCCGCCCTATTGCTAGCGCGGCGGTGCGCTCTTACCGCACCTTTTCACCCTTACCTGTCGAAACAGGCGGTATATTTTCTGCGGCGCTTTCCCTCAGGTTTAACCCTGGCCGGGCGTTACCCGGCGCCGTGTCTCCATGGAGCCCGGACTTTCCTCTCCCAAAAGGAGCGGCCGTCCGACCGACTGGCGAGCTTCTGACGTGGGCTTTTAAATGACGCAAGTCAAGGCGGGCCCCGCGCGCCGGACGCTATGAAGCGGGGGAACTTTTTTCACCGCGAACAGTGGGGCGGCGTTTATGCTGACGACGGCGACGGGGATATTGGTCATCGCGCTCGGTCTCATTTGCTGGGTCGGGCAGACTCTGGTCGTCTTCGCCCCGAACGTCGCCGTAAAACTCGGCGTCTTTGAGCGCGAGCAGGAGCTTGACCGTTCGATGTATCTTTTCGAGCGGTTCTCACAAGGCGTCCCCGATATTCTTCTCACCTGGATTCTGCCCGCCGCCGCACTAATGATGATCTTGGGGGTCGAACAATGGCCGTTATTCGCGCTCGTCGGCGGCGGCGTTTATTTGTATTTTCCAGCGGTCTTCATCATCACGCGCATCGCGTTAAAGAAGGACGGGAAAAAGATTGGCCGGCCGTCATCCGTGTTCGCCGCCTATTCGCTGGGCGCGCTCTGGATGATCTCCGCCGCCTATATGATTTTTCTGGCCGTTGAGGAACTTAGCGGCGTCGCTTCGGCGCTCAAGACTGGATAGGCTGCCCAAACCGCCGCTCTACTCAGTATAGCGATTATAAAAAATGAAACCAACCTTGATAACATGGATTCTTGTCGCCTTTGGCGCGATAACGCTCCTTCCCTTATTCCTGGCGCAGTTTCGGATGCTGTCAGCGCCTCATGGGGAGAAGACCCGCGATCTCCTGATCGGCGACGGAGAAGATTGGCGCGACGACACGCACTTTCGCTTATCGAAGGGCGCGGCGTGGGCCGACTGGCTGTTTTTCCTGCCGCTCTTTCTGCTTGGCGTTTTCGGGATCAGCTTGCGCCAACCCTGGGGGTATATGCTCTTCGGCGTTGCTGGCGCGATGTCGCTCTACATCAACATCATTCTCTGGGTCACCGAGAAAAAGTATGTGTACCCCTCACGCGGCCCCCTGCGCTACTTCACCTATTACTGGGGCTTCTTCGTTTACTGGGGCGCGCTGGCGTTGGCGTACGCCACGCTTCGATTGAGCGGGATCGCGTTCTGAGCGTCACCGCGCGACAATGCGGACGTTCCTTGCTTGAGCGCTGACGCCGCCGTCATCGCGTATCGTTCGTTTGGGTTCATGATTTCATCATTGCCGCTATCCCAGAGAAACGCTTCGCGATAAGCTGATGGGCATGCGATTTCTCAAATGGACTTTCATCGGCGTCGGTTCCCCTTTCCTCCTCGCCTTATTAGGGGTGACGATCAGCGTCATGTCAGCGCTCGACTGGGATCGCGCGCACACCAATGAAACAGCCGCCTTGCCGTTTTACGAAACAGGCGCGTCCGACGGCCTTTACCAGCTTCGTGCAAATGGGCTCATCTTTCGCGCCCGCATTCATGGAGCAGCCAATGACGGTCCCGGGATCATTTTATTGCATGGGCACCCGGAGACGTCGATCATGTGGGAGCCGCTTGCGCGCGCAGCCGCGGGCGCCGGTTACCGCGTGATCGCTTTTGATCAGCGCGGCTACAGCCCCGGCGCCCGGCCCAAAGGCGTCGCGCCTTACAAGGCCGACAATCAGATTGCGGATGTTATCGCGGTCGCCGGCGCCATGGGGTTTGAGCGCTTCCATCTGGTTGGCCATGATTGGGGCGCGGTCATCGCGTGGGCGACCGCGGTTTTCCATCCGGAACGGCTTGAAAGCCTGACGGCGATGTCAATTCCGCACCCCGCGACGCTCACAGCGAGCGTCGTTAACGAGCCGCCTCTATACATTCAACTGTTTTCGCTGCCCTGGCTCCCCGAAGCGACTTTGCTGTTCAATGATTTGGCGGGGTACAAGAATTTCTATTCGGAACAGTCGGATGAAGAGATCGCCGAGTATTTGCGCGTCTTCTCCGAACCCGGCGCTTCGACGGCCGCCTTAAATTGGTATCGGGGAATCCAGAATAGTCTTTCGTTGATCGCCGAGCGCAACGCCGACATCAGCGCGCCGACTCTGTTCATTTATGGCGACCAGGAACTCTGGGTCACCCCCGACTTCCTCGCGCAACAGCGAACGCTCATGAGCGGCGCGTATAGCGAGCTGGAACTCAACGCAGGGCATTGGCTTATTCAGCCGCATACGGAGACGGTCATCGATGCCGTGCTTTCGCACATTAGCGCTTACCCGCCGGGTGAAAGCTTGGCATCGGAAGAACGTTGAGGGCGCGGTGCGGGAGAATAATTCCTTTCGGCCGCCCGCCAATTTCTGATGTTAATTACAATACCTCCACTTCCGCCTTCCCGCGGTCAAGCCGCGGCAAGGCGCATGGTGCTAAAGTTAAGGGCGCAAACAGGCCAACATCACCCGCGTCAACATCAATCCTCCGCCAGTCTTGCAGCCAGCTCCTTCACCAACCGAACCGCCACATTCGCCGTCATCAGATTGACGTCGCGTTCGGGGTTGAGCTCGACGATGTCGGCGCCGATGAGCGGGCCCGGCGCCTTTTTGATCATCGCCAACACTTCGCGAGTGCTGAGGCCGCCCGGCTCCAGGTGAGAGACGCCGGGCGCGAAGGCGGGGTCTAGGCCATCGAGGTCGATCGAGATGTATAACGGGCCCGTCAGGCGGTCGAACGGAACGGAACCGGCCTCTTCGGCGCCAAGCGCGATCACGTCGTGAGGCGCCGCGACTTTTTCCTGTTCAGGCGACGCGCTCCTGATCCCCACTTGCACGAGCGTTCTAATCGATCCTGCTTCGAGCGCCCTTGCGAAAGGCGACGCGTGGGAATAGCGGTCGCCCTCGAATTCATCATAAAGGTCACGGTGCGCATCAATATGTAACACGTTGACGGGGCCATGTTTGTCGCGAACCGCTTCTAAAATCGGATAGGTCACCGAATGATCGCCGCCGAGGCTAAGGGGCGCCCGCCCCGCTGCGAGCGCTTCGCCAACGCGCGCGGTGATATCAGCGCGGGCGGCGGCGGCGTCTTCAGGGAGCGGGTCGAACATCTCCGCACTGATGACGCGCGTCACATCAACGCCCGAAAGCGAATAAGGGCTTGAGGCGTCGCTGCGCAAGAGCGAACGGATAATCGACGGGCCGAGCGCCGGTCCGCGCGCATGGGAGGAACTTGCGTCCCACGGAAAGCCTAAAAGACTGACAGGCATGGCGCTATTCCTGTGAAGCGAACAAGTCGGAATTACGCCCTAACTTAATTCACACCAATAGTTTGTTACAGCGCCTGGCCGGAAGAAACTCACGCACGAATCATCGCCAGCTCGGGTTCATATTCCTTCATCGCCTTCGTTCCGGCGGAGGTAACCTTATAAATACCCCTCCTGACGCGTTCAAACCATCCATAATAATCGTCCGCCATGATGCGCCTCGCCGAAGAAACGTCTGTCGCCGACGCAACTTCTGACGCCTTGGTCGGGCCGCGCTCATATAAAAAATTCAGGCACTTCAGCGCATCTTGACGATAAGCAGTAACAAGAGCCGTCCGCGTGGAGCCGCCCTTGTTGGGGTCGCCTTCGCGTTTCGTGAATTCTTTCAGAAGGCGTATCTTTTTGACAGTCGACTTGCGCGGTTTGTAGGGCCCCGGGTCAACGTGAACCTCCACAAATAGGTCTTTCGGCCGGATCGTCATCAAACCAACGCCCAATCTGCGACAGAGCGCGATGTTTTTCTTTAAAGCCTGAGAGAATGTCCTCCCCGCCCGCCGGGGAACTGCGACATAGACAAAGTCGCTGACGCGCTGCCGTTCAACAGCCTGATGAAACAGCGCAAGGGAAAAACCTGTCTTGAGCTCTACGATCACCGGCGGTTCATTGTCTCGGCATGCAACCACGTCAGCAGCGCCAATCTCTGCTTTCACCTCATAACCCTGAGCCTGCAGCAGGTGCTTGACGGGGTCGTAGAGATCCGTTTCACGCATGACGGCGGCCGATTTTCTCATTCTTAACTCCGGAAATGTTCGAAGACAGAATTGGAGACGAAAGTAAACGAAAGCTTTCGATCATTCGCCGCGTGAATGGATACACCGCGCCATTGTCAGTCGTTATGGCGCTCCAGCACGTGGAGCAACGCCGCTTTCGTCAGCGGACTGAACCCTTGCCCGAGCGCCGCAGGACAATACCTTCGCTGGAAAGCGAGCAGAGCCGCAACATGAACGCTGGTGGGCGCATCATAGCCAATCGCGGAAAGGGCGGTTAGCGCGTCCTCATAAGAAATGGCCTGATCGCCCTCGCCCTCATAGGGGCCGATCGCCAATCCTTCCGCGGCCAGACGCGCCCAGGGAAACTTCTCGCCTGGGTCTTCCTTGCGCGACGGCGCCACGTCCGAATGGCCGAGCACGCAGTTGGGCGCAATGTCGTGACGGCTGATAATGTCTTTCAATAATGCAATGACCGCCTCGATTTGCGCCGAGGGAAAATCGCGATACCCAAACTCATGCCCTGGATTGACGATCTCAACGCCGACCGAGCGCGCGTTGATGTCTGCCTCGCCGCGCCAGCTCGAGACGCCTGCGTGCCACGCCCGATTTTCTTCCGCCACCAGACGAAAGACGCGGCCGTCTTCTTCCACGACATAATGGGCGCTTACTTTCGCCGCCGGATCGCACAGGCGCTCAATCGCTTCTTCGCCGGTGCGCATGCCCGTATAGTGCAGGATCGCCATATCGACCGCACGGCCGCGCGCATCGAAATTTGGTGAGGGCCGTTCAATTATTTTCATAAGCGGTTCGCCTTTGCGTCTGGCGCTTTTTTGATCCGATCGACGGCGAGAATGGGCGCGCCCTCGCGCGCGCCATCGTGCGCGGACGTGCGCAACAGAACGACGCCGACCCCCAACAGGGTCAATATCCCGCCGACGATCATCGCCGGACCGAACGGATCGCCCAGCACAATGACGCCGCTCGCGACCGCGATCAATGTGGTCAGTAACATGCTCGGCGCCACCTGGCTCACGGGCAAGCGCTGCAGCAACCAATAATAGGCCGAGTGGCCGATGATCGACCCGCCGATGGCGGAATAAAGGATCGCGCCAATCAGCAAGGGCTTGTCGGCGGCGGCGAACGCTTGCGCCTGTCCGCTTTCAATGAGGAATGTGAGCGGCCAAAGGCTCACCGCCCCCACAAGCGAAAACCAGGCGAGCAATTGATGGGGTTTGAACCCTGTCGCCTTTTTCACATTGATGGAGCCCACCGCTTCGGACATCGCCGCCGCCGCGATCAGGCCGACGCCGAGGCCGATGCGTTCGCTGTTCTCGCTTGGCTCGCCGCCAACGGCGATCACCGCGACCCCGATAAAGGCGAGCGCAATGCCGAGGACGCGCCGCCACCCAACCTGTTCGCCCAGGAAGATCACGGAAAGAATAGTGGCGAACGGCACATAGAGTTCAATCGCAACGGCGCTCGCCGACGCGGTTGCATATTTCAGTCCACTGAACATGAAGACATAGTTGACAGCGCCGAGACAAACGCCCGCGAAGAGAACGCGTCCCATTTCACCAGGCCGCCAGCGCAGGAACGCCGCCATCAGCGCCGCCACGAGCGTCATGCGCACAGCGGCGTAAAAGATCGGCGGGATTTCCGCGACCGCCACTTTGATCACCACAAAGTGGAACCCCCAGATGGCGCACATCGCCAGAAGAACGAGTATTTCGCGCAAGCCCATGGCCGCAGACATTCCCTAACGTAAAGCTATTGCCCGCCGGGCGAAAAAGTAGAATCCGGTTTTTCGCGGGGTCCGGCGCGCAACAAAAAACTAGCTCGCCTTACGCTGCGCCGATGGAAATTGAAATGGAGATATCGCCGGCGCTTACTGCGCGCTTTCAGAGACTTTCGCCGACGTCCATGCGCCAGCCGTCCGCCCGTCCGCGTCCACAAGGTCTGCAATCAGGGAGAGAAGCACGACGAACGGCGTCGCCAGCGCCACAAAAACGACAATCGCCACACTGGCGAGCAGCGTGGTGATAAAGACCGCGAAATTGAACAAGCGCGCCGGGAGCCTTGGATGGGCCTGCGCTTCCGTCAGTTGAAAATGGGATTGGTCTCTGGTTTCCGCCAACGCCTTTTGACCCGTCATGATACGCACCATACTTCTTACTCTAAGAGTGTAAGCAAAGTGTGGGCCTGTCGTCCAGTGTGGTTAGCGGGGGTTAACCATAGGCCCGCTCTGACCGAATCTGCTCATAAGCCGCATTTATGGCGGCGATGCGGCCCTCGGCGATCTTCACGAGCGCCGGCGGCACGCCCCGCGCAATCATCGCGTCCGGGTGGTGCTCCTTTACAAGCTGATGATAGGCCCGTTTGAGCGCATCCTCCCCAATCGAGGGCGATACGTCCAAGATGACGTAAGGGTCATCTTCCCCGAGCCCCAGATGCACCGATTTGATGCGCCGCAGCGAAGCCGGCGAGACCGCGAATCGCTCCGCGGCCGCCTCCAGCAGTTCAAGCTCGCGCGGATGAGCGACGCCGTCCGCTGCGGCGATATGGAAAAGACAGTCGAGAACGTCTTCGAGGACCACCGGCTCATTTTCAAAAATCTTCGCCACTTGCGCCAGATAGTGGTCGTAGCCAGCCACATCCTTTTGCGCGAGCGCATAGACGCCGCGCACCTTGTCGGCGTCCTCTTCTTCAAAGGAAAAGAAATCCTGAAACGCCGCAATCTCGTCATCGGTGACGACGCCGTCGGCCTTCGCCATTTTCGCCGACAGCGCGATCAGCGCGATGGAGAAGGTCGCTTCGTCGCGGCGTACGCGATGGTCAGCGAGCGCGTCGAGCGCGGCGCCCAATGTGCGCCGCCGCGTCTCCTCTATAATGGCCTGAAGTCTCTCCCAAAAAGTCATCCCTTTGCTCTACAGGAGGGCTCCGCCGGACGCCAGCGAGATATCATCTCGCGTGTCTGAAGCCTGTGGAAAAAAGATTTTTACTTGAAAAAATATGATCCTGCGGCCGATTCACGCACATGTTGCGCCTCGGCCTCGCGCGCATTCTTTGCTCTGATGACTGATTTAAGGCACGCTCTCTCCACTCGCACGGAGGATGGGTCGTGGGAAAAATCGTCAGTGAGTTTCGTCAAATCTTGCTGGGTCTTCTCTGCGGCGCGGGGATCATGTCTGCGCTTGTCGCCACCGCCGCCTGGGCCGCGCATTTCTAACGAATAAACCGCCTGTTAATTGCTGCAAGAGGCGGCGGCGCTGGCGCCGCTAAAAAAGCCTAGTCGGCGCGTTCGCATCCGGCGCGCGCAAAACCCATCCCTCGCCCTTGTCGCAAGCAACGCCGGACCAGTTATCGGTGCGGCCATTGATGCGCAGCGACTGGTCGAACGGACGGCAAAGATTCGGCCGGCGTGTGGGTCCGCCTGCGAGTTCCAACTCTGTGCCCGGCCGGCGCACCATCAGATCTTCATAGACAAAGCCGGAAATCACGCCATCGACCGCAACCAGCATCCATGGTCCGTCCACCGTCTTGCCGACGACTTCGACGCCGGTGCCGGACGGCAGAATTTCGGCGACCTTTTCGTCCGTCGATGGGCCGTAGCGCACATTGGAATTCCGTGTCAGGACGAATTCTCCAAGCTCGGTCTCAAATCGCCGGGAGAGTTTCAGGCCCGGCCGGAACGGCATCAGCGCCCAGGGGTCGGCGAGCAGATTGCCCGCACCGCGCGGACCCGGCGTCACGGCGCCGGCTGCATTGGATCCGCGCCATTCGAATTCGTCGCCGGAGGCGCCGTTTTCCATCGCGTCCACAAAGACCGGCGCCAGCGCATTCACGTCGCGCCGCGAAAGCTCGCCGCTGAACTTGGAATTCACCGCATAATTCGCGCCGTCGCCGCCGGAAAGCCCGGGCAAAACCGGATTGCTGGCGCACGCGCTCGCTGCAACAACCATCAGGCAGACGGCGCCGCTTTTCATGAATGACATCTTACTTCCGCTCCCAAAGACAGGGCGTCAGCTTATCAGAAACGACAGCGCAAACGCCATATGAGAAATCCACGTTAACCATAAAGACCGGCGCAGTGCGGAAAATCGCCCTCTCTGTCGCTTTCTTAACGCTCCTAAACAGAGAGAATATTTTTACTCTTTGGGGACATATTGGTCCTCTGGAATGTGGGTTCAGAGGACAATATTGGCATGGCCGTTGGTGAAACTTCGCGTCTGAAGCAATTGATCGCCGTCGCGCAAGAAGGATCGAGCGACCGCCGCCGCGATCTTTTGCGCGAGATCACGGATGTGTTCATGGCCGCGCCCGACCGCTATACGTCGAGCGAAATGCAGCATTTCGACGTGATCATGTCGAAAGTCACCGAAAGCGTCGAGGTGTCGCTGCGGCGGGAGATTTCTGAAAAACTCGCCGACGTCCCCGAAGCGCCGCGCGGTCTGGTGCGCCAACTCGCCCATGACGACGTCTCCGTCGCAGAACCGATCCTGAAACGCTCGCAAGCGTTGACCGAAGAAGATCTGATCCGCGTCATCCGTCAGCGCGGACAGGGCCACATGAAGGCCATCACCGAGCGCCGCGAGGTGCCCGAAAACGTTTCTTCCGAACTGGTCGAACGCGGCGACAAGGAAGTGCTTGTTTCTCTCGCGAAGAACCGCGGCGCGAAACTCAACAATGATTCCATGGAAAAGCTGGTGGAGCATTCGCGCTCAATCAGCGAGCTGCAGGCGCCGATGGCGAACCGTTACGATCTGCCGCCGCAGCTTCTGACGCAGATGTACTTTTTCGTCTCATCCGCTCTGAAGAAAGAAATTCTGCGCCGCTCCGACCTTCTTGATCCGGCGATCATTGACGAAGCCGTCAACGCCAACCGCACGAAAATTCTGAGCACGGCCGTCACTGAAGCGCAGTCGGAAGTTGATAGCGCCCAAAAGTTTGTTCGTGATCGCATCAACTCGAACACACTCAATGAGAGCCTTCTGAAAGAGTTGATCGAAATTCGCCGCACAACGGAATTCCTGTTGGCATTCTCACATTATATCGGCGTCGACACCTCCACCGCCCAGCGGATCATGAAGGACCGCTCATGGGAGTCGCTCGCCATCTCCTGCCGCGCAGCGGGTCTTGAGCGCTCCACCTTTGCGAAGATCGTCTTCGGTCTGCAGAAAAGCCCGGAAGAGCAGACAAAAGCCCTGCGCATCCTCGATCTCTATTTGAAAATCCCGCAGGAAGCCGCTGAACGCGTCATGCGTTTCTGGCGCGTGCGCGCGCAATCGGCCGGCGCGGAAGAAAAGCGCAAAAAGAAATCACCGATCTACGCCGCCGGCGACCAAAAGAAAGCCGCCGCGGCCCGCTAGAGGGCGTGACTTAAAGTCTTCAATTTCACCCCACTCCTCAAGCCGCGATCCCCGGCTCGTAGGCGAGGATCGGCGAGAGCCAGCGTTCGGCTTCCGCGAGCGCCATGCCTTTGCGGCGCGCATAGTCCGCCACCTGATCTTCCGCAATCTGGCCCACGCCGAAATAGAGCGATTGCGGGTGGCTGAAATAGAGCCCGCTCACCGACGCCGGCGGCGTCATGGCGAAGCTTTCTGTCAGCGTCATTTGCGCATTTTCGGTTGCGCTTAAAAGCTCAAAGAGCGTTTCCTTCTCGGTATGGTCCGGTTGCGCCGGATAGCCGGGCGCGGGGCGAATGCCCTGATATTTCTCCGCGATAAGGGCTTCGGGATCGAGCGCTTCATCAGCGGCGTATCCCCAGAATTCGCGGCGGGCGCGCATATGAAGATGTTCCGCAAAGGCCTCCGCGAACCGGTCGGCGAGCGCTTTGGCCATGATTGATGAATAATTATCGTTGGCGTCGTCGAAGGAAGCAGCCAACGCCTGTTCCCCAACCCCGGCTGTCACCGCGAAGGCGCCCACATAGTCGGCTTTGCCGCTTTCCACCGGCGCGACAAAATCGGCGATGCAATAATTCGGCGCGCCATTGTCGCGCTTGGCGATTTGCTGGCGCAGCCCATGGAAGCGCTTCAGTTCTGTGTCGCGTTTTTCATCCGTAAAGAGAACGATATCGTCGCCGTCGCTGTTCGCCGGCCAGAATCCGCATACGCCATGGGCGGTCAGTAGCTTTTCATCAAGAATGCGTGCGAGCATCGCTTGCGCATCCGCAAACAGGGCGCGCGCAGGTTCCCCAACGATTTCGTCATCGAGGATGCGCGGATATTTGCCCGCCAGCTCCCAGGAGGCGAAGAACGGCGTCCAGTCGATATAATCCGTGAGCGTTCTTAAATCATAGTCCCGCAGCGTCTTCACGCCCGTAAACGCCGGCGCCGGCGGCGTGTAGGCGCGCCAGTCGATCACCGGCTTTTTGGCGCGCGCCTCATCAAGGCTCAGCCGCGGATTGCGCGCCGCGCCCTTTTCATGTTGCGTGCGGACTTTTTCGTAATCCGTCCTGATGTCATCAAGATAGGCGACGCGCTTGTCGTCGGAGATCAGCGAGCCGGCGACACCGACCGCCCGGCTGGCGTCGGTCACATAGACGACGCCGTGATCATAGTTCGGCGCAATTTTCACCGCCGTATGGGCGCGGCTGGTTGTGGCGCCGCCGATCAAAAGCGGGATATTGAAATCCTGGCGCTTCATCTCCGAGGCCACATGGCGCATTTCATCGAGGCTCGGCGTAATTAGACCGGAAAGCCCGATGATATCCACCTGATGTTTTTTCGCTTCCTCAAGAATTGTCGCCGTCGGCACCATGACGCCGAGATCCACCACCTCATAATTGTTACACTGAAGAACCACGCCGACAATGTTTTTGCCGATGTCATGGACGTCGCCTTTTACGGTGGCGAGAAGGATCTTGCCGTTGGCCTGGCCCTGGGTTAGCCCCTGCTCTTCCTTTTCCTTCTCCATGAAGGGGGTGAGATACGCCACCGCCTGCTTCATGACACGAGCCGACTTCACCACTTGCGGGAGGAACATCTTGCCCGCTCCGAAGAGATCGCCAACGACGTTCATGCCGTCCATCAACGGACCTTCGATCACGTAGAGCGGACGCCCCAATTTTTCGCGCGCCTCTTCCGTGTCTTCGACGATATATTTGTTGACGCCTTTGACGAGCGCGTGGCGCAGGCGTTCTTCCACCGGCGCTTCGCGCCAGGAGAGGTCTTCTTCCTGCTTTTTACCGGCCGCGCCGCGATATTGTTCGGCCACGTCCAACAACCGCTCGGTGGCGTCGGCGCGCCGGTTCAGGATAACGTCTTCAACGGGATCGCGCAGGTCAGACTTGATCTCGTCATAGATCGCGAGCTGGCCCGCATTGACGATCCCCATATCCATGCCAGCCTTGATGGCGTGATAGAGAAACACCGAATGCATCGCCTCGCGCACGGGCTCATTGCCCCGAAACGAAAACGAAATATTGGAGACGCCGCCGGAAATCTTCGCCCCCGGACAAACGTCCTTGATGCGTTTTGTCGCCTCGATGAAGTCGACCGCATAATTGTCATGCTCTTCAATGCCGGTGGCGACAGCAAAAATGTTCGGATCGAAGATGATATCCTGAGGGTTGAAGCCGGCTTTCTGGGTCAGGAGATCATAGGAGCGCTTGCAGATTTCCACCTTGCGGTCGGCGATGTCCGCCTGGCCGTCTTCGTCGAACGCCATGACCACGGTCGCCGCGCCATAGCGCATGATCTTTTTGGCGTACTCGAGAAACGGCGCCTCGCCCTCTTTGAGCGAAATCGAATTGACGATGGCTTTGCCCTGAACATTTTGCAGCCCGGCCTCGATCACTTCCCACTTCGATGAGTCGATCATGATCGGCACGCGCGAGATGTCCGGCTCGGAGGCGATCAGCCGCAGGAAATGCGTCATGGCGGCGACGCCGTCGAGCATCCCCTCATCCATGTTGATATCGATGATCTGGGCGCCGTTTTCCACTTGCTGGCGCGCCACGGTGAGCGCTTCCTCGTAGCGATCTTCCTTGATCAGCTTGCGGAATTTCGCCGAGCCGGTGACATTGGTCCGCTCGCCGATATTGACGAATGTGGGAGTACTCATGCGGCGGCGTCCGTTTCCTTTTGCGCCGCCGGTTTCTTCGGCCTCACGCCCAGCATATGGCAGAGCGCGTAAGACATGTCGTCGCGGTTCAGCGTGTAAAAATGAAAATGCTTAACCCCGTGCTCAGCGAGATCGAGGCATTGTTCGGCGGCGACCGTCGCGGCGATCAGCGCGCGCGTTTCCGGCTCGTCATCGAGATTTTGGAAGAGCTTTACAAGCCGTCCGGGGATCGTCGCCCCGCAGACGTCCGCCATTTTGCGCAAGCCGTTGAAATTCGTCACCGGCATCACGCCCGGCACGATCGGGATATCGATCCCGGCGTCGCGCACCGCGTCGAGATACCGAAGGTATACGGAATTATCATAGAAGAACTGCGTAATGGCGCGCGTGGCGCCATTGTCGATTTTCTGTTTCAACAACTCGATATCAGCCTTCATCGACGGCGAGTCCGGGTGTTTTTCCGGATAGCAGCCGACGGTGATTTCAAAATCAGCGATGGCGCGCGCGCCGGCCGCGAGTTCGGCCGCATTCGCATAACCGCCCGGATGCGGCGTATAGGGCTCGCCCGCCCCGCCCGGCGGATCGCCCCGCAGGGCCACAATATGTTTGACGCCCGCATCCCAATAGTCGCGCAGAACCGTGTCGATCTCTTCTTTGGTAGCGGCGACGCAGGTCAGGTGCGCGGCGACGTTCAACCCTTTTTCCTTGGTGATGCGCGAGACCGTCTCATGGGTGCGCTCACGCGTTGATCCCCCCGCCCCATAAGTGACAGAGACAAAGTCCGGCGCCAGCGGGGCCAGCTTGTCCACCGACGCCCAGAGCCGCTGCTCCATTTTCGGCGTCTTCGGCGGGAAGAATTCAAACGAGACATGCAAGTCAGACATGGGATGACCCTTTAAGCGACGCGCGACTTGCGCAATTGTTGAACGGCCCCGGAGGCTTCACACATCCAGATTTTGACGGTGAGCTTTTTGGGGTTTTGTTTTTCCGGCGCCAGCGTGACCGTCTCAGCGAGTTTCAAGGACGCGGCGCGGCACCATTCACTCACCTCGCCGTCGGAAAAACCGAGGCGGCGATGGGCGTGATCGTCGCGCAAAAATTCCAGCTCGTGCGGCGCGAAATCGGAGATAATCAACCGGCCGCCCGGCTTGATAAGACGTGAGGCTTCCTGCACGGCGGCGGACGGGTCGGCGAGGAAGTGTAAAACCTGGTGTATACAGACGATATCAGCGCTCCCCGCTTCAAGCGGCAGGGCGTAAAGGTCGCCATGGCGCACTTGCGCGTGGTCGACGCCCGCCTCTTCGAGGTTCGCGCGCGCCACCGACAACATCTCGTGGGAAAGATCGAACCCGACGCCCGCGCGATAGAGCGGCGCGAACAGCTCCAGCATGCGCCCGGTCCCGGTTCCGATATCGATGAACATATCGACTTTCTCATCGCCGAGGAGCACGCGCATTTGCTGTTCGATATCAGAATCCGGCAGGTGCAGCCGCCGCACCTTATCCCAGTCGCCGGCGTTCTTTTCGAAATACGCCGCCGCCGTGGCCGCGCGGGCCTGACGCGATTGCTCAAAACGTTCGCGGTCGCGCGCGATCAGACGATCGTCCGCGTCGCGCAACGCCGTCAGCGCCTGGTTGATGGCGTCGATATCCGCGCCGCGCCCAGCGTCGGTCCTGTTGGCGCGGTAAAACATCCATGAGCCCTCACGGTAGCGCTCTACCATCCCGGCGTCGGCGAGAATCTTCAGATGGCGGCTCACGCGCGGCTGGCTCTGTCCTAGAATCTGGGTGATTTCCGTGACGGTCAGCTCCCCGCGCAGCAACAGGACCATGATGCGCAGGCGCGTCTCTTCCCCGACAGCGCGAAACATATTGAGTGTGGCGTCCAGCATCAGCGGCCTTCAAAATTCCGATGACATATAAACATATCTTTATATGATATGCAATAAACGCGCCCGCCAAACCGCGGCCCACACGGTTAACAAAAGCTTCACGCGTTTTTGTGGTAATCGCGGCAGAATATTGGACGATATCGCCGGTCAGGCGGGTTCCGCTCGCCCCAGAAACGACATATCTGAGAAGCAGAGTTGCGGACACGAAAAGGGGATCAAGCCCATGGCAGGGTTGAGTAAAAAGTGGAGCGCCGCTGCAGCGGCGTTGGCGGTAGCGGCGACTGCGCCCGGCGCGGCGTCGGCGCAAATCTACACCTCCATTGCGCAACTCTCCGGCGCTATTGAGCCTGAAGATGTGAGCGTCGCGGCCGCGCCCGACACCGCCGGGGTGTATGACCCATGGGAGGGGCTCAACCGCAAAATGTTCGCCGTTAACACCTTCCTCGACGACAATCTCCTGGTGCCGGCGTCAAAGGGCTATCGCGCAGTGACGCCGAAAGCCGGCCGGCGCGGCATCCGCAAATTTCTCGCGAACCTTCGCAGCCCCGGCATTTTCGTGAACGACCTCCTGCAGGGAGAATTCAAGCGCGCCGGCCAGACGCTCTCGCGCTTCGTTGTCAACTCCACGATCGGCGCCGGCGGCTTCGCCGATCCCGCGACGATTATGGGCGTGCCCGGACATAATGAGGATTTCGGCCAAACGCTCGCGGTCTGGGGCGTGCCATCCGGTCCGTATACGTTCTTTCCGCTGCTCGGCCCCGGCACGATCCGCAGCGGCGTCGGCGCCGCGGCGCAGATTGGTCTGACGCCGCTCACTTATGTGGACACGCCGCCGGCCAACATTACGCAATATACAACCGCCGGCGTCGGCGCCTTGTCGGCGCGCGAGCCGCTCATTGAGCCGCTTGAAGACATTAGAGCGAATTCACTTGATTACTACGCCTCATTCCGCAGCTTCTACCTGCAGGCGCGCAAACGCGAGATCGCGAACGGGCGCACCAGTTTTGAAGATCTGCCGGATATCGGCGACTTTGAGGAATTTGATGAGCTTGAATAAGCCTCCACACGAGGACAGCGCCATGAAATTAACCGCAACGCCCCTCACCCGCCGCCGCGCGCTCGCCTACTCCGGCGCCGGGCTCGTCGCGCTCGCCGCCATGACCGCGCCGGCGCGCGCGAACGATGAAGCCGAGACCTATGTGGCCGCAATCCTTGAAGAAGCGAACGCCTTTTCCGACGAGGACGAGCCCACGCGCTTTGCGAAAATCGAAATCCTTGTCGACCGCCATGTGGACATGCGCCGTGTCGGCCGCTTCGTGCTCGGACAATATGCGCGCCGGATGACGCCCGCGCAGGAGACGCAATATCAGCCGCTCTTCCGGCGCTACGCGACGCAGGTCTATCAGAAGGTCCTGTCCGAATATGGCGGTCAGAAACTCGAAGTGACCGACAGCGTCGTGCGCTCGCCGCGCGATATCATTGTCAACTCGCGCATTAAAGATGCGCGGCCTGGCGAACGCTTCGCTGAGGTCACATTTTCCTGGCGTGTCTATGTGAGCCGCGACGGGGAAATGTCCGTCTTCGACGCCGCCGCCGACGGCGTCTGGCTCGCCATCGAACAACGCGGCCAGTTCACCTCCATCATCGCCAATAATGGCGGCGGCGAAGCCGGCGTCGAAGCCCTCCTCGCTGACTTAAGGGAAAAGGTCGGCGCTTAGGGCCCGCCAATTAATCCTGTTACAGACAAGAAAAAACCCTCCGGCCAAAACCGGAGGGTTTTTTTTAAGTGAGAGAGCGTGCACTAGAGTTGGAAGCGCGCCCCCGCGAAGAAGTAGCGGCCAAGCGGAGAGACCGGGAATGCATTCTCCGTGATGAATGGATCGCGATCCAGAAGGTTGTTCACACCTCCATAAACCTGGATTTGATCCGAGACATCATAGCTCACATTGAGATCATGGATAAACACAGCGTCCGAAATACCGGCGGGACCGAACTGTGTTTCAAAAGTCTCAATCTCAACCGATCGAAACGCCTGTTCGTCCTGGAATTGAGTTTGCCAACCGACTGAGAAAGGTCCGCGCTTGTAGTTGAGAAAGGCGTTCGCCGCAAACTCAGGACGCTGAAGTTCTCCCAGTTCAGGATCGATCGCAGTCGGATCGCCCGGATCAAAGAAGTTATTCAAACGCTCCATCCATGTGCCGTTCATCGTCACGTTGAATTCGTTTTGACCAATTGACCAGTCATAACTCAACTGAGCATCGATACCGCGCGCATCCAATGAAGCAAAGTTCACTTCAGTTTGACGCAGAAAGTTAAAGCCCAAGAACTGAGGCGACGAAGTATCCCGGTTCCGTGAGAACAAAGTACAGAACTGGTTCGGGAAATTCGCTGAGTCATAGCAGTTATCCACGATGTCCTGCGCACCGACCGAAGCGATCGCCTGATCGATTTGAATTGACCAATAATCAACGGACGCGGAGAACCCTTCCAAAAATGTCGGTTGGAACAATGCGCCAACCGAGAATGTTTGCGCCTTTTCTTCCAACAGATCGGGGTTACCCGACGTCTCACCGACAAAGCGAGCCGACAGCGGATCACGGTACCCGACCGGAATTCCGTCCGCCGCACAGTTCGCAACACGGTTCGCAGCGTTTGGATCCCCGGCGGCTACAACCGCGTCAATCTCATTTTGATCACAGGGATCGACCGGCCGGAAGAACGCGCCTTGCGCCGGACTAAAGAGCTCGGAAATGTTCGGCGCCCGTATCGGCTCCGCGTAGGAGGCGCGGAATTTGATATCGTCAATCGGCGCCCACGTGCCCGAAACACCCCAGGATATTGTCGCGCCGACTGTTGTGTAGCTGGCGAAGCGCGCGCTGCCTTGAACTGTCAGCTCTTCAAAGAACGGACGATCTTGGATGAGCGGCAAATCTACCTCAGCGAAATATTCCCAAACGCTATATTCGCCGCCTTCATTGTTGATGACCGCACCCGGATCAAAAACCAAGGAGTTCTGTGCGTTTGGAAGATCACGCACGAGATCGCCCTGGTTCGCATCCGGCGTTGTCACCGGCACGACGCCACGCACTAACGGATCGAATTCTGAGTCACTTGTCTCACGACGATATTCAAAGCCCGTTGCAAATCCGACAGAGCCGCCCGGCAACGTAAACAGTTGATCCAAATTGCCGATCACCGTGCCGTTGACGACAAACTGAGTCAATTTGAAATTGTTCACGGTCGTCGTGGTAATGAAGTCAATCGCGGCTTGGGATTGGCCGCCGAAGCCAGGAGCAAATACATTATACGGTGCACACTGACCGTCTCCAGGATTGAAGGTAAAGAATCCTGGGTCACCAGCCGGAATACCGAACGGCGTTGTCGGCGGCGCCGTCGGATCAATATCAGATCGGCAGATCGGTCCTGACGGGCCGTCCACGACATCAATCGCCGCGAAGAAACGGTCGAGGATAACGCGGTTGTTGTTAATCGACTCACGATTGAACTGACCGTAATTCACCGACAGATCATATTGGAAGCCATTGTCGCCCTCCGCCGAAATACCCGAGACTAACCGGTAAACGCGACGTTGTTGCTCGTCGATGTTCGGGCCGAGGTCAGTTGGATCTCGCGTGACGAAAAATGCTTCCGTCGGAGAACCCAATCCAGCGAACGGCTGAAGGGTCGCGGGGATAAATGGATTGTCCGGCGCGACTGTAAGCAAATCATAGAATGTGTTCAGGGGGCCACCGCTGAACGCCGTCGAATCAGCAATTTTGCCCTCAAAATACCACTCAATGTTCTCTGCAATGTCGTAGGAAAGGAGAATATTGCCGACGATATTTTCAAGATCAGGTGTCAGGAAGTCCTCGTTGAACGTGTTTGGAATACCGTCGCCGCCGAACTGGTTGAACGCACCGGTGACAATTCCATCGACATAAGGACGTGGCAGACCTGTTTCATCGTCAATGGTCAAACACCCGCCAAGAAAGAAGTCCGCATTAAGTCCGACTGAGGACTCTTCGCAGTCATCAATACCATTGTTGTTGGTATCAATGCCGATAAACGCTGTCCCAGCAGGGCCAACAATCGAGCCCGGCAAAATGACGCCTGAATTTGACGAAATTGAAAACCGCGGGTCTGGCATGAAAATTCGGCTAGGAGCGCCCGGAGTGCCGGCATCCGGATTCGGCAAATCATCTGATTGCTGATTGTCCCTTGTAAATGGGCGATCACCGAAACGAATTTCCTCGCGCTTCGAATAATCGAAAGCGACAGTAACATTTAGGCGATCGTCTAAAAAGTTTTTGCCAGCTGCTATTGAGATTCCGTAACGCTCACCGTCACCTTCGTCCGAGATGCCGCCATTAAGATTGAGATCAAGCCCTTCAAAATCATCTTTGAGAATAAAGTTGACCACGCCGGTGACAGCGTCGGCGCCATAAACCTGTGACGCGCCGCCAGTCAAAACCTCGACACTTTCGACAAGTGCGTTCGGGATTGAGTTAACATCGACGATAGCGGAACCCGCGACGCCGCCGACGTGACGGCGACCATTTACCAATGTCAGGGTTCTTTCAGCGCCCAGGCCTCGCAGGTTCAATATGGATCCACCAACTGCGCCAGCAAAAATACCATCAATTGATCCGCTCGCCGTTGTTGTCGTCAACAGGGCCGGCACATCATTCAGAACTTCGGTGAGATCTTGTTCGCCTGACAACCGCAGATCATCGGCGTCGATAGATTGCACAGGCAATGGCGCCGTCAAGTTTGGGTCCCGCGCAATCCGCGAGCCGGTCACGATAATCGTATCGCTGTCATCCGCCGCGTCGTCCTGCGCGAATGCGCTGGACGTGATCGCCGCGAAAGACGACGACATAAAGAGTGCGGCCAGGCCCGCACGCGTGCATTGCTTTTTCATTTTTAGTCCCTTCTCGAGATGCGCTTTTGAGCCCCAAATGCGCCCGCCGGTAAACATCGCGTGACCCTAGACACAATTTCGTGAGAAGCGAACGCTTCGGGCTGCTAATTGCGACGATCTCGTGACGGTTTTTATGTTGCGTTGCACACTTGCCACTACCGCCGCGCCGGGCGTTGGCAGATTCTCGCGCATAAGAAGAAAGCCGCCCTCGCGGGGCGGCTTTTCCGAGTTGGTTATCGTCCGAAATTTAGGACGAGTAGAATTCGACTACGAGATTCGGTTCCATGGTGCAGGGATAAGGCACCTCGGCGAACTCCGGCACGCGCACCAGGCTCGCCGTCATCTTTTTCGGGTCCACGTCGATATAATCGGGGATGTCGCGTTCCGGGCTCTGAAGCGCTTCGAGCACCAGCGCCATGTTCTTTGATTTGTCTTTAATCTCGACCACATCGCCGACTTTGAGGCGGAAGGACGGGATGTTGGTGCGCACGCCGTTGACCTTCACATGGCCGTGGTTGACGAACTGGCGGGCGGCGAAAACTGTGGGCACGAATTTCGCGCGATAAACAAGCGCGTCGAGGCGGCTTTCGAGAAGACCAATGAGATTTTCGGCGGTGTTGCCCTTGCGGCGGTCAGCTTCGTTATAGATGCGCGAGAACTGTTTTTCCGCGATGTTGCCGTAGTACCCCTTCAGCTTTTGCTTGGCCATCAACTGCAGGCCGAAGTCGGACATTTTGCCCTTGCGGCGCTGGCCGTGCATGCCGGGACCGTAGTCGCGTTTGTTGATGGGTGATTTGGGGCGGCCCCAGACATTTTCGCCGACGCGGCGGTCAAGCTTGTGCTTGGCGTTAATACGCTTGGACATTCTTACCTCTTTGCGACGCGGTCCGGCAGCGGGGCCCATCCCCGGCGCGATTGCAACGGCGGCTGACGCGTCATCCGTCATGAAGAGCGCGGGAGGTACATCCCGGACCACGGACTGTCAAGACTTCACGGAAAACGGCGTGAAATCGGTCTCCTCGTCATAAACATCGACGCCCTCGGCGCGCTTCAGGAACCCGACCACCTGATAGGTCGCGGGCGTCAATAACGCCTCCCACGCCACTTTGAGGAGATAGTTCGTCGCCATCACGCTTAACAAGAGCTGCGGCGACCAGACGCCGATGAAGGCGATCGGGTAGAAGAGGAGACTGTCGATCCCCTGCCCCACCACTGTGGAGCCGATGGTTCTTTGCCAGAGATGTTTGCCGCCGCTCGCCACTTTCATTCTCGCCATCACGAAGGCGTTGGCGAGCTCGCCCGCCCAGAACGCGACGATCGACGCGAAGACGATGCGCGGCGCCTGGCCGAAATTCGCGGCGAACGCCGTTTGCCGATCGACGCCGCCGATATCCTGGTTCCAGCCCGGCGCCGGCGGCATCCAGGTGATGAAGGCGGCCATGGCGGCGGCGAAAGCGGCGGCGGCGAAGCCCGCCCAGATGACGCGGCGCGCGCGCGCATAGCCGTAAACTTCGGTCAGGACGTCGCCAAGCACATAGGAGAGCGGAAAGAACAGAACGCCGGCCCCGAACGCGTAACCGCCCACCGCGCCCACCTTGCCGGCGCCGATAATATTGGAGCAGACAAAAATCACGCAAGTCGCGGCCATCATGAAGTCGTAATACCGAAAACGATGGGTGCTGAGCGTTTCCGCCCGCGTGAGCTTGCGCGGCGCGCCCTCGTCAACCGGTTCCATGATCGTCATTTAAATATCCCGCTTCTTTTCGGCGAACCGCCCGCGACCCTTCGCGAGCGCCTTGACGACGCCGCGCAGCGTTTGCAATTCGCCGTCGGTGAAGTTTGCCCGCGTAAAGGCGGCGCGTAAATTGCGCGACATGACGCTCTTTTTCTCCGGCGGGTGAAAATAGCCGGCCGCGTCCAGTTCGTCTTCCATATGCTGATGAAACCGCTCCAGATCATCTTTTGCGGCGGCCTGCGTCTCGGCGAGAGCGCTGTCGAAAGATGTACGCCCGTCAATGCGGCCCCATTCATAAGCCATGATCAGCGCCGCTTGTGCGAGATTGAGCGAGGCGAACGCCGGATTGACGGGAACCGAAATAATGCCGTCCGCGCGCATCACATCTTCATTGGAAAGCCCGGAACGTTCAGCGCCGAAGAGCACCGCGCATTTCTCGCCGGCCTCGATCCGCGGCGCGATGAGCGCGGCGGCGCCGGCCGGGTCATGGACCGGCAAGAGAATGTCGCGCGAGCGCGCCGTCGTCGCCAAAACGAGGGTGCAGTCGGCGATCGCCTCGGCGAGCGTATCAAACACCTGCGCCTGGTCGATCACGAGGCTCGCGCCCGCCGCCATGGCGCCCGCCTTCGGGTTCGGCCAGCCGTCCCGCGGCGCCACCAGCCGCAACGCCGAGACGCCGAAATTCAACATTGCGCGCGCCGCCGCGCCGATATTCTCGCCCATCTGCGGGGCGACCAGCACAAAAATTGGCGCCGGGCGCAGGGCGCTCAGACCATCCCGCCGGCTCTGTCGTTCGTTTGCGATCGCCGCCTCCACCACGCCGGACCCGCCAGCCCAAATATTTGATCTGTCTATTTGAACCGTCTGGCCTTTTCGCCGCCGCCCCCCGATGCTATGAGCGCGCCGACATCTCTTTCATGATACGCGGCGGCGTCCCGGCCGGCCTCATGTGAACTCTCAAAAAGCGGTAGGAAATTCCATGCAAAAAATCAAAGTCGATAACCCGATCGTTGAAATGGACGGCGATGAGATGACGCGAATCATCTGGCAGATGATCAAAGACAAGCTCATCCACCCCTATCTCGATATCGATCTGAAATATTTCGACCTTGGCATGGAAAGCCGCGACGCCACCGACGACCAGATTACGATCGACGCCGCCAACGCCACCAAGGAACATGGCGTCGCCGTCAAATGCGCCACCATCACGCCCGACGAAGCGCGCGTTGAGGAATTCGGCCTCAAGAAAATGTGGCGCTCGCCGAACGGCACCATCCGCAATATCCTCGGCGGCGTTGTCTTCCGCGAGCCGATCATCATTTCGAACGTACCGCGCCTCGTGCCCGGCTGGACGCAACCGATCATCATCGGCCGCCACGCCTTCGGCGACCAATACCGCGCCACGGACATGCTCTTCCCCGGCAAGGGCAAACTCTCCATCAAATGGCAAGGCGACAATGGCGAAGTGATCGAGGAAGACGTCTTCGAGGCGCCGTCTTCCGGTATCTATATGGGGATGTATAATCTCGACGCGTCGATCCGCGACTTCGCGCGCGCCTGCTTTAACTACGGCCTGCAGCGCCAATATCCCGTTTATCTGTCTACGAAGAATACGATCCTGAAAAAATATGACGGGCGCTTTAAGGATATTTTCGCGGAAGTCTACGAGACCGAATTCAAGGACAAGTTCGCCGCCTTCAACGGCACGTACGAACATCGCCTGATCGACGATATGGTCGCCGCCTGTATGAAATGGTCCGGCGGTTATGTGTGGGCCTGTAAGAACTATGACGGCGACGTTCAGTCCGATACCGTCGCGCAAGGCTTCGGGTCGCTCGGTCTCATGACCTCGGTTCTGATGACGCCAGACGGCAAAACCGTTGAAGCCGAAGCCGCACACGGCACGGTAACGCGTCACTATCGCGCCCATCAACGCGGCGAGGAAACCTCCACAAATTCCATCGCGTCCATGTACGCCTGGACCCGCGGCCTCACCTATCGCGGTAAGATGGACGGCAATGAGGCGCTCATGAAGTTCGCCGAAACCCTTGAGAAGACGATCATCAAAACCGTCGAGAGCGGTCACATGACGAAAGACCTCGCGCTCCTGATCGGCGCCGACCAGAAATGGCTGACGACGACGGGTTTCATCGAAAAAGTGGACGAGAATTTCCAGCAAGCGATGGGCGCCTAGGCGCAACTCCCCGCACGCAAGCCCCGCTTCGCCGCAAACGATCTGTTCAAGCCCTCCATGCGCTCGCTAGGGTTAGCGATGCGGATGGAGGGTTTTCTTATGCGACTTGCGATGATTGGTGCGGCCATCACTGTTGTGGCGACTGCCTCGCCCGCGCTCAGTGCTGAGCGCGATTATGACCTCGATGGCTTCACCGGCGTCAATGTGGCGCGCGGCGTCGTCCTTACCCTGACGATGGGCCCGCCGGCTATTCAGGCGGAAACGAACGCCGACGATTTCAGCGACCTTTATGTGGAGGTCGACGACGGCGTTCTGGAAGTGCGCCGGCGCTCGACCTTCTCTAACGAAAAATCAAACAGGGTCACCTACGATGTGACGGTCTCCGCGCCGGAAATCGATTTCCTCAAAGCCTCCACCGGCGCAACATTGATCGGCGATGATCTGACCATCGACAAGGCGGCGATTGAATTGAACACAGGCGCAACGATGACGCTGTCGGGCGCTTGCCGTGCGATCGGGGTCAAAGCGCACACTGGCGCTGAATTCGACGGACGCGATCTTCTCTGCAAGAGCGTCATTGCATACGGCCGCACCGGCGCGACCATCCGCGCCCACGCTTCTGACTTCGCCGAAGGCCGCGCGCGCATGGGCGCTGAAATAAAATTCGACGGCGATCCGAAAGAACGGAAGAATGGAACGTTCCTCGGCGGCGCCGTTTCGTTTTAGGAATCTTACGTTCCTCCGTGTGGGGCGGGATTTATCCCGCCCTCCCGCGGAATAACCGAACATCGCCCATTTCTCTGTCATCCTGACGAAAGTCAGGATCCAGGGCGGCGGATCGCAAGTGAAGCTTTTAA
>JBCAXE010000003.1:0-128198 GCA_038534195.1 Pseudomonadota bacterium
CTTGTGCAAGTCTGTGCGGGTTTTATGCAGCCAAGTCCGCCCGGTGTTTCGGGCGTGTCCCGACACATGTGAGTATCGTCGCCATGACACGAGCCATAGTCCCAGAAGCCTTCAAAAGCCAACGCACCGTCTGGTAACTTTGATTGAGCCGAAGCAAAATCAGTATACGTTATGACAATAGCTGAAGAGATAACGAGCATGCGAATTGATTTTTTAATTGGAAAAATTTGCATGGTTTTCGCTGTTCATTTAGATAAGGCACACAGAATTAGTCGATTAGACTAGCGTCTTTCTAGTAAAAAATCGACCTGCGTCCGAGGACTGTTGATGGCTTGAGCGCATGGAGCGTCTGGCCTTTTTGCACAAGGCTGTCGTTAATCCTTTGTCAAAACCGACGACGGACGTTATCTGATCAATTATTCGACGATATGAAAGCGCCGTCCCATGACAATCTTAACCGCCATAGGCCTGATGAGCGGCACCTCGCTTGACGGCGTCGATGCGGCCATCGTGAAGACTGACGGTCGAAATGTCGTTGAGGTGGGCGAGGCGATCTCTGCGCCTTACAGCCGCGATCTCAAAATCTGGATCCGCCGCGCGATCAAGGCCGCGCTGGAAGGGCGCGACGGCGCCGCTGACATCGGCAAGGCGGCGGGCGAGGTGACGCTCGCCCATGTGGACGCGGTCGAGACGCTCCTTGAAAAGGCAGGCGTTAAACGCACCGCGATCGACGTGATCGGGTTCCACGGACAGACCATTCTCCATCGCCCGGCGAAATCGCGCGAGGATGTGGGCCGCACCTGGCAGATCGGCGACGGCAAGGTGCTTGCGGAGGAAACGAAAATCGATGTGGTCGCTGACTTCCGCACGGAAGATGTGGCGGCGGGCGGGGAGGGCGCGCCGCTGGCGCCGGTCTATCACGGGGCGCTCGTGCGAAAGCTGGAGCGCGAGCATGCGGTAGGCGTCGTCAATCTCGGCGGCGTTGGCAACATCACATTCGCGCCCGCAGGCGGCTCGGAGATGGATCTCCTCGCCTTCGATTGCGGTCCCGGCAACGGCCTCATCGACGAATGGATGGAATTGAAAACCGGCGCGCCCATGGATGCTGACGGCGCGCTCGCCCGAACCGGCCAGGTGCGCACCGAAATTCTGCGCATGATGTTGCTAAACCCCTATTTGCGCCGCCAGCCCCCGAAGTCGCTCGACCGCTACGATTTCAAGCTCGACCCCGTACTTGGCCTTTCGGCGGCGGACGGGGCGGCGACGCTCACCGCGTTTTCCGCCGCCTGCATTCGCGCGTCAGAGAAGTTCCTGCCTGAGACGCCGGGCGAGTGGATCATCTGCGGCGGCGGCCGGCGTAATCCGGCGATGATGGAAGCGCTCGCCAAAGCGCTCGAGGCGCCGGTTCTGCCCGCAGAGGATGTGGGCTGGCGCGGCGACGATCTCGAGGCGGAATGCTTCGCTTATCTGGCGGTGCGGAGCCTCAAAAAGCTGCCGCTCAGCTATCCGAAAACAACGCGCGTCCCGCGGCCCATGCCGGGCGGGGTCTATCATCGCGCGCCGGTTTAAGGGAAATAAGCGCCGCGCCGGTTGACTTCGCCGAGGTCCGTTAATATACCCCGCGTTCGCTTAACGCAGATGGTTCGTCATGAAAGTTAAAAGCTCGCTGAAATCGTTGAAAAACCGGCACAAAGACTGCCGGGTCGTGCGCCGTCGCGGCCGTGTTTACGTGATCAACAAGACCCAGCGCCGCTTTAAAGCGCGCCAGGGTTAATGCATTTGCGCGCTTTGATGCGCTGTTAACCGGAAATTGAGTTGGAAGCTTAACCGTGTCGGGCTATACTTGGCCGATGCGGTTGTTTTTGTTCGCCATTTTTTCCTTCGCCATGCTTGGGCCCGAGGCCCGGGCCGACCAGACGGACACGCGCCTCGATTCGCTCTTTGAAGAGTTGCGCACCGGCGACGCCCTGAGCGCTGACGAGACCGTGGACAGGATTGTCGGGATTTGGGCCGACTCCCAGAGCGATACGGTGGATTTGCTTTATGCGCGCGCTTCGCAAAGCGTCGACGCGGGCGATTATGACGTGGCGCTCGCGCTTCTTGATCATGTGGTCGGCCTCACACCGAATTTCGCCGACGGATACGCCCTGCGCGGCGTTGTGCGGATGAGCGTCAGCGAAGAGGCCGACGCCGTCGCCGATTTCTCCAAAGCGCTGGAGCTTGAGCCGCGCCATTTCGGCGTGCGCATGGCGCTGGCTGAATGGTTCCTCGCAAACGGCGACAAGCGCGAGGCCTATGACATGTTGCAGAAGGTTCTCGAATGGAACCCGCATAACGAGCCGGCGCGCCGCCGGGCGCGCGCGCTCCGCCGCGAGCTCGACAGCCAGGAAATCTAAAAGCGCCGCTTTTCCCCAGATTTCTCCCCAGCTTCCACACACCCGGTTCCGTTTTCCACAAGTCCGCGCTTTTCCCTTGCATGAACGCGCGCCCTCTTTTTATCTCTACGCTCAGTCTTGTGCTGTTTCGTCCTTGTAAGGATGAAATAGATAATCAGAAGGATTTCGCGCCATGGCGGACGGTTCAGCAGGCATTAAACCCGAAGGCTCCACGACGATCGCAGGCGACCGCCTGCGCTCTTTCATCGAACGCGTCGAACGGCTTGAGGAAGAAAAAGCCGCGATCATGGAAGATACGAAAGAAGTCTACGCCGAAGCGAAAGGCGAGGGCTACGACACCAAGATCCTGCGTCAGGTGGTCCGCATCCGCAAAATGGACCGCGCCGACCGGCAGGAACAGGAAGCGCTGCTCGATCTTTATCTCTCCGCCATCGGCGAGGCCTAATCGGCGCGAGGTCGCGGGGCGGCTAGCGATGGCGAATAAAGATAGGCGCGGGCCAGTCCCCGGACGTTGAAAAGTCATGTAGTCTCGCCGCCATGAGCGAGATCACCTCTCTTTATGTGTACAAGGTCGTGGGACAGGCGAGCCCGGGCGTTGAAACGCGCGATCTCGTCGAGGGCCTTGGCCTCAAGCCGGACGGGCCGATCGATCCGGCCCGGATGGTGTCCTCGCTCGACTATTACGACTTCTTCGCCGCGCTCGCCGAGCGCGATCCGGAGGGCGTCGCGCTGCCCTTGCGCATCGGGGCGGCCATGCGGAGCGATGAATACGGCGCCTTCGGTCTTGCGTGGAAGTCCGCCCCGAATCTGCGCGGCTCTTTTGCGCGGTCCGAACGCTACGGCCATGTGTTGGGCGGCGCGGAAACCTACACCCTCGAGCAATCGGCCGACGGCTATTTCTTCAGCCTGGAGAAGATGGGCGACGGGCGTATGGGTATGCTTCTCTCTAACGAGGCCAGCCTTGCGGCGGTAAACGCCATCAGCAAAGAAGTCAGCACCGCGCCTTTCGCGCCGTTGGCGGTTTATTTTAAGCACGCGCCGAGGGGCGATGTCTCAATTTATGAGTCCCATTTCGGCTGCCCGGTAAAATTCGAGGCCGGGCGCGATGCGCTACTCGTCAGTAGAGAGACGATCGACGCGCCGAACAAGCTTGGCGATGAAACCATCGCCGCTTTTTTTGACCGCCATTTAGAACAAGAGCTGGCGTCGCGCGAGAAAGACAGCAGCCTCGAACAACAGGTTCGCCATGCGGTCACCACATTACTGAGCGAGGGCGTGCCCACGCTGTCGCTGATCGCGTCAAAGCTGGGGTTAAGCGCCCGAACGCTGCAACGGCGTCTGTCGGATGAGGGGCATTCGTTTCAAAGCGTCGTGGACGCGGCGCGAAAAGATCTGGCCCAGCGTCTCCTCCGCGAAACGGATTACAGCCTCGCCGAAATCGGGTTCCTTACAGGCTTCTCCGAACAAAGCGGCTTCACCCGCGCCTTCAAACGCTGGGCGGGACGAACCCCGCGCGCTTATCGGTTGGGGGAGAGGGCGGGGTGAGGTGGAGGGGAACATAAGTCTTTCGACATCCGGCGTCGGCAAAAAACCTTAATCATCGCCAAGCTTGGCCATTTGTTAACACGCCAATGAAATATTTTTGCGCACTTATAAGGCGATTTTTTGCAAATTTTTTCTGTTTTGAAGTGCGCCAGCGAGTATTTCGCTCTGTAGAAATTTTTCTGTTAGCATTCGTCAAATTTTTTAGGGGAGCAAAGGGGAGGGCGCTGCCATGGAAATTTTGAAGTGGCTTGGGCGGACTATTTTTAAGAATGCAGGAAGAGTCTTTAGCTTTTTGGCCCTTCTGGTCTCACTGGGTAGTGCCGTTTTCGCCTACCAAGCTGCGTCCGCAAGCGACCACAATAATGTCGAAATAACACTTATTTTAGGAATCGTAGTCGTCGTTATTGTTGTACTGGCGGCGTTTCTTAGCATTCATAAAGAAAATTCGGACCTACGAGACGTAAAATTCGAGGCAAAAAATGTCGAGGATCAGCTTCAGGAATCCAAGAAACGAATAACCCAAATCGGCCGTCGATCGAACCAGACAACGCGGGCGTTGCATAATCTGGCGCATGAAACCAGAGACTACACAATTCAAATGTATTACGCCGCCGAGGATTTCTTCGGAGACACGCCTGCAAAGGAGAAAAAGCAGATCTTGAGAGAGGCCCTCGCGCGCTCTTCATCCTTCGACATATATCACTTAAATAACGTCAAAGAGATTTTTGACATTGCATCTCAGCAGCACTGCTCCGTGCACTTGAAGCTAATCGAGTACGTCAGCGACCTAATCAATGACGGGACAACAGACATTCATGTCCGCACGCATATGCGTGACAGTATTTCCCACAAACGTCGTATTGTGAAGGACTTCGAACTTGGCAGTTTTCCCTATCACACGTCGACAGCCTTCAAGCGGATCGTCGATCACGATTACTCTGACAAGGAGTTCTTTGAAGACCATCTTCGAAATGTGTCATATTACGAGGATAGTTTTCGAGATTGGGATCGGTACTACGATGCGCGCGCTGTTGTGGCCTTGCGAAACCTCTTGATCCCAAAAGCTTCTCGTATACTAGGGTTTTTGAGCGTCGATAATTTTGGGGGCGGCCTGGCGAATGAAACCGCCAAGGAACTGCTTAATACTTGTGCTGATATTTATACGAGCGCTCTCATTACACGAGCCTCAATCATTATGCCTATGATGATGGAAGTCTCACCTGATGGGCCAAACGCCGATCCACCTAACGGTAAGACGCCGTTACCGGAACTGTATTTTAGTATTCTTAAAGCGGGCTTTTCGCTTTCACGAGAAAATTCTGACACAGAAGCTCAAAGAAAGGACAAGAACTTTCGGATTAATAACACCCGCAATCATGCTTACATAAGCGACGAAGAAATGGACTCAACCCGGCGTTTCAACGACATGATGGCTGCAGTACGCAAAAACAGAATTATCGATAAGCGGTTTGATTAGAACGCTCCAATCGTTGTAGCCTGCAATGACAACGATATTCGATGTATAATCGGAAAATTCGATTACGTATCGGAGCTTATCAATAAATTGGATCCAAGTTTTCAGGCTGTCCAGTCGAGGTAGCAATTTCAACCGTAAATCATGTCGCTTCAATCGGCGATCGCTATTCCTTAGACATTCGATCAGTGTTTAGAGGCAGCATTAAGTGCAGTGAACTTTGTCAATTTCACCCTACATTGATAACCGAAACTTCCGCAACGCCATTATTATTGACCCATTCGCCTTGGCGAATAAGTCGAAACAAGTCATTGTGCGTCTGTAAAAAACTCGGGTGTGCTCCAAATTTTTGCAAGTGCGAAGGCTTGGTCAGCGGTTGCGTCCCGTATCCATCAAAAAAATAGAGGGAGGTAAGATGAACTACGCACGCAGTGTACTTGCCGTTTTTGTTCTGTGTCTTTTTTCATTCGGCGCGCAGGCGCAAACAACAGGGGTCGCGCTCGTTCACGGGACGGGCGACTCATCGGACGCCTATAACGACTATTGGAGATCCGGCTTTGTCGAGTCCGTCCGCCAGGGGCTTGATAATCCGAACAACTTGCTCGTCGTCAATTGCGACTTCACCCAATATATGTGGGACTCGCGCGCTTCGGGCTGTCTCGCCGATCAGCTTTACACCTTCATTACGTCGCGGGGGATCGATGATCTCGTCGTCGTGACGCACTCGAACGGCGCCAATGTGATGCGATGGATTTTGTCCAATCCCACATGGGACAGCCGGTATCCGACGATCATCAACAACACGCGCTGGGTGAACGCGCTCGCCGCCTCGAGCGCCGGAACGCCGCTCGCGGACGCCGTTATTCAAGGCAATGTTTTCGAAGCAGCGCTTGGCTGGCTTCTCGGCTATCAAAATAACGCCGTGCGCATGCAGCAGGTGTCGTGGATGGCCTATTACAACGCCAACTGGCTTCTCGGCACCAGCGGACGGCCGAGCCTGCCGCGCGGCTTCTGGAATGTCGTCGGCACGGACGTGGAAACGGCGATCTGGGACGGGGACAGCTATTGCGGCGGCTACTCGCTCAATGTGGGCCTTGAGATCACGCAAGCCTGGCTTAACAGTTGTTCCGACGGTTTCCTTGACTGCTCCTCGCAAAACGCCGCCGGCAATCTCTGGTTCAACGACATAAGCCGGACCAATGGGCGCGAACCCTTAAGCCATAATCAAAGCCGGCGCCAGTGTTTCAATCTCGACGTTATTCTGCGTAATGATCTTTAGGAGCGCACCCATGAAATTATATCGCACACATACCGTCGCCAGCTTCATCGCTGTTTCATTCGCGCTCGCTTCGTCTCCGCTGCAAGCGGCGGACGCGCCGATGGCGAACGTTCAACGCGACAAAATAGAATTTTCGCAACTCCTGGAGCCTGGCTCCAAGGTTGTTCTGGGTGAGACGGCCCCCGCCGTTTCCAGCCGGAGTTACAACCAACGCATTACCGGCGCGCAACTGAGCGCGGGCGTCGATATCGTGACGCAAGGGCGCGGCGCCGTGGTGAGGCTGACGCCAATCCGCAACCGGTCGTCGCTCGCAGGGCGTTTGCGCAAAAACCTGAGCGTCAATGATCTGGAGATCAGCGCGAACGGCCGGGACGCCGTATCGCTCGGAAAATCCGGCGCGCTTGTGGCGGATCAGGCGCAAATGCGCGACGGCCGGCCGGATCTCTTTTCGGAGACGCTCGCTTTCAGGATGTCGGACAGCTTGGGATCTGGCCGGATGCAGCTTCGAAGCCGTCAACGGCTGGGCGCGGACCACGAATTCATGGTCCAGGTCTTCGATCGCAACAGTGCGCAGGAGTTGACCGTCGACAGCGCGCGTCAACATTATTTCATGCGCGACGCGATTGAGGCGAGGGTCCGGTTAAACGAAGCGCGCCTCGGCGGCGGCGACGCGGTTTCGGCGGTTCTTCTGGGGCCGGACGGTCAGCAGATTAAGCTGAACGCGCGCCGCGGCGCGGACCGGATCGACTTCAAGGGCGCGATACCCGCGAATGTCGACCTGGCGCCCGGCGAGCTATGGCGTGTGGCGGTCGAATATCGCGGGGAGGGCGACAAACCCCTGTTCCGAAACGCCGAGCTGCCCATCGCCATCGGCCGCCAAAGCGCGGCGATCACCTCAACGCGCGCGAGCAGAGACGCTCTACAAGTGGGCGTCAATGTGCGCGAAGCCGGGCGCTTTGAAGTGCGCGCCTGGGTGTTCGGGCAAAACGCTGACAAGAAGGAAGAAGCGGCGATGGTCGCCTACGCCGCCGAATGGCTTGATCCGGGCCGGCGCACGGTTTCCGTCAGTATAGACACGTCCGAACTTTCCGCAGCCGGTATTCGTCCGCCTTACCGGATCAAGCAGGTCCGCCTCCTCGATCAAAGCAGGTTGATGCCGCTTGACGCGAAGGCGGGTTCGGGCTTGCCGACCTTACGCTAACGAAAAACGCGATGGACCCGCATTAAGCGCGGGTCCATCTTTTCTTTGGGTTGCATACAGAGTTCATTTTGCTTGAACTGATCATGGCTTTTTTTGCGCGCGAAAGAGTGTGCGTCCGCTAATGGATCGGTCGGTCATCAACTTCTATCCAGACCCCGTAGCGGATTTGCAGATAGGTCGGGTCAAATGTTCCGATCAGAAATTAAGACGCTTCAGCTGGAGGTGGGATTTTCGGTTCGGAAACCGACCTCAATGTCCGATCCGCGTTGCTCTTGCGTTGTTGATATTGCAAAGGCGTCATCCCGATCGTGTCGCGAAATTCGCGAATAGCATGTGGCTGGTCGGCAAATGATATTGGCGCAGGTTGAAATTCATCATGCTCCCACGGGTCGGGATGTAAGCTTCTTATTTGCCGGTCAACCCTGACGAAGCGTTGGTATTGCTTTGGGCCGATGCCGAAAAAAGCAACAAAACGCCGTCGAAACTGACGTGGCGATACCCCTTCTAACGCTGCAGCTTTTGAAACGCCGCCGCCGCCGGCGGTGGCGAGCATCTCAAGCGCTTCAGCGGAAATTATAGGCGTTGGGTCCGCGTTTTGAAACAGACTTGTCAATGTGTTTGATACGTGTTCGGCCCATGCATGGAAACAATCGCGTTCGTCCATTGCGACGGCGTTTTGAAGCGAATCATAACTTGTCGCGTCGAGAACAGAGTCTGTAAGTCCTCGAGCATTCTGGCCAACAATGGCTCGAAACCCGGCAGGGGTCAGATCGAATGCAAAAACCTTTATATGAGATGAGGCGTATCCATACCCCCAATTGTAGCGCGGCGCCCATATCGAAAGGTCGGGAATGCGCCGCCAGGACGCCGAGCTGTCTCGTTCGCGAATCCAGTAAGGGTCTGCGAGCCGTAACTGCACTGATGAACGCATTTCCGGGAGAATGCGTACGACACTTCCATCGACTTTCTCATCGCGATAAACGAAATTTTTCACGAAAGGGAAAAGTGGTTCGGGCGCTGGCCGCGTCTCCAGGGTTGCGAACGAAGTGGCCGTTTTCTTCAATTCGGTCATGCCAATCCCGTGTAGTGTACGATTTCTGCGCAGGGGTAAGTATTGACCAAATCAAACCATATATCGCCATTGTCTGCGCGGAGCATTGCTGTCGCGTTGGGCGTCGGCGCTGGACTTTCATGGACGCAGTTTAGCGGCGATGTGATGCGTGCGCTCTCCCCGGTCGCGGTCGGCGCGATCCCATATGGCGGGCCGGTTTTGGCGTCGCTGAGCGACATCATCGTTTTGGCCGCATTAATTTGTATTCCGGCGGGCATTGGTTTTGGCAAGGTATTTAAGCTTTCCGGTCTGGCGGCGCCCATTGGTCGGCCTCTTGTTGTCCATAGCGCAATTTTTATTCTTGCAGGCGCGGTATGCGCGTTCCTGGCGCCGGTTGCATCTGGCCTTTCGGCCGCAGACATTGCGTGGCTTGGTCTCGGCGGTCCGCTTTCCGAAGAAATCGTATACCGCGGCCTCGCCATTGGCGCGCTTATGAGCATTGCTGGTTGGCGGTTTCTTCCCGCCGCATTTGCCCCCGCCATAGTTTTCGGCATTGCTCACGCGGCGCAAGGCGATGGGCTCGGCGACAGCATCGGCATTGTCGCGATCACGGGGATTGGCGGCCTGCTTTTCGGCTGGTTGTTTGTTCGCTGGGGTTTCAATCTTTGGCCTGCGATTTTCGCCCATATTGGATTGAATACCCTATGGGTGGTCTTCGCCCTAGGCGAAACAGCGATCGGCGGTTGGTTCGGCAACGTTTTGAGATTGGTATTGATCAGTTTAATTGTTCTGAGCGCGTTATGGTTGGCGCCCACTGCAGTGAGAGTTAACTCTTCTAACTCGCCTAACGGCATTTAAACTTTTTGAACACAAGCACCGACGTGCGCGTTGGCGGACGATTGATGAAAGATTTAGTTGAGCGATTGGCGACCCATGGAACCCTGGCGCCGGGAAAACCAAATAATTTTATGCTGAAAGACCTTAATGGGAGATGGGTCAAAGGAAGTGTGCAGGGTCGCCTTGAGCAGGGCGGCTGGGGCGCTGAGTTAGGATTTCCAGGACTGGTGTTGGACCCGGATGGTGAAGCGATAGAAGTCGACGTCTTTGAATCCCCTGACCTGCCAGCGCATTGGGAGAGACTCGATAACTTTGAAGGAGACGGTTATCGCCGCGTCAAAACGAAAGTGGACGCCCCTAACGGCGAAATCGAGGCGCACATCTATATTTTGAGCAAATAGTGTTTTCGCCTTCTGCGTCCATCAATAAGGCGGCGAGGGACGCTTAAGCGCACACCAGATTTCGCAGATATCCGACATTTCACGCGCTTTGAGCAAATTAAACTATCCCAAGGACATGGCTTCACCGCCGCGAAGGCTTCTTTCAGGCAAAGTGTTTCTTTTCACGATTAGCCAAACGCTCAGCGCAAGCTCCGCGCCCGCCATAGTGAGCATGATCAGCACCAAAAGCGCTTCCGGCGGTTGGAAATCTATGAAGAAGACAGCATACAAGAACGAGGCGATGATCAACAGTACGCCGAGGATCTTCGGGATATACCCTGACTTGAAGACGGAATATCCCAATACAAAGATATGCAAGGCGAAGAAGGCATATCCGCAGAGCTTTATAGCCGCGTATCCGTAGGCGTCTACAATCTGAAATACCAGGGCGACCAATCCGATGATCAGCGCGCCAGCATATAGGAGCCGGAGCGCAGCCGTTAACAACGCACGAGTTTTGTCGGCGGGCCTGAGCACGACATAATGCGCGAGACCGATAAGGGAATCGAGAATTAGGACAGACAAATATGCGATAACAGCGAAGACAAACCGTCTCGTATTTTCCGCAATATCATTGGCGAGAGCAGCCGTATCTCCGGGTACGACAAAATTGGCCAACAGAAAATCATCAATCACGGTTACAATCAGGACCGAGACAATAAACGCGACCCCGGCGATCATCGCCGCACCTTTTGGCGTTATATCGGTAATGCGATTTTTCAAGTGAGTGCTGCTCCTTCATCTTTATGCCTTGGGTTCGTTATTTCGACCAGCAAATACAAATCTTTTTTAAAGGCATTGACCGCCGTCAATGTTCACAATTGGGGCTGATGGGATAGGCGCTCCTGGCCGAGACAGGTCATCGGGAGGTGTTGTGAGTAACGCGATTGTCGATCATCCAGATCCAGCGAGGCGGCTGACAAATGCGTCCTCGGCAATCGGTTCGATTGGCGTCGCCCGGATCGCTGGGGCGTTATTTATCACAGCCACAACGGCCACGATGATCAGTCAAGTGATGATGGAGCCTTTAATCGGCGGCGCTGATTTGAGTGATGCGGCCGACAGTTTTCGGGGAACGCTCGCCGTCGCAGCGCTTCTTGAGATCACCAACGCTTTGGCGAGTGCGGGGATCGCAATCTCGCTCTACCCAATTTTGCGCTGTTACGCCGAGCTCCCGGCGACGGGTTATCTCGGAATGCGGCTGATAGAAGCCGCCGCCGGCGTCGCCGCTGCTGTCGGATTGATCCTGTTATTGGAGACAGCAAGCCCGCTGACCCAATTTGCCGTCGCGATGCACGACTGGATGTTTTTGTTGGTTCTTGTCGTTTTTAGCGTTGGGACGTTTTTGTTTTACCCGATGCTATTTCGGTTCGGCATCGTTCCAAGAGTCTTGTCCGTTTGGGGGCTGATTGGCGGCGTCATGTTGTTGGTATCCTGCGTATCGATCCTTTTTGGATGGATTGAAATGGGGGGAACGACAGATCTCCTGCTTTCGCTGCCCATTTGGATTAATGAAATGGCGCTTGCAATTTGGCTCATCGTGAAGGGGTTTAATCTTTCGCACCTCCCGGGCGCGCACTTATGAATTATCGGACGGCGCCAGAAACCGCTATGAGGATCGACCCGCGACCAACCTAAAGGACCGCCGCAGCTGGGTTGACCAACGGTTACGTCGTGTAGAAACCAAGGTCATACCGAGGCGAGTGAAAAACTCGCCGGGCTGCTGTAATTATCGACGGTATTGAAAACCGCTTTTGAGACGTCAAAGCCGACCGCCCAGCCTAACTCGCGCGTTTGACCTCAAGGCCGTGATCGCGGATTTTTCTGTAGAGCGTGGAGCGGCCCATGCCGAGGCGGCGGGCGACTTCCGACATGCGGCCGTCATAGGTGTCGATGGCGAGCATGATGAGATCGCGTTCGATATCCTGCAGCGAGCGCAGGTGGCCTTCACGGTCGAACACATCGACGGGCGCATCGGGCGAGGGGAACTCGGTCACGGGCGCAGGTGCGGCGGGGCCGGCGTCGAATTCTTCGGTTTCTGCGGCCAACTCGTCGGCGAGCGGCGGGCCGGCGTCAACGCCGGCTTCTTCGAATTCCGCCGCAAGGAATGGGAAGTCGCTGGCGCTCAGATAAGCGCTTTCGGCGAGCACGACGGCGCGGAAGATCGCATTTTCGAGCTGGCGCACATTGCCCGGCCAGGGCTGGCGCATCAGGACCTCCATCACCTCATGGCGCACGCCGCGCACGTCGCGGCGCTCTTCAGCGTTGTAGCGGCCGATGAAATGATCGATCAGTGCAGGGATGTCTTCGGCGCGGTCGCGCAATGGCGGCGCGACGACCGGAAACACGTTGAGGCGATAGTAAAGGTCTTCGCGGAAATTGCCGGCTTTGACTTCTTCGGCGAGGTCGCGATTGGTGGCGGAGATGACGCGCACGTTCACCTTCACGGGGCGTTTGCCGCCGATCGGGTCCACTTCGCCTTCCTGCAGCACCCGGAGCAATTTCACCTGCATGTCGAGAGGCAGCTCGCCCACCTCGTCAAGGAAGATGGTGCCGCCGTCGGCTTCCTGAAACTTACCGATATGTTTTGCGGTGGCGCCGGTGAACGAACCTTTTTCGTGGCCGAAGAGAATACTCTCCACAAGATTTTCCGGCACGGCGCCGCAATTGACGATGATGAACGGTTTGCCGGCGCGCTCTGAAGAGCCCTGGATGGCGCGGGCGATCATTTCCTTGCCGACGCCGGACTCGCCGGTGATCAGGATCGGAATGTTTGACGCCGCGGCGCGTTCGCCAAGGCGGACCACATGGGCCATGGCGCTGCTTTCGCCGACGAGATCTTTAAAGCCCATGGCGCCGTCGCGCTGACGCTTCAGGCGCGAGACTTCGCCTTTGAGCGTCGTAAGGTTCAATGCATTGTTGATGGAGACAATAACGCGTTCGGGCGAGGCAGGTTTGACGAAAAAGTCAGCTGCGCCGTTTTGCATGGCCTCCACAACCGTGTCGATGCCGCCTTGCGCGGTCAGAACGATGACCGGCAATTCTTCGCGGAACGTCTTGGCGCGTTTCAACGTCTCCATGCCGCCGAGGCCCGGCATGCGCAGGTCGAGCATGACGACAGCGATGTCCTGACCCTGCTGGCTTTGCAATAGCGCAAGCGCGTCTTCGCCGCATTCCGCCTGCAGAACCGGATAGCCGCCTTTTTCGCAAACGGCGCGCATCAGGCGGCGCTGCGTGGGGTCGTCATCAACAATAAGGACGGTTTTTGCCATGGGGGCGGGGCCTTTTTTAACTGGTGAACAGAGCGTTCATATAAAGGCCAGAGGGTTAAGGTTCGCTTTAAGCGTTTCAAATCGGGGCAAATCGTTCGCCGCCTTAATATTCTGTTTACCAATTAAAAAGGCGGCGGTTGCGGACGCGGTCAGGGCCGCTGCAGGGGCCGCTTTGCGCGCTCCTCGGAACGCGATATGACTGGCGCGATCCCTTCGCCCGTCTCAGGAAATGCTCGTGACAGACCAGAAGAAGAAAGATTACATCCGGCCGCTTGAACATTTGGGCGGCGCCAAGCCGCCGGCGCCGGCGTGGTTCGACTGGGCGATCGCGCATCCTTCGGAAGAAGGCTCGGTCGATGTGAAAGGCGCGACCATCCGCTACAGCGCCTGGGGCGAGGTCGGCAAGCGCGGTCTACTCTTTGTCCATGGTGGGCGCGCCCACCGCAATTGGTGGCGCCCGTTCGCGCCGTTCTTCGCGAAGGAGCACAGGATCGCGGCGCTCGATCTTGCTGGGCTCGGCGATTCCGACTGGCGGCCGCGCTATTCGATGGACTTCATCGTCGACGAAATTTTCGGCGTGATCGAGGCGGCCGAACTGGCCGCAGCGAGCCGTCCGTTTGTGGTCGGCCACAGTTTCGGGGGATGGTCGACGCTTGCCGCCGTGGAACGGGAGGGCGAGCGCCTCGCCGGCGCGGTGGTGATCGACAGCCCAATTGGAACCCCGGACCCGGACGAGGGCTACACGGTGATGAAAGCGAAGTCGGAAACCGCCACGACGGTCCGGTCAAGCCGCGTCTATGACACGATCGAGGAGCCGATCTCGCGCTTCCGCCTGTTGCCGAACCAGCCCTGCGATCAACACTATCTTCTCGACTATATCGCCCGCGAAGGGCTGACGAAGGCCCCGAAAGAAGGCGGCGCGGGCTGGACCTGGAAGTTCGATCCGGCGCAAGGGGCGAATTTTGATATTCACTTCGACCGGGATTTATTCCTGGCCGCGCGTTGTCCGCTGGCGTTTCTCTATGGCGAGGCGTCAGCGTTCGTCGGCGGCGACGGTTTTGACCATTTGCGCCGCCAGACGAGCGGACGGGCGCCGTTCGTGATGATGCCGGCGGCCCATCACCATCTGATGATGGACCAGCCCATCGCCTTTGTCACAACGCTGCGCATGCTCCTCAATTGCTGGCCGGTGCGTGTGGGCGGGCAGTAGAATTCAGCCACGAGGACGTGTTCACAAGCGGCGCCTAAATGCTTGCCACAATCGTTGAAATCCGCCACATATCGTCGAATTGCATCAACTAAAGGGGTCACGGAAATGGCTGAAGAGCAAGTTCAGCGGGCGATGGACGCGGACGAGCACCGCAAAACCTATTCAAGCGTCATGCGCGCCTCAGCCGAAGTAGGCGTGCCTTTCGCGCTGGCGCTGACCATGTTTTTCACCAACCTCGTCATGGCGAATGGGATCGGCCTGGCGATCATCGCGGCCGTGATCACCTACCTCGCTGTCTTCCTGATCGTCAAAGCCTTCTTCTCCCATTAACGCCGGCGCTCAGCCGGACCGCCAATCAATCACCAAGGAGCCGACATGAAAATCGCCGTGCTTAAGGAAACGCGCGACGGGGAATCGCGTGTCGCCGCTTCTCCGGAAACGGTCAAAAAGTTCACCGATCTCGGCGCCGAGATTGTTGTCGAAACCAAGGCTGGCGAAGGCGCGCAGTTTTCCGACACCGCCTTTCAGGAAGCGGGCGCGCATATCGCGGCGTCAGCCGCCGAGGCTGCGCTGGGCGCTGATCTGATCCTGAAAGTGCAGGGGCCGACGGCGGAAGAGATGCGGGTGTTCGCGCGCGGCGCGAAGCTGGCGGCGATTATCAATCCTTACAAAGATGAAGACGCGCTGAAGCTCTACGCCGATGCGGGCGTTGACGCCTTCGCCATGGATTTCATGCCGCGCATCACCCGCGCGCAGTCCATGGACGTGCTGTCGTCGCAGTCGAATCTCGCCGGCTACAAAGCGGTGATCGACGCCGCCGCCTATTACGGGCGTGCGATGCCGATGATGATGACCGCCGCCGGCACCGTGGCGCCGGCGAAAGCCTTTATCATGGGCGCCGGCGTCGCCGGGCTGCAGGCGATCGCAACCGCGCGCCGCCTCGGCGCGGTGGTCTCGGCCACCGACGTCCGGTTTGCGGCCAAAGAGCAGGTGGAAAGTCTCGGCGCGACCTTTGTGACAGTCGATGAAGAAGCGATGAAAGACGCCGAAACATCAGGCGGTTACGCCAAGGAAATGTCGGAAGACTTCAAGCAGCGGCAGGCGGAATTCGTCGCCGCCCATATCGCCAAGCAGGATATCGTGATCACCACGGCGCTGATCCCCGGACGCCCGGCGCCGGAACTCGTGACTGCCGACATGGTGCGTTCCATGAAGCCGGGCTCTGTTCTGGTGGACCTGGCGGTGGAGCAGGGCGGCAACGTCGCGCTCAGTCAGGCCGGCGAAGCGATCGACGTCGATGGCGTTATCATTCTCGGCTTCGCCAACGTGCCCGGCCGGCTCGCGGCCGATGCGTCGAGCTTATACGCCAAGAACCTGTTCAATTTCGTCTCAGCCTTTTTCGACAAGGACGCCAAAGCGCTCGCCATCGACTGGGACGACGAGATCATCAAGGGCGTCGCGCTCACCCGCGACGGGGCGGTGGTCCACCCGGCGTTCGGGGCCGAGCCCGCCGCGCCGGAACTCGTTGAAGCTGAAGTGGTCGAAGCGCCGCCGGAAGAAGACGAAGGCGACGATGAAGGCAAAGGAGAGTAGCCGCCATGCAGGACGCTCAAGAAAACGTGGAAGACATCGCCAAACAAGCGGATGAAGCCGCCACCGCCGCGGAGAATGCTGCGGCGAACGCCACAGAAAACGCTGCTGAGGCGGTCGAAGCGGCGGAGCAGGCGCGGTCCATGGCCGATGGTCTCGCCAACTATGTGGACATGCTGAATTCGCCGTCGGAATTTGTTTATCTCCTCGGCATTTTCATCCTCGCCGTCTTTGTCGGCTACTACGTGGTCTGGTCGGTGACGCCGGCGCTCCACACGCCGTTGATGTCTGTGACCAACGCAATCTCTTCCGTGGTGATCGTCGGCGCCCTGATCGCTCTTGGCGCGGATCTTTCGAGCGCCGCCACCGGCTTCTGGCCGAAGCTCTTTGGGTTCGTGGGCGTCGCGCTCGCCAGCGTCAACATATTCGGCGGGTTCCTCGTCACCCAACGCATGCTCGAGATGTATAAGAAGAAAGGCAGTTAGCCCCATGGCGCAAAACCTTCCGGCTCTTCTCTACATCATCGCTGGCGTGCTGTTCATCATGGCGCTGCGCGGCCTCTCATCGCCTGAGACGTCGCGCGCCGGCAACCGCTATGGCGTCATCGGCATGGCGATCGCGGTTTTGACCACGCTTTTCGTACTCGAAAATAAAGGCGTCGGCACCTGGTTTCTGATAGCACTTGCGGTAGCAGCGGGCGCGGTGCCCGGCGCGATCATCGCCCGGCGCGTGCCGATGACCGCCATGCCGCAATTGGTGGCGGCGTTTCACTCGCTTGTGGGTCTCGCCGCGGTCCTGATCGCCTGGGCCGCGTTTCTGGCGCCCACTGCCTTTGGCATTGGGGAGCCCGGACACATTCATCTGTCGTCCGCACTCGAGATGTCGCTCGGCGTCGCCATCGGCGCGATCACATTCTCCGGATCGTTGATCGCGTTCGCCAAGCTGAACGGGAACATGTCAGGCTCGCCGATCCTTTTGCCCATGCGCCATGTGATCAACCTGGCGCTCGCCGCAGGCATCGTCATTTTGGTGGGTATGCTGATGACCGGCGAACAGTCGGTGACGACCTTCTTCCTTCTGACGCTGCTTGCGTTCATTCTGGGGTTCCTGATCATCATCCCCATCGGCGGCGCCGACATGCCGGTCGTGGTCTCGATGCTGAATTCCTATTCCGGCTGGGCCGCGGCGGGCATCGGCTTCACGCTTGAAAACATGGCGCTAATCATCACCGGCGCTCTCGTCGGCTCATCGGGCGCGATCCTTTCCTACATCATGTGCAAGGGTATGAACCGCTCGTTCATTTCGGTGATCCTCGGCGGCTTCGGCGGCGACGACGCGGCGGCGGCCGCGGGCGGGGAGGAGACGCGGCCGGTGAAGCAAGGCTCGGCGGACGACGCCGCCTTCATCATGAAGAACGCCGGCAAAGTCATCATCGTGCCTGGCTACGGCATGGCCGTCGCTCAGGCGCAGCATGCGCTGAAAGAAATGGCCGACGCGCTGAAGGAAGAAGGCGTGGAAGTGAAATATGCGATCCACCCGGTCGCTGGCCGCATGCCCGGCCATATGAACGTTCTTCTCGCAGAGGCGCAGGTGCCTTATGATGAAGTCTTCGAGCTTGAAGACATCAACGCCGAGTTCCGCACGGCGGATGTGGCGTTCGTCATCGGCGCCAACGACGTGACGAACCCGTCGGCGAAAACCGACAAGACGTCGCCGATCTACGGCATGCCTATTCTGGACGTTGAAAATGCGGGCACGGTGCTGTTCGTGAAGCGCGGAATGGCGTCAGGATACGCCGGCGTTCAGAACGAGCTCTTCTTCCGCGACAACACAATGATGTTGTTTTCAGACGCGAAGAAAATGTGCGAAGAGATCGTCAAATCGCTGCATTAACAGCGCGAGCGCGTACACTGCGTCAGTTGAACATGTTGAGGCTGAATTCACGCATCAGGTGGAAGCCGACGATCCACTGATTGCGTTCGCCGAGTTCGCGAATGATCGGCGTTTGCGCGTAATCGTCGAGAATGTAGCGGTAGGAAATGTAGGGGTTGATCGACCAGCGGTCGCCCACATTCACATAGGCGTTGAAACTGCCGCCGAAATCGCGGAACCCGCGGTCGGTTTCAAACCGCGTCAGACCTGATGACAGGGATTGCGCTTCCGTCACTGTAAAGAATGCGTCTGCGTAGCGGTCGCCGATCCAGGATGTCTGCCCCGTGATCGAGGTCGAAATCGGGCCGTAGCGGAATAAAAGCGCGGTGAGCGATCCGTCGACGATCAAACCGCGATGGCCTGTGGCGACGCCCTTACGCACCTTGAAGCGGAATGAAAATCTGTCTGCGAAGGTTGTCGCCGCGAATCCGCCGAGCTCAACCGTCGTTCCGATGTCGCCAAGTCCTTCAAGGGCGGGATTTTCATCTTCCCGCCGGTCGCCCACGATCCGGATGGACGGACCAAAGCTGAAGCCGGAAAAGCCGAACAAGGCGAAGTCGGCGCCGTCATCGTCGAAAAAGACGAAATTACGGAATTTCACGAAAACCTGGGGGTCGGGCTCAAGCTCATAGTCGTTGGAGCCGAAATAGTCCGGCTTATAAATCGGACCAACGCCGACGCTTAAGTCGGTGGTGTCGGGCGTCAGAAAGGTGAGGACGCCTATGAGCCCGCGCGCTCGCTTGATCTCGCCGTCGAACTCGTCGTCATTAATCACGTCAGGTTGCGGCGGTTCGGGACGTTTGGTGCCGAAGATCGGATCGAGATAGGGCTCGTCGATTGATTGCTGCGCGTTCGCCGCCGTTCCCGCGGCCATGCTAAAGACCAGCGCCCCCGCCAATACCGAATACTTCACTGCCATTATTACCCCGACCTGCTCAACACGCGGCTCTGTGATTTACGTTTCTCTTACCAGCAGATTGTGCCCACAACTAGCGTAAATTCAATTAACGATGATTCGAAAATGGCGTATTTTTAACCCTTAAGAGCCCCCGCAAACGCACAAAAGCCGCCCGATTAGAGGCGGCTTTGCAACAGTTTGGCTGGATCGCCCTGGCGGCGGGACAGCCTGAAACAGGTGACCTGGTCGGCCGGGCGCCGAGAAGCGCCATGAACGAAAGATCCCTAGAGGAGGCCTTCGCGCTGCATGCGTTTACGCACGAGCTTGCGCGCGCGGCGCACGGCTTCCGCCTTCTGGCGGGCCTTTTTCTCTGAGGGCTTTTCGTAGAATTTCCGCCGTTTCATTTCGCGGAATGTGCCTTCGCGCTGCATTTTCTTCTTCAACGCGCGCAGGGCCTGCTCGACATTATTGTCGCGGACTACAATCTGAACGATGGCCAGGGCCTCCTTTTCTATCGCTTTAGAGCTCTCTGCAGCTCTCAAATAAAAACGCCACGTACTCCTCCTGAAGCCAACGGAGCCGCGACGTCGCCAACAAACTCGTGTGCGGGTGGCTTTCAAACCGCCCGTTGAATGCCGGGCTATAGCAAGGGAGATGTCGCATGTCCATGGGGTTATTTCATCATTAGAAGGTCTTAAATACGCTCAGAGACCCTAGCCGAGGCATCTTATGCGACCAGATCGAACAGACCCCCGTCCGCCAGCCTTCGAGGAGGCCCGCGCCGCGCTTCTCGCCGAAGCGCTGAGCCTTGTCCCTTTTGACGGCTGGTCGTGGGGAATGATGCGCGAGGCCGCCCAAACGGCGGACGTGGACGCAGCGACGCTCGCCGCCGCCTTTCCGCACGGTGTCGGGGATTTGCTGCAATTCTGGTCCGAGAACCTCGATGGCGCCATGGAGACGGCGATGGCGGCGCCGGAGGTTGCGACGATGAAGATCCGCGAAAAAGTCGCCCACGGGGTGAAGGCCCGGCTTATGGCCATGGAAGACGACAAGGAGGCGGCGCGCCGGGCCGCTGCGACGCTCGCGCTACCGCATATGGCAAGCCTCGGCGCGCGCCTCGTCTGGGCCACCAGCGACAGGCTCTGGCGCGCCCTCGGGGACACCTCCACCGATTTCAACTTCTATTCAAAACGAGCCATCCTCTCCGGCGTCTGGACATCCACCTTCGCGCGCTGGCTCGCTGACGAAAGCGAGGACGGCGCGCCCACCCATGACTTCCTCAGCGCACGCATTGAAAACGTCATGCAGATTGAGAAAGCGAAGGCGACGGTCCGCAAATGGAATATCGATCCGGCGGCGCCCATATCGTGGCTCGCAAAAATGCGATACGGGTCCAGCAAGTCGTAACCGGCGTTTTCTGTCATGAGAACGCAAATTATTGGCGTTTTATATAGCGTCGTTAGCCTCGTCAGTTTTGGATTAGGCTCGACCTATATCCTGCGCGACACGTTCATGCCTTACCATGCTGAGGCGCTGCAGCAGAAGTGGCAAGCGCTCGACGGCTCCCTGCAGGTTCTCCTCCTCGCCCTGATGGATGTGGCGGGCGCCGGCTGGATCACGCTCGGGTTGGTCCTCGCCGTGCTGATCCTCGGGCCCTTTCGGGCCGGACGACAATGGGCGCGATATTTAATCCCCGCAGCCATCATCGTTTTTTACACGCCGACCCTGGTCGCCACGCTGAACGTCACCTTGCTCACGCCCGCGACGGCGCCGTGGCAGGGCAACGCGGTGGCCATCTTCATCGCGGTTGTTGGCCTATTGGTCGATGCGCCATGGGCGTCGGAAGGTCGGTCGTCTGATTAGAAACTTCCGCTAACTGAGCGGCGATATCTCGGTAACGTGGCCCATTTTGCGGCCGGGGAGGGCTTTTCTTTTTCCGTATAGGTGGACGCAGAGATTCCGGCTCTGCAGGCAGGTGCGCCAGTCTTTTACGTCGTCGCCGATCAGGTTTTCCATGACTGCATTGGTGTGACGGGCGGTGTCGCCGAGCGGCCAGCCCGCGACGACGCGCACATGCTGTTCGAACTGCGAGACCGCGCAGGCGTCTTGCGTCCAGTGGCCGGAATTGTGAACCCGCGGCGCGAACTCGTTGACGATGACCGAGCCGTCCGCCTTTACAAAAAACTCAACGCCGATGACGCCCACATAGTCGAGACGTTCAAGCAGGTCGGAGGCGATGCGTTGCGCCGTCCTGATCGTCTCAGCGGAAACTTTCGCCGGCACGCAGGAGCGGCGCAAAATGCCGCCGCGATGGGTGTTTTCCGCGGGGTCGTAGAGCGCGATTTCGCCTGACCGCGACCGCGCGCCGATGATTGAGATCTCGCAGGTGAAATCGATGAAGGCTTCGAGGATCGCCGGGCGGGCGCCGATTTCCTCCCAGGCTTTCTTGTTTGCAGCTTCCCAGGTGAGATCAAGATCATTCATCTGATCGCTGATCAATGTTTGCCCTTTGCCGTCATAGCCGAAGCGCCGTGTCTTCAAAATCGCCGGGCGCCCGATCTTCTTCAGGCCTTCATTAAGGGATGCTACGTCGTCCACGGAATAAAACGCGGCCGTGTCTGCGCCGGCTTCCCGGATGAATTCTTTTTCAGCGAGCCGGTCCTGCGCCACCGCGAGCGCCTTCGACCCAGGAAAGACGTCGGCGCCGAAATTTTGAAGGATTTCCACGGTGCGCGCCGGCACATTTTCAAATTCATAGGTGACGACGTCAGCGGCGTTGGCGAACGCTTCGAGCGCATTAACGTCGTCATAGTCGGCGACGGTTTTCTCCGCACACACATCATAGGCGGGGCACGCATCGTCGGGACAGAAGATGTGCGTTCGCAGACCCAGTTGCGCCGCTGACATGGCGAGCATGCGGCCGAGCTGGCCGCCGCCGAGAATACCGATAACCCCATTCGGTTCGACGGGCGCGGCGTCGCTGGTTGCGGTCATGACGCGTCCGGCGCCTCCGCAACGCGGCTCGTTTGTTGCGCGCGCCAGGCGTCAAGTCTTTCGGCGAGCGCGCCGTCGAAGGTCGCGATGATTGAAGCGGCGAGAAGCCCGGCATTCGCGGCGCCGGCCTCGCCAATCGCGACCGTGGCGACGGGCACGCCCGCGGGCATCTGGACGATCGATAAGAGACTGTCGAGGCCGTTGAGACTTTTGCTCTGAACGGGCACGCCGATCACGGGCAGGGGGGTCATCGCCGCGACCATGCCTGGCAGGTGCGCCGCGCCGCCGGCGCCGGCGATGATCACTTTGAGACCGCGATCTTTCGCTTCTTTTGCATAAGCCGAGAGGCGGTCAGGCGTGCGATGGGCGGAGACGATCTTCGTCTCGTAAGGAGCTTTCAGCGCATCCAGCATGTCGGCGGCTTTGCGCATGGTGGCCCAATCGGATTGCGATCCCATGATCAGTCCGACAAGTGGCGCATCCGGGTCAGATCGCATGCTCATGCCCAATCTCCGCTCTAGAAAGCGGCGCTTATATCAGGGTTGCGGACGCCTGCAACAGAGGGAGAGGGAGGGAAAAAGGAGACGGCGGTCATCTGGACGGGGGCGCATGCGACCGCCGCCTCCTCTTTGCTCTGCGGGGTTTGGGCGCGCTTGAGAAGGGGACGAGCGCACTCCCAACTGTTGGCCATTGTTTATGGACGGCCAAATTCCGCAGGTTACAAATGTCGTAACCGCGCCCCTTTGCTCAAGGCGTATGCGCTAGAGCGTGTCAAATTTGCGCCGAGTTGCAATACGCATAGCCTAAGCCGGAAAATCGGCGCATTTTCCCTCCAGTCTTGCGGCGGGGCGCAAACCGACGAAGCTTTATGAAATGAAGATCGGCAAAGACAAACGGGCGACCCCCATCAGCCGGGCCGCCGAAAAGGGAGCGGCGCCGCGGGCGGCGAAAAATGACGCCGTGCCGGCGGTCGATGAAGTCTCGTTTGTTGGCGTGCCGGAAAACGAGCTGACGCCGCGCGTGCGCAAGGCGTTGTTGAGCCTCATGGAAGAGGTGCGGGCGTTGCGCGCTGAGCTTGATCAGGCGCGCGCGGAAATGCGGGACCTAAAAACGCTCGCCGACACCGACCCGCTGCTCGGCGTGTTGAACCGGCGTGCGTTCGTCGCGGAATTGAACCGGACGCTTGCGCTGATTGAACGATACGCCGTCCCGGCCAGTCTCATCTTCATTGATCTCAATGATATGAAAAAAGTGAATGACGCCCATGGCCATTCGATCGGCGATCGCGCGTTGAAACACGTATCGGGACTGATCGCTCAAAACATCCGCCAGACCGACGCGCTCGGGCGGCTCGGCGGCGACGAGTTCGGCCTTCTCCTGACCCAAACGGAAGCGGCCGACGCGCGCACGAAAGCGGTCTCGCTTCAACAGCTCATTGCTGGCGAACCCCTGACTGTCGATGGCGAAAAGGTGTTCCTCAACATCGCATGCGGCGCGGTCGCTCTGTCAAAAGAAATCTCTGCCGAAGAGGCGCTCGACAAGGCCGATGCGGAGATGTACGCGCGAAAACGCGACGCCAAGCGTGAATAAGCCCGACGCCCTACGCGATAATATCCGGCGTCACTGAATTTTTCAGCTTCTGGATTTCATCCTTAAGCTGAAGCTTTTTCTTCTTCAAACGCGCGACGGTCAGCCGGTCATGGTGGGGCTGCGAGGTCAGGGCGTCGATCGCGGCGCCAAGGTCGCGATGGTCGTCTTCAAGGGCGGCGATCCGAATCTGTAGCGCTTCATCGTTTGCGCCGGTTTTGGCTTTTTTCGTTTTGGGCGGCGCGGCGGCGTCATTTGAAGCAACCACTTTAAAACGGCCGTGTTCAAGAGGCGGCTCTTTATCTTTCGTCATGCGCGTTGCTCGTTTCAAGGCGTGCGTCTGGGTGCGCCGTTTCCAGAAGCTCTTCCAAGAGCGAGACGCTGAAGCCGCTGGCCAAACCGGCGCCGGCCAGAGCGGCGTAGCCGGCGAGGTTGCGCCGCGCTCGCTCCTCCATGGTTCCCGATGTCGCGGGTTGTAGGACCTCGCGGGCGAGCTTGTCCAGCATCGCCTGTTCGATTTCTTCCGCGTCAAGCTCGGCCTTTTTAACGCGTTCGCGCAAGCGCTGCGCCATGGCGGGATCGGCTTGCGGCGGCGGCGATTTCAACCGCTTGCGCACAGCCCGCAATTCGACAGTGACGCCGCTCGCCCAACCGGACGTCAGATCATGCGCCTTACGCAATGCAAGTTCGGGAAGCTGTTCAAAACGCTCCGCGCACCACAGGCACCAGAGCATGACATTAACGTTGAGGCCAAAATCATCCTGAAGTTTCAACAAGAGGCTCGCGACGCCTTTTTGCGCGTAACGGTCAAGGGACCATTCCCAGAAACTATGAGGCCCCTCAACGCTCATCAGCCGCGCTTGCCTTTTTCAAGATCCTCGCCCCAGCGCTTGGTGACGGAGGCTTCGAGCCCCAATAGATCAAGCGTTCGCCCGACGGACTGGTCCACAAGCGCCTCCACGGATTTCGGCTCTGCATAAAACGCCGGGAGGGGCGGCGCGACAATGGCGCCCATTTCCGTCAGCGACGTCATGGTCCGCAATTGGCCGAGATGAAAGGGCGTCTCACGCACCATCAACACGAGCTTGCGGCGTTCTTTCAAGACGACGTCGGCGGCGCGCGAAATCAGGTTCGAGGTGACGCCGGTGGCGATCTCGGACATCGTCTTCACTGAGCAGGGCGTGATCAGCATGCCAATTGTTTTGAAAGACCCCGATGAAATCGGCGCGCCGATATCGCCGATGGCGTAGCGATGGTCTGCGAGGGCGGCGAGGTCCGCCGCTTTCATGTCCAGCTCATAGGAGAGCGTCATTTCGGCAGCTTTGCTGACGACGAGGTGGGTCTCCACGGACGCCTCGCGCAACAGCTCCAGCGCGCGTTTGGCGTAAACGACGCCCGACGCGCCGGTGACCCCGACAATTAGTTTCTGATTTTTCATAGTTAATACAATGCGATATCCGCATACTTTTCAAGGGTTGGCGAAAGTGTGCCCGCCGATCGTTCAGATTTGGTTAGCCATAGGCCGGTCGACAATAGCGGCATTTTGGTATTTAATTTAGTGTCACAAAAAATAGGAGGCCTTGACTATGGCGATGGAAGCACACCTGCAAACGCTCAACCAGCGGCATCAGGAGCTTGAGGCGGCGATCACCTCTGAAATGAAACATCCAAGCCATGACGATATGAAGGTCCATGAACTAAAAAGGCTAAAGCTAAAAATTAAGGACGAGATTCGCGAGCTTGAGCAAAAAGCAAGCTGACAAGCGCCACTAGAAAAAATAACCGGAAGCGCCCGTCAAGGGCGCTTCTCTTATTTTGAAATACGAATTAATCAGGACACCTCCTAAATGGCGGATCGCACAGTAGTTATTACGGGCGCAGGACGCACGATCGGCCAGGCTTGCGCGCAACGGTTTGCGCAGGACGGCGACAATCTGATCCTCGCGGGCAAAAGCGAAGAAAAGCTGACCCTCGTCGCTGACGGATTGCGTGAAGGCGGGGCCGATGTCAGCATCGTCTGCGCGGAAACCTTCAACAAGCTCCATGTGCATAACATTATTGCCGAGGCGCTCGAGACGTTTGGGCGCGTCGATGTCTTGGCGCATACGCGCATGACGCCGTCATCGAGCGATTTTTTCGAGCTTGGCGAAGAGGACTTCGATCAGGCGGTGGCGGAAAATTTGCGTAGCGCCTTTCTCGTCAATCAGGCGTTCGCGAAGCATCTTGTGAAGCAACATGAAGACCCAACGACCAATGACGGCGGCGGCGTGATCATCAACCTGGTGGCCGATGAGGCGAGCGCCGCCCGCGCCGATCAGGCCGCGTTTGCGGCGGCGGAAGCGGGCGTGGAGAGCATGACGCGCGTTGTTGCGAATGTGCTGGCGCCAATTGGCGGACGGGCCAACTGCGTTAGCGTCGGGGCTGTGAAGCCATGGCTTAAAACAGACGCGGCGCGCGATATAGCGCGGCGCGAAACGCCGCTCTCCCGCGCTGCGGATCCGTCAGAAGTGGCGGAAACAATATTTTTCCTCGCCTCGCCGGGCGCGGCCTTCATCACCGGCCAGACCGTAACAGTCGACGGCGGCCGGCGCGTTTATAGTCCCACAGAAGAAGAGGGCGCCGGGTAATCGGCGATTAGGAGGCGTCGCCGTCAGTGGGCGCGTCGCCCAGATTTGCGAACACCTTATCGAGATCGACCTCATCGGGATTAGTCGCCTCAGCAGGTTCAGGAACTGTTTCTTCCGCAGGCTGAAGGGATGCGCCCGCGTCTACGGGTTTTGGATTGAGCTTCGCTGCTTTCGCCGCCGCCTTGCGCACCAGCGCGTCAAGCTCGATTTGCGTGCATAGGCCGAGACCCACCGGATCTTGCGGCTGAATATTGGCTGAGTTCCAGTGGGTGCGGTCGCGCACGGCGACGATGGTCGACTTTGTGGTGCCGAGCAGTTTGCCGATCTGGCCGTCGGAAATTTCCGGGTGATTGCGCACGATCCAGGCGATGGCGTCAGGGCGGTTCTGGCGCTTGGAAACCGGCGTGTAACGCGGCGCTTTTTTCTTCGCTTCCGGCACCAGCGTTTTCGGCCGCGACAATTTCATCTTGTAGCCGTCATCGGCTTCGGCTTTCTCGATCTCCTCGCGCGTCAATTGGTGGTTGGTCACCGGATTAATGCCGCGCACGCCGGCCGCCACATCGCCGTCGGCGATCCCTTTGACTTGCAGCGGATGCAAAACGCAGAACTCGGCGATCTGATCGAATGTGAGCGACGTGTTGTCGATCAGCCAGACGGCGGTCGCGAGGGGCATCAAGGGTTGGTCGGCCATGGGTCGTCTCCAAATAAATCTATCTACCGGCGCTCCGGTCCGCCGGAGGGCCGCGCTAACGCCCGGATTTTCGGGGAAAGCGCCGCGTGAAATTCACGCGTCTTTCCGGCATATAGGCTGTTTACGGCGCGGCGCCAAGCGAATCATCGGCGATTTTGAGCACAATTTTGCCAATATGATCACCGGCTTCCATGCGCCGGTGAGCGTCCGCGACCGCCGCAAGAGGGAAGGTCTGGTCCAGCACGGGCGCGAGTTTCCCGGCCTCGAACAACGGCCATACGTCGCGTTTCAGGCAATGGGCGAGGCGCGCTTTTTCGTGAGGCCCGCGCGCTTTCATGGTCGAGCCGGAAAGGCGCAATTGTTTGCGCATGATCATCATCACATTGATGGTCGCCTCCATGCCGCGCAGGAACGCGATTGAGACATGGCGGCCGCCGAAATTGAGCGCCTCCAGATTGCGCGCCACGAAATCGCCGCCCGCCATATCGAGGACCACATCGGCGCCGCCCAGTTTTTCGATCTCTTTCTCCCAGGCGTCTTCCTTGTAATTGAACGCCTTGTCGGCCCCGAGCTTTTCCGCGGCGGCGCATTTCTCCGCCGACCCGGCGGTGGTGAAGACGCGTGCGCCCATGGCCTTGGCGAGCGTGATCGCGGTGACGCCGATCCCGCTGGTGGCGCCGTGAACGAGCAGCATTTCAGAGATTTTCAAACGCGCATCGTCAAAAACATTCGCATAGACCGTAAAGAATGTTTCGGGGATCGCGGCCGCCTGAATGAATGAAAACCCCTCCGGGATTGGAAGAACTGCGCCATGGTTAACACTTGCATATTCAGCGTAAGAGCCGCCGGATAAAAGCGCGCAAACCCGTTCGCCGACGCGGAACCGATCGACGTCAGTTCCGACGGCGACGATCTCGCCCGCGCATTCAAGACCCGGAATATCGGTGGCGCCGGGCGGCGGCGGATACATCCCGAGGCGCTGCAAGACTTCGGGCCGGTTGACGCCCGCCGCATGAATCTTGATCAGCACCTCTTCCTTGTCCACGACCGGAACCGGCCGCTCGCAAAAGGCCAGCTTTTCCGGACCGCCAGGCTCGGTGATTTCAATTGCTTTCATGGTTTTCGGCAGGGTCATGGGAAGGTCTCCTCGGCCTTCCTGCTACCGATGTCTCGCGGCGGGGGCAAGCGGTTCATTGACCGAGCGCGCTTGCCGGGTTTATTGCGCGGCGCTGCATATGCAGCAACAGTTTGGATCGTATGTAAGCTTTGCGGAACGACGACGCTTCTGTAACCAGCCATCGGCTAATCCGGCGCGAAAAGCGCGACGAACTACTCCGCCGGCAAATTCTCCAAAAAGAACCGAATGGCGTTGTCGCCCATCACGGCTTTGATTGTTTCATCGCCGAGCCCCGCGTCGATCAGGGCTTGCGTGATAGCGGCCATTTCCGATGCGTCAATCGGGGTCGTGACCGTGCCGTCGAAGTCGGACCCGAGCGCCACATGGTCGGCCCCCAGAAGATCGACGGCGTAAACAATGGCGCTGGCGATATCGCTCGGCGCCGGACCGCACACAACATCTTCCCAGAACCCGATACCGATGAGCCCGCCGGCCTCGGCAATGGCTTTCATGGTCTCGTCGGAAATATTGCGCGGGCTTTCGCAATGACCGTTGAGACCGGTATGGGAGACAATGACCGGGCGCGTTGAGACGGCGAGAATATCGCGCACGACCGCTTCAGATGAGTGCGCCACGTCAATGATCATGGATTTTTCCGCAGCGCGGCGCACCACCGCCTCGCCGAATTCAGTGAGGCCTCCCTTAGTGACGCCGTGGAGCGAGCCGCCCAGCGCGTTGTCGAAGAAATGCTGCATGCCGATAATGCGTAAGCCCTCGTCATAAAGCCGGTCCACATTGGCGATGTCGCCTTCAAACGGATGGCCGCCCTCAATCAGAAAAACGCCAGCGAGCGCGTCGGTCGCCAGCGCCTTTTCAAGGTCTGATGCGGTGCGCACAAAGATGAATTTGCCGCCTTCCTCGCGTTCAAGCCGTTGCAGGCGGCGGGCCTGATAAGCGGCGCGCTCATAAATCGAGGTCCATGCGGGGATCGGCCAGCGCTGGGCGATGGCGAGCAACGTGATCTGATCGCGGCCGGCGGTGTTTTCAGTATAATTCTGGCCTTTTGGCGATTTTGTTGTTGCGGAAAACACCTGAAGCGAAACGCCGCCGTCGCGAAGGCGCGGCAGGTCGGTCTGGCCGCGCGCGTGGCGCTTCGCCGGATCGCGCCGCCACAAAAGCGTATCGGCGTGGAGGTCGGCGACAGCGAGTTGATCATGCAGACGTTGCGCATCGGCGCTGATCGGATAGGGCGCATGCGGCGTTACCGCATTCATATTCGCGTCCACGCGCGGCGGCAGATAGAGGAAGACATAGACGCCAGCCAAAATGGCGAGAAGAAGAATACCAACGCCGCCCCACTTGATCATCTGTCGCTCCAATGAAATCTGTTGGTTAGGTAAAATAGCTATTTGGTTTTAATGAGGGGCCCTGTCTCTCCTGGACGCAGCCGGTCGACTGACTGAGCGACATTCCTATTTCCTACATTTGTTCTGGTGGTCACAGGAAACCTCGTTTAGTCGAGAGAGCGCAGGAATGTCTCAACATCGGTATAAAAGTACAGAATTATTCCGCCAATGAAAATCAGGCTGTGTGGGTGATGAACGTTTCGATAAAAAAGCATGATACGGAAGATGCGAAACGTTGAGCCAAATCCAAAAACCCTTTTAAAGTTAGTGCCGAATTCAGGACCGTTGTAAGTTTCCGCATCCGGCAAAACGGACTCCAGTTCGCGACTTCTATCTATAAGGGCCGTCTGGTAATTCTTGTTGATGGCTTCAAGATACCAAAACACAAGTGCGGTGAGACTAGCTAGCAAGAAGAGGATCGATTTGGCTTCGATAAAGGCGAAACCGATTGCGCCAGCACTAAGCGTTATACTCCAAGATTTAATCGTCAGCACGAGTTTGTCGTAGTCGGATATGCGCTGATTAGCGATCTTGTATTCTTCTAGGGCTGTTAAAAATCGCCTATCGTTAGCGCTGCGCGTAATTGATGTCGGCAATTCCAACTGCTCGGTGTGTTCAGTGTCCATTCTTTTTAGCCCCCCAAATCTTTATTCAAATTAAATCTTCTGATTATACGCCCCAACTTCCGGATGCTGACGAAGGACGGCGTCCATTTCGTTGAACATCGCCTTCATATTTTCTTCGGAGGTCGGGCTTTCGACGACGACCACAAGCTCCGGTTTGTTGGAGGAGGCGCGGATGAGGCCCCAGGTGCCGTCTTCGGCGGTGACGCGCACGCCATTGACGGTGACGATGTCGCGGATTTTCTGGCCGATAATATCGCCGCCGACGCCGCGGTTTTCGAACGCTTTAACGACCTTTGCGACCACGTCATATTTCTTTTCGTCGTCGCAGTGCGGCGACATGGTGGGGGATTGATAGGTCCGCGGCAGGCTCTTGCGCAGGTCTGACATTTTTTTGTCCGGGTTGCGGTCGAGCATCTGGAGGAGGGCGATGGCCGCGGTGAGCCCGCAATCATAGCCGCGCCCGATGGGCTGGTTGAAAAAGAAATGCCCGGACTTTTCGAACCCGGCGAGCGCGCCCATTTCGTGGCTCTTGCGCTTGATGTAGGAGTGGCCGGTTTTCCAATATTCGGTCTTGGCCCCATTCTCGATCAGGACCGGGTCGGTCATGAAGAGGCCCGTGGATTTCACGTCCACCACAAATTGCGCGTTTGGGTGCAGGGCGGAGAGGTCGCGCGCGATCAGGACGCCGATCTTGTCGGCGAAAATCTCCTCGCCTTCATCATCAACGACGCCGCAGCGGTCGCCGTCGCCGTCAAAGCCGAGGGCGATGTCCGCGCCGTGTTCTTTCACCGCGGCCTGCATGGCGTGCAGCATCTCCATATCTTCCGGGTTTGGATTATATTTCGGGAACGTATGATCAAGCGCGTCGTCCATGGGGATCACTTCAACCCCGAGGCGCGAGAGGCATTCCGGCGCGTAAGCGCCCGCCGTTCCGTTGCCGCAAGCGGCGATCACTTTTAGCGGCCGCTTGATCTGAACGCCGGACGCCAGATCGTCGATATACCGCTCGCGCAAGCCCTCCACATAGGTGTAGGCGCCGCCTTCGTGGGCCTTGCCGGCGCCGGAGAGGACAATCTCTTTCAGGCGACCCATCTCGTCAGGTCCGAAGGTCAGCGGCTTGTTCGCGCCCATCTTCACGCCGGTCCAGCCGTTTTCGTTGTGGCTCGCGGTGACCATGGCGACGCAAGGGATGTCGAGATCGAATTGCGCGAAGTAAGCGACCGGCGAAAGCGCAAGGCCGATATCGTTCACTTCAATCCCCGCGGTCATGAGGCCCACCGTCAGCGCCTGTTTCACCGAGACCGAATAGCCGCGAAAATCATGGCCGACGACAATGCGCGGCGCGACGCCCATCTCGCGGATCAGCGTGCCGAGGCCGAGCCCCAGCGCCTGAATGCCGAGAAGGTTGATCTCTTTTTCAAGAACCCAGCGCGCATCATATTCGCGAAAGCCCGTCGGCTTCACCAGCGGCGTTACTTCATAGTCGAGCGTGTTCGGTCGCAAATCAGCGCGCGGCGTCGGCAACATGGGCGGGTCCTCTCCGAAAAAGTCGAGCCGGACCATAGCGGCGCCGATCAGGGATGCAAGAAGGCGCGGGGCGGCTAGGGCGACAACGCCTCGACAAGAATCGGTTGTAACGCCTGTTCCAGGGCGACGCTTTCCGGTGTGGGTTGTGCGGTTGTGAGCGCGATCTCTTCCATGGCGATGATGGCCCAATAGCCGTTTACGAAATCCACCCAGGGCGTGAAGCCGAAGCCGCCGGGTGAGGAGATGATTTGCTCCGCCTCGCAGGTGGCGTCGTAGGCGGGCAGATCGCATTCCTTCCAGAAGCCGAACCCGTAGCGCCAGTCGGCGTTGAATTGTTCTGTGGAAGGCGGACGGAACGCGACCGCCGCGTCTTGAACACCGTCGCGAAGAAACTCGGGCAAGTCCGAGACGAGGTCGCCGGCGAGGAGCGCGGTGAGGATTAATGCGTAATCATCGCTGCGCATGGTGAGCGCCCCTGAGAACCGCGGATTGTCGCCGCCCAATATCGGGAACGCCGCGTCGGCTGAGACGCCAAGCGGGTCGAACAGAAGGTCGCGCACAAGGAGCGTGAATGGTCGTCCGCGCGCTTCGGCCGCCATCAATGCCGCAATCTGCATATGCTCCGGGCCGTAACTAAAGGCTGCGCCCGGCGCGCGATCGAGCCCGCCATCGTGAATCTGACGGACGCAATCAAAGAGCAGGACCGCGCCGTCGCCGATGCATCCGGGCTGTCGCGGCGGATTCTCAAACCCTGACGTGAACGCCATCAACGAGGCGAGCGAGACCGCGCTGCGGCCCGCCGGTTCATTGTCGGCCCAATAGGAAATGTAATCCTGCGGCTGATCATCGAGCGCCAGGGTTCCGTCTACCACTAACAGGCGCATCGCAAGGCCGACGATCAGCTTGCTCGCCGACGCCACGCGGATCGGCGCGTCCGTCGGGAAGACGCCCTTCTCGTAGGTGAACACAACGCCGGTTTCGTCACCAACAATGAGCGCCATATTGGCGATCGGCGCGGCGTCGACGGCGTCCATCGCGGCGCTGAAGTCCAGCGTTGCGGGCGCGGGCGGCGGTACGGGCGCAGCGGGGGCGTTTGTTATCGTGTCGTTTCCCGAACAAGCCCCGGCAAGCGTCAAAATGGCGGCGGCGAGACATAATCGCATTGGAAGGCGCTCCCTCATGTATTGCGATTAAACGACGATGGCCGGGAATTCCGTCGCGTGACATCACGGTCGGCATTCCGCATAGTCGCGCTTGGTTAATTTTTCCGGTGAGAGGGGCGATGGATTTACCTTTTGAGTTGGGCCTGCGCGGTCAGAGCGCGCTGGGGCTAGCCGCTTTTGTTTTTATCGCCTGGCTGTTTTCGAATGCGAAAGGGCGGTTTCCGTTTTTTGCGGCCGTCTGGACGATCGCCGCGCAGATCGGGATCGCGGCGTTTCTTCTCTATTTGCCGCCGGCGCGCGAGGCGCTGGAGTCCCTGAAAGCTGTGGTTGAGGCGCTGCAGGCGGCGACGAGCGTCGGCACGTCTTTTGTCTTCGGTTATTTGGGCGGCGCGGACACGCCCTTTGAAGTGACGAACCAGAACGCGCTTTTTAACTTTGCGTTCGGGGCGCTGCCGCTTGTGATTTTCTTTTCCGGTCTGTCGGCGCTGTTATGGCACTGGCGCATCCTGAAATTCTTTGTGCGCGGGTTCGCTTTCTTCCTGGAGCGGATTTTCCGTGTCGGGGGCGCGGTGGCGCTGTCCTCGGCGGCGAATACGTTTTTAGGTCAGACCGAGGCGCCGCTGATGATCCGTCCCTATCTGGAGCGGGTCTCGCGATCGGAGCTTTTCATCATCATCACCGGCGGTTTCGCGACCGTGGCCGGATCGGTAATGGCGCTTTATGCGATCGTGCTCGCTAATATCGACCCATCGATCCTCGGGCATATTATCGTAGCGTCGATTATCTCCGTGCCCGCCGCAATCCTGATGGCGCAGATCATGATCCCCGCCGAGCGCGGCGAGCCGCCGACTGCGGCGGACGCGGCCGACGATTTTTCCTACGCCAGCTCCATGGACGCCTTCATGCGCGGGGTTACGGACGGGCTCTCGCTCTATCTCAATATTATCGCGGCGCTGATTGCGTTCACCGCCTTCGCGGCGCTGATCAATATCATGCTGGGCGCAGGCCCCGACGTCCTCGGGGCGCCCCTGACGCTGGAGCGGTTCTTCGGCTGGATATTCGCCCCGCTGATGTGGCTCGCGGGCGTGCCATGGGAGGAAGCGTTCGACGCGGGCTCGCTCATGGGCGTGAAAACCGCGGTCAATGAGCTTGTGGCCTATGTGACGCTCGCGGGTTTGCCCGCCGATACGTTCAGTGAGCGGAGCGCCTTGATCATTATCTATTCGCTCTGCGGCTTCGCAAATTTTGCGAGCCTCGGCATTGTCATCGGCGGCCTCACGGTGCTGGCGCCGGAACGCCGCCAGGACGTGATCGCGCTCGCGCCGCGCGCGCTGGTCGCCGGCACGCTGGCGACCCTCATGACGGGCGCCGTGATCGGCCTTATCTGGGTCGGGTGATGGAAAAGCTCTGGGTGATCATGGTCGGCGGCTATCCGCCGGGCGCCCATGTGGAAGTTCATGACGTGCGGTTTGTTGTGGGCGCCGCGCTTGAAGATTGTTTCGACGACATCAAGCGCCAATGGTGGGGCGGCGCGCCCGAGCGGCTGCATATCGACGCCTGGGGCGCGCTGGAATGGGCGGACGGTCACGGCGTGACCATCAGCGATCAGCCGCCGACGCATGATTTGCGGCTTTGGTTCGCCAATCTCGGCGGCTATGATCCGGCCGTGTTTAATGAACTGCATAAGAATGTGTTCGTGGTCGCCCGTGATCAGGGCGAGGCTAAAAAGCGGGCGCTCGCCACGGTAAGCGGTTGGGCGTCGCCCCATCGTGACGTACTCGCGGAAGTGGAGATGACCGTTGATGTGGCCGGCGCGCTCGCAGACGGCAAATATATTCATCTTGATCCGGACGCGGCGGAAATCCCTTTCCAGTTTGAGGCGCGCTATCTAGCGAAGCTGACACGCGCGCCGTTATGAGCAAAAACTGGAAGAAGGGCGCGTGTCATTGCGGCGCTGTTACGTTCGAGGCGGAGACAGACGATGCGGTGGTCGTTCACGAATGCAACTGCTCCATGTGTGCTAAGGTGGGGTTTCTTCATATCATCGTGCCGAAGTCGCGTTTCCGGCTTTTGTCTGGCGCGGAAACGTTGACGGAATACACGTTTAATACGGGCGTTGCGAAGCATCTCTTTTGCTCCGTTTGCGGCGTAAAACCATTCTACGTCCCGCGCTCGAACCCGGACGGTTATTCGCTCAATTTGCGCTGCATGGATCGCGCGCAGTTCGCCTCGATCGAGATCCGCCCGCTCGACGGCCAAAACTGGGAGGCGAATGCGGGCGCGCTCGCGCATTTGTCGAAGGAGGAATGACGCCGCGCGAGGCGATCCTCACCTTGTGCGAGGCGCGCGGGCCCGGCAAATCGATCTGCCCGTCGGAAGCGGCGCGGGCCCTCTCGCCTGAGGGCTGGCGCGATCATATGGAAGCGGTGCGCGTCGCGGCGCAGTCCCTTGCGGCGGAAGGGCGAATCCTCTGCACGCAAAAGGGCGCCGTCGTTGACATTACGCGTGCGCGTGGACCGATCAGATTGTCATGGGCGGCCATGGAAGAATAATAATGCTCGACCGCCTCGCCGATGACATCCGCGCTTGCCGTCACTGTAAGGAGAAAATGCCCCATGCGCCGCGCCCCATTTTGCAGGTTGGAACATGCGCGCGCATCGCGATCTTCAGTCAGGCGCCGGGCAATATCGCTCACCAAAAGGGCAAGCCGTTTTACGATCCATCAGGCGTGCGTCTGCGCGAATGGCTTCAGGTGAGCGAGGATGATTTCTACGACAGCGACAAGTTCATCATTGCGCCTATGGGGTTTTGTTTTCCGGGGTATGATAAAAACGGCGGCGACCTGCCGCCGCTGAAAGAATGCGCCGCTGTTTGGCGCGCGCAATTGATGGCCGCGCTGCCACAGGTGGAACTGGCGTTGCTCGTAGGCGGCTACGCGCAGAAATGGCATCTCGGCGCTCGAGTGAAGCCGTCGCTGACGGCGACCGTCGCGGCATGGCGCGACTATGGTCCGATCTATCTGCCGACGCCGCACCCCTCCTGGCGCAACAATGGTTGGCTGAAAAAGAACCTGTGGTTTGAAGACGATGTGCTCCCGCACCTGCGCACGCGCGTGCGCGCGCTCATGTAACGTTGCTACTTATAAGCGACGATGCCGCCGCGGGCGCCGTTTTTGAAGAGCACTTCCGTTTTTTTAAATCCGGCCATGCCGAACAATTCGCGCAGTGCGGCGATGTTCGGATGCCAGGTGCCGGGCAGGGCGGTTGTTTGACCGGCGACGCGCATGAGCGGCAAGCGGTCATCGTCATTATGGATCGCCGACTCGACAATCGCCATCTCATCGGTGATGCGCGAAATCTCGCAAATCGCGCCCCAGATGTCGCCCACATGATAGAGGAGGCCGATACAGAGCGTAATATCGAAGTTTCTATTCAGCTTACGGAGCGTCTTCGTGGAGCCGACGCGGAAATCGACCGCATCGCCGCGAATTTCATTCGCGAGCTTGGCCTGCTCGATATACTTCTCATTATAATCGACGCCGCACACATAGGCTGCGCCCCGTTCGGCGGCGACAAAGCTGAAGAATCCGGCGTTGCAACCAATGTCGAGAACTGATTTGCCTTCAAAACTTTTCGGAAAGGCGGGGGCGACGGCTTCCCAACGTTCGCGCGGGTGGTCGATTTTCTCGCCCCATACGCAGCGCGACTTCGTTTGAATGCCGTTCTTTAGATCGATGTTCTGATACCAGCCGGGGTCTGCGTCGAGCGCCGCAATCCGCGCCTTTATCGTATCGGTCTCCATCAACTCACTCCGTCTTCCCGTTTACCGCCAACGCCTTCGTTAAAACGCCGTTGCATACGCCTTGGCAATGCGCCGCATGATAAAATCTGCGCCACTGGGCCCTGCGATCTTGTCGCGCCTCGAATGATTGAAATCGGCGAGCGCCGCCCAATCGCAACCGCTAGCCCTAACGCGCCGGGTCCGCCCATGGAACCGCCCAATGATGAAATTTTTGCGTCAGTGATTTTCATCAGTACACAGCATTGTTTAACTATTCAGTCGCAATCTGACGCCGCTTGCATTAGTGCGTTAACACACTAAATATTGTAGTTTATTGCAATGAACCACTATATTTCGTGATACTCTATCACATTCCCGCCTCATTTACGCCGCTTCGACGCGCGCTTTAAGCTCAATATGAGCATTGTCGCCGGGGACAACCTGGCGGCGAGACGAGGCGGGCGGCGATTTCTCTCTCCCCCGCGCTGTTTTCCGCCTCGTCTAGTTCTTTTCGAGATGGCCCGGTTTCTCTCCCCTTGGGTTAATCGTGAAAGATCAGGTGGTTACGAGTTTTGTTCAGTTGCGTATCAGGCGTATTCGCCCGCTGGTTATCTCTCTCCCCCAACCGGCGGGCGAAATCTGTTTCGGCGCTAATACGCTGAAGCCATTCCAATTTTCCCGTTTAAGATGAAAAACTGTTAACGACGCCTTTTTTTCACCATAATTCGTGTGTAAGTTTATAACATAACCAAAAGCTTGCGCTGTGCGTATTGCAGCGTAACAAAACTCCGTCGTGTAAGGGTCGCGTATCCCGGTTTTCCGGGAATGTAATGACGGGTTAAAGTTGCGTAGCAGGGACGGGCGGTTCCGAGTCCCCCATAGGGACCGCCCGTTTCCCGCTTGCATGGAATTCCCCTTCAGCCAAATCACATGCCCGCTGCCCCGCGCCGGGGCTTGCAACCCCGCGGCCCATAAGCTACACGCGCGCTTCCTGTCATGCGGGAGGTCGCCGGCGCTGAAGTCCATGCCGGGCCGCACCGCGTGAAGGGTCCTTTGTAACCGCCGTCGCGAATGCGGGGGCATATTCGGAGGCCAATCATGGCGAAGAAAATTGACGGCTACCTGAAACTTCAGGTGCCGGCGGGCTCAGCGACGCCGTCGCCGCCCATCGGCCCGGCGCTCGGCCAGCGCGGTTTGAACATCATGGAATTCTGCAAGGCGTTCAACGCCAAGACGCAAGAGATGGAAAAGGGCATGCCTGTCCCCACCATCATCACGATCTATGCGGATAAATCCTTCACCTTCGTAATCAAAACGCCGCCGGCGTCGTTCCTCCTGAAGAAAGCGGCGAAGCTGCAAAAGGGCGGTTCGGAGCCCGGTCGCACAGTCGCTGGTTCGGTGACAACTGCGCAGTGCCGCGAGATTGCGGAAATGAAGATGAAAGATCTGAACGCCAACGATCTCGACGCGGCGACAAAGATCATTGAGGGCTCAGCCCGCGCAATGGGTCTGGAGGTTGCTGGTTAGTCATGAGCAAAGTTGGAAAACGCATTACGAAGGCGCGCGAAGGCGTCGACAAGAACAAGTTTTACAGCGTCGCGGAAGCGGCCAAGCTTGTAAAAGAAAACGCAACCGCCAAGTTTGATGAGACCGTCGAAGTCTCCATGAATTTGGGCGTCGATCCGCGCCACGCGGACCAGATGGTGCGCGGCGTCGTCTCACTGCCGAACGGCACGGGCCGCGATGTGCGCGTCGCTGTTTTCGCCAAAGACGCAAAAGCGGATGAAGCGAAAGCCGCGGGCGCAGACATTGTGGGCGCGGAAGACCTGATGGAGAAAATCCAGGGCGGTTTCTTTGAGTTTGATCGCGTCATCGCGTCGCCGGACATGATGGGGATCGTCGGTCGTTTGGGTAAGGTGCTTGGGCCGAAAGGCATGATGCCGAACCCGAAAGTCGGTACGGTGACGCCGGATGTGGCCAAAGCCGTGAAAGACGCCAAGGGCGGCGCCGTCCAGTTCCGCGTCGAAAAGGCGGGTATCATTCACGCAGGCGTTGGTAAGGCGAGTTTTTCCGAAGACGCGCTGGCGCAAAATGTCCAGGCGTTTATCGAAGCGGTGGCGAAGGCCAAACCGTCGGGCGCCAAGGGCACATACATCAAGCGCATCGCCGTCTCTTCCACGATGGGGCCGGGCGTGAAGATCGAGCCCACAGCGGCGAACGCTTAAAAATTGAGATCAATGAATTGATCGGCGGCGCGTCCACGGAAGTGGGCGCGCCGTTTTTCTATGCGACTTGCTCCAGTTTAAGCGGCTGAGTAGAGTCGTTGAAAATACAATCGCTTAAGGGAGCAGCGCCATGACCAAGACGCACAGCCATTATATCAACGGGAAACACGTCCATGGCGAGAGCAAGCGCACCCATGACGTTTACAATCCGACCACAGGCGACGTGCAGTCAAAAGTAGCGCTCGCCTCCACAGCGGACGTGACCGAAGCGATTGATGCGGCGGAAAAAGCGTTTCCCGCATGGGCGGCGACAAACCCGCAGCGGCGGGCGCGCGTCCTTTTCAAATTCAAAGAGCTTGTCGAGAAAGATATGGGCAATCTGGCGAAAATGATTTCGTCAGAGCACGGTAAAATTCTGCCTGATGCGCGCGGGGACGTGCAACGCGGCCTCGAAGTGATCGAATTCGCTTGCGGCATTCCGCACCTCCAAAAAGGGGAATATACAGAGGCGGCCGGGCCCGGCATTGACGTTTACTCTATGCGTCAGCCGCTCGGCGTTGTGGCCGGGATCACACCGTTCAATTTTCCGGCGATGATCCCCATGTGGATGTTCGGCGTCGCCATCGCTTGCGGCAATACGTTTGTGAACAAACCATCCGAGAAAGATCCTTCCTGTCCGCTGCGGCTCGCCGAGTTGATGCTGGAGGCGGGCGCGCCCGAGGGCGTTCTCAATGTGGTCAATGGCGATAAGGTTGCGGTCGACGCGCTCATTGAAGACCCGCGCGTGAAGGCGCTGTCCTTTGTGGGATCGTCCGATATCGCACAATATATCTATTCGAACGGCACGGCGCACGGCAAACGGGTTCAGTGCTTCGGCGGCGCCAAGAACCACATGATCATTTTGCCGGACGCGGATATGGAGAATGCGGTCAATCAATTGATCGGCTCCGCCTACGGATCAGCGGGCGAGCGCTGCATGGCGACGCCGGTCGCGGTGCCGGTGGGCGACAAGACGGCCGATACGCTGATTGAGATGATGAAACCGAAAGTGGAAAGCCTGCGCATCGGGCCGTCGCTTTCAGAGGAATCCGATCTCGGTCCGCTGGTGACCGCGGCGCATCGCGACCGGGTCGCAAACTACATCCAGATGGCGGTGGATGAGGGCCAGGAGCTGGTGGTCGATGGCCGCGATTTTTCCATGCAAGGCTATGAAGACGGCTTCTTTATGGGCGGGACGCTGCTCGATAAAGCAAAGCCTGGCCATAAATCATACGAGGAAGAGATTTTCGGCCCGGTGCTGCAAATCGCGCGTGCGGAGAATTTTGAAGAAGCGCTCGCGCTGCCGTCGCAGCATCAATATGGCAACGGCGTCGCTATTTTTACGCGCAACGGCGCTGCGGCGCGCGAATTCGCGCAACGCGTGAATGTGGGCATGGTGGGGATCAATGTGCCGATCCCGGTGCCGGTGGCCTATCATACGTTTGGCGGCTGGAAGCGGTCCGGCTTTGGCGACACCAACCAGCATGGTATGGAAGGGGTGAAATTCTTCACCAAGGTCAAAACGGTAACGCAGCGCTGGCCTGAAGATGTTCAGGGATCGGAATTTGTAATCCCGACCATGGGGTAAACCGACAGGGGCGCAAGGAACGAAAATATGCGATTAATGGTCGTCAGCGCCGCTTTTCTGGCGTTCATCTTCACTACTGCGATGGCGGGGTTTCCAATCCAGCAGGAGGTTAAGTGCCCGATCGGGGGGCGGAATGTCCAGGTTACGAGCACGCCGTCCTGTTCCTATTTCGGTGAACATCGGCGCATGTCGTTCTGGACCCCGTCTTCCTGCGACTTCATCACCCGGCTGCCGGTGTGTCGGGGCAATAAGTTCCCGATCTACAAAGAATTTTCAGATGATGAAGTGAAGCGGCTGAAGAAATTCGTGCGCACGGCGGACTATCGCGACCTCAAGGCGGAGTCTCGATATTTCAGAGCGTATGAGATCGACCGGTTTCTATCGCCCGACCGCGACGAGGCCGAATTGTTCGACCTTTTGCTGGAAGGCCTGTGGTACGACGCGCGCGCGCTGACCTATGACGTTAGCGACTATATGTCCGCTTTTATGCGTGCGGGAACAAAAGTGAGCGACGCCGACCGCGACGGCAACGCTTTCGCCTCGGCGATTTTCGCCTATTACCTTTATCGGTCAAAACGGCCCGAGGAAGCGGCGCCGATCCTTGAGCGGTTGCGCGGCTCGCAGGTTTATAAAGATCAGGAAGTTCTGCAAGATTATGTGGAAGCGATCGACGCCTGTATCAAGAAAACGCGGATTGCGTGCGAACCGGACGCGCGCATTTTTCCCAGTGAAGACGAATAAGGCTCCGCGCATCGGATGAGGAAACGATATGGCAATTCTGCTTCAGTTTATCGCCATGGGACTTTTCATTCTTATCGGCATACAGATTTATAACGCCTTTCGCGAGCCGCGCCTGGGGCGTGAGGCGCGCGGCCAGCTTCCGGCGTCGTCGGCCGGCTCACCAGCAGGAGGCGCGGCGGCGGCTTTGCGCGAGCTGGAAAATGTGCGCGCCGACCTGCGCACCCGTTATCCGATCCTGTTCGGGATGCTCGGCGGCTATCTCAATGAACACACCATGCGCGAGGCGGGCTCCATCGAGGCGGCGGTTCAGGAAATGATCGACGATTGGGCGTCGCGCCGGGATGAGGTGACGAAAGAATTGTCGAAAGTCCTCTATGAAAACCCCGACGAGGAGGAGGTGCGGGCGATCATCCTCGCATCGTGCGATGCAACATTTGAAGAGGAAGGCTATCGCACCTGGCTCTCGTGGCTACTCGGTAAATTTAACGCGCTTTAGGCTGCGGACCGGTGGCGCGCCGGCGAAAATACGGGCAAAAGAACTGAAGGCGTTCTGCAATCTCCGCGATGTGTCGCGGCCTGGGGAAGAAGTTTGATACCGACCGATCCTGAATCAATCATGATGATGTCCGGATGGACGCTTTATCTCTGCATCTTTGCGCTGCCGTTTGTTCAGGAAGATGTGGCGGTCATCGCCGCATCGACCGCATCGATCGCCGGCGCCGGTTCTACGCCGCTCCTGTTCGTGGTCATTCTCGCCGGGCTCACCGGCAGCGATGTCTGGAAATATTGGGTCGGCTGGTTTGCACGCCACTATAGCTGGGCGCACAAATTCGCTGAAAAGCCCGGCGTATCGGTGGCGGGCAAGCTCGTGAAACACGAACTCTACCAGACTCTCATCACCGCGCGCTTCGTGCCCGGCACGCGCATCCCCACCTATATCGCCTGCGGGTTTTTTGAGAGCCCTTATGTGCGCTTCGTGCTTTATGTGATCTCAACAGCGTTCATGTATGTGGTCGTGATGTTCGGCCTCTTCCATTTCGCCGGCGAGGTGATCGGAGAGAAAGCCACTTTCTATATGCCGTTTATCGCGGTGGCGGGCGTCGCGACCTACATCTTTCTGCGGTGGTGGCGCCATCGCCGGAACAAGGCCATGGGCCCGCTAACGCCGATGTCGGACGACGCCGACGCGCCGCTGCCGCCGTCCGACGACGCCCTTGAAGAAACGCCCCAGAAAGGAATGTAACGATGGATTTCGCCCTCAGTGAAGAGCAGCTGGCCATTCAGGAAATGGCGCGCAGGTTCGCCGCTGACGAGTTGGCGCCCCATGCGGCCAAGTGGGACGAAGACAAACACTTTCCTGTCGACGTCATTAAGAAGTCCGCTGAGTTGGGACTTGCGGGCATCTACACCCGCGACGATGTGGGCGGGTCAGGTCTCGGCCGGCTCGATGCGGCGCTAATCTTCGAAGCGCTTTCAGAAGGCTGCACCTCGACCGCCGCGTTTATTTCCATCCACAATATGTGCTGCTGGATGATCGACAGTTTCGGATCGGAAGCGCTGCGCCAGAAATATTGCCCGCAATTGGCGTCCATGGAGCTCATCGCCAGTTATTGTCTGACGGAGCCGGGGTCCGGTTCCGACGCGGCGGCGCTCAAGACAAAGGCGGTGCGCGACGGCGACGAATATGTCCTGAACGGATCAAAGGCGTTTATCTCCGGCGCCGGGACCTCAGACCTTTATATCGTCATGGTGCGCACTGGCGAAGACGGCCCGCGCGGCATCTCGACCGTGCTTGTTGAAAAAGGAACGGCCGGTCTTTCCTTCGGCGCCGATGAGAAAAAGATGGGCTGGAATTCGCAACCCACCGCCATCGTCAATTTTGAAGATTGCCGCATTCCGGTCGCCAACCGGATCGGCGAAGAAGGCGAGGGCTTTCGATTTGCGATGATGGGTCTCGACGGCGGCCGGCTTAACATCGCGGCCTGTTCGCTCGGCACCGCGAACGCCGCCTTAAAAACGGCGCTCGATTACACCAATGAACGGCGTGCGTTCGGCAAACGTCTCAACGAACAACAGGCGCTGCAATTCAAACTCGCCGACATGGCGACCGATCTCGAAGCGGCCCGCGTCATGCTCTATCAGGCGGCGTGGAAACTCGACAACAAAACGCCTGACGCGACGCGCCACTGCGCCATGGCGAAGCGCTTCGTCACCGACATCGGCTTTGAGGTCGTGAACAACGCTCTGCAAACCCACGGTGGTTACGGTTATCTGAAAGACTATCCGCTGGAACGGATGCTAAGGGACGTCCGTGTGCATCAGATTCTGGAAGGCGCTAACGAGATCATGCGGGTGATCGTGGCGCGGGATTTGTTGAAGGAGTATCAGGTTTGAGGTGCGGTAGGGAATAGGCAATTGGGCTTGATTTGGAACGAACACTAGAGCGCTTCCCCATCACCCGAAATCAAAGATTTCGACCTCTCCCCGAGGGGGAGAGGTAAGTGACTGCGAATAAAAATTTTGGCCGCGCGCGGGATTTGCGAAAAAACCAGACCAAAGCCGAAGCGTTGTTATGGGCGAAGCTTCGAAATCGCGGCCTCGATGGTTGGAAATTCAAACGACAGGTTCCAAAAGGTCGCTATATTGTCGACTTTTACTGCGCGGAGGCGCGCCTTGTGATCGAACTAGATGGCGAACAACACGCTTATGATGAAGCGGTCGTCTATGATCAGGCGAGGACGCGTTTCCTCCAGGAAAGCGGGTTGCGCGTCATTCGATTTTGGAACTGTGCGATTTATGAGACCATGCCCGAAGTGCTGGAATGCATTCTCCAAAAGCTGAACGAGCCGCCGTTTCCCGACGACATGGCTCCCTCCCTCTCCCCGGCGGGGAGAGGGTCGGGGTGAGGGGGACGGGTAGAAAGTAATGATCCCGTCCTCTTGATTTCGACCGCCGAAGAAGAATTCTGAAACCCCCAACCCGAGACGCCCATGACCGACGAAATCCTCTTTTCCGAAACCAATGGCTGGGGCGTGATTACGCTCAATCGACCGGATGCGCTCAACGCGCTGACGCGTCATATGGTGCGCGCGTTTCATGCGAAGCTGATCGAGTGGGAGACCCATCCCTCGATCCGCGCCGTTCTGGTGAAGGGCGCCGGCGATCGCGCTTTTTGCGCAGGCGGCGACATTCGCTGGCTGCATGATACGGCCAAAGAAGACCCGGCGCTGGCGTCCGAATTCTTCCGCGACGAATACACGAACAATGCTGCGATCTATCATTTTCCGAAGCCATATGTTGCTCTGATTGACGGGATCGTCATGGGCGGCGGGGTTGGGGTGTCCGTGCACGGAGATTTCAGGGTCGCCGGCGACAGGACGCTCTTCGCCATGCCCGAAACCGGGATCGGTCTTTTTCCAGACGTGGGCGGCGGGCATTTCATGCCGCGGCTTCATGACGGGCTTGGGCTCTATTACGCCTTGACCGGCGCGCGCGCGAAGGCCGCCGATTGCATGGCGGCGGGAATCGCCACGCATTATGTCCCGAGCGAAGAGCTGGAGGCGCTTGAGCAGGCGCTCCTCCAAATCAATCTCACCAGCCACGCTCACGCCGATATCGAGGCCGCGCTTGATGCGCGCGCCGGCGATCCGGGGCATGCGGGCGTCAATGACCGGCGCGACCAGATTAAGTCCTTCTTTGAGAGCCCTGCGTCGCTGGAAGCGCTGATGAAAGCGTTAGCCGACGACGGCGGGCAATTTGCTTCCGAGACTTTTGAAACCCTGTCGCGCATGTCGCCCACATCCATGGCGCTGACATTTGAACAGATGAGCCGCGGCGGCGCGCTCGACTTTGACGATTGCATGCAGATGGAATTCCGGATCGTGCGGCGCGTGATGGAAGGGCATGACTTCTTTGAGGGCGTGCGCGCGCAGATCATCGACAAGGACCGCAAGCCGGTATGGAAACCGTCGCGCCTTGAAGATGTTTCGCCGGATGCGATCGCGCGCTATTTTGACGATCTCGGCGACGCCGAGCTTCAGTTAGCCTAATATCGGAGTAGAAAACCCATGCCCTCAGTTCTTGTGACCGGCGCCAATCGCGGCATCGGGTTGGGGTTCGTCGATCAGTATGCGTGGGAAGGATGGCGCGTTCACGCCTGCTGCCGGGCGCCTGACGCAGCCGATGAACTGAAATCGCTTACGGGCGAAATCGAGGTTCACGCTCTTGATGTGACCGATGTCACGGCGATCAAAGCGCTCGCCGCAGAGATTGATACGCCGCTTGATGTGGTGATCGCCAACGCTGGCGTTATGGGCGATGCGGCGAACGATTTTGGATCGATCGACTTTGACGCTTGGGATGAAGCGTTTGCGGTGAATGTGCGCGCCGTTGTGGCGATGGCCGAGGCGTTCGCGCCGCATCTGGAAAAGCGTCTGGAAAGTTCACGGCGCTCTCCTCAACCATGGGGTCGATCGCGGACTCATCGGGCGGTTATGTGTGTTACCGGTCCACAAAGGCGGCGGTGAATATGGCGGTGAGCGCCATCGCGCCTGCGTTTGAGCGCAAGGGCGTCGCCGCGGCGCCGTTTCACCCCGGATGGGTGCAAACTGACATGGGCGGGCGCGCCGCAACAGTACCCGTTGATGAAAGCGTCGCCGGATTGCGGGCGTTAATCGCCCGGATGAAGCCGTCGGCGAAACCGCTTTTCCTCGACTATGCAGGCGTTGAACGCCCGTGGTAACTCTTGCGAAAAACGGAGGATGACATGACCGCGATCGCCTTTATCGGACTTGGCAATATGGGCGGGCCCATGGCCGCGAATCTGGCGAAGGCCGGTCACGAGGTCACGGCGACTGACCTTTCGATCGGCGCCATCGACCGCGCCGTGGAGGCGGGATGCAAGCGCGGCGAAACAGTCGCGGCGGCGGTTAAAGACGCCGATATCGTGATTTCGATGTTGCCGGCGGGCGCGCATGTGAAATCTGTCTATACGGATGATTACGGCGTTATCGCCCATGCCAAAGAGGGGGCGTTGTTTATCGACTCCTCCACGATTGACGTCGCGTCGGCGCGCGCGGTGAATGAGGCGGCGGCGAAGCGCGGCTTCGCCATGGTCGACGCCCCGGTTTCAGGCGGTGTCGGCGCCGCGACCGCCGGAACGCTCACCTTCATGGTCGGCGGCGGGGCCGACGCCTTCGCGCGCGCCAAACCTGCGCTCGAAGCGATGGGCAAGAACATCTTTCACGCGGGCGCGGCGGGGAACGGTCAGGTGGCAAAGATCGCTAACAACATGCTGCTTGGCGTCACCATGATCGCCACCTGCGAGGCTTTTAATCTCGCTGAACGTCTCGGGCTTGACGCCCAGACTTTCTACGATATCTCCTCGACCGCATCGGGGCAGTCCTGGTCGATGACCAGCTATTGCCCGGCGCCGGGCCCGGTGAAGACCGCGCCGTCAAACAATGACTATCAGCCGGGGTTCGCCGCGGCGATGATGTTGAAAGACATGCGCCTCGCGCAGGAAGCGGCCCATGCGGCGAAAGCGGCGACGCCGCTCGGGGCTCAGGCTGAAGCGCTTTACGCTCTGATGGAATCCGCTGGAAAAGACGATCTTGATTTTTCCGGTGTGATGAAGCTGATCAAGGGTTGTCTGTAAGGGGTTGATCACTGCCGGCGGCTGTTCCAAAAATGACGCCTACGGATCGGTCGGCGCGCCAGATTGTCCGGGCCGATTTGATTTCCTTCGATTTTACGATGCGCAGTCGAAAGTGTGTCGGTAATATTGTCGGATGATCGAACTGGAGCCGGGCCCCGTTCTCGCTGATGTCGCACAGTTTACAATCGATCGTCGGATAATATTTTCCGACCATGACTTCGCCTTTTAATGTGATTAGCCGCCGCCGCCTGGCGCGTTTTTCCGTCGATGTTAACTGCGCCCGCGACATAAACTCTCCCTAAAATTGCCCGTTTCATAAGATGCAACTTATACGCTAACTCGTTAAAACTTTCTTTCAATTTGAGCAATGTGGGATTTACTCTGGAAATTCCGGACATTGCGCCCCACCTTGCCGCCATGGTCCCGCCTCAGTTCGACGAAATAAAAGCTTCGCCGCAGAATTTTCGCGCCGCCTTCACGCGCATGATGGCGGTGCTTTTTCGCCCGGAAATGAAGCGCTGGCGCTTTCGGATGGCGGCGGCGCTCGCGCTCACGATAATCGCGAAGGCGTTGTCGGTCTTATCGCCTGTGCTCCTCGGCGAGGGGATCAATCGTGTGACTGACGGCGCGGCCGGCGCTGGTGCAGCGTTTGTGGGCTTCTTCCTGATTTTTGGCGTTGCGCGGTTTCTCTCCAACGGATTGCCGCAGGCGCGTGACGCCTTCTTCACGCGGGTGACGCAAGACGCCAATCGGCTGATCGCTGTGGAGGCGTTTTCCCATGCGCAGGACCAATCGCTGCAATTTCACCTGACGCGCCGCGCGGGCGCGCTGAACCGGATCATTGAGCGCGGCGCTGCGGCGATGGAGTTCATGCTCCGGTTCCTGGCGTTCAATATCGGGCCGACGATTGTCGAGCTGTTCTTCGCCGCCATTGTCATGTCGGTGCTTTATAGCTGGACGCTTGGCGCGGCCGCGTTCGCGACGGTGGCGATCTATGCGGTCTTTACGGTTCTTGTCACCGAATGGCGCAACAAATTGCGGCGATCCATGAATGAGGCGGATACGGAACTTCGCGCCATCTCCATGGATACGCTGACCAATTTCGAGACCGTCAAGGCGTTTGGCGCCGAGGGGCGCGAGACCGGGCGGTTTAACGATGCGATGCTGCGCTTCAACAACAGATATGTGCGCAGTATGCAGTCGATGCATGTGCTCAACGCCGGTCAGGAATTTATCATGACAGGCGGCCTTGTGGCGGTGGCGATAATCGCCGGGCTCGGCGCGTCAAACGGGTCGCTGCGCGCAGGCGACATCACGGCGGTGATTTTGATGCTCACCAACATCTACCGACCGCTCAACATTCTTGGCTTCGCCTGGCGCGAGATCAAGCAGGGGGCGGTTGATATCGAAAAGCTCTTTGATTTGATGGATATGAAACCGGCGATTGAAGATGCGCCCGGCGCGACGGATGTTGCTGATGTGAACGGAGAGATCACGTTTGATCATGTCTCATTCGTCCATGAGGGGCGGGACCAGGGCTTGCGCGACATGTCGTTTACGGCGCCCGCCGGTCAGTTTATCGGCCTGGTGGGTCCGAGCGGCGCCGGCAAGTCGACAGTCCTAAAACTTCTGATGCGCTTTTATGAGCAAGCCTCGGGCGGCATTCTGCTCGACGGCCGCGATATTCGAACGCTCACGCAACAATCCTTGCGCCGGTCCATGGGGCTCGTGCCGCAAGAGGTGGTGCTGTTCAACGATACGCTGCGCTTCAATCTCGCCTATGCGCGCCCGGACGCCAGCGAGGCGGAAATTATGGAAGCGGCGCGGCGCGCACAGCTTGGCGCGTTCATCGACTCCCTGCCGCAAGGGCTCGACACGCGCGTGGGCGAGCGGGGATTGAAGCTGTCAGGCGGCGAGAAACAACGCGTCGGCGTCGCCCGCGCAATCCTGCTCGATCCGCCGATCCTGATCCTCGACGAAGCGACATCGTCTCTGGATTCAGAGACCGAGAAGGAAGTCCAGACGGCCTTGAGCGAAGCCGCCAAGGGCCGCACCACCATTGCCGTGGCGCATCGGCTATCCACGCTCTCAGAAGCCGACCGGATTTTCGTGCTCGATGACGGGGCGATTGTGGAAGAGGGCGATCACGCGACGCTTCTTTCCCGCCACGGGCTTTATGCAGCCCTGTGGCGCCGACAAACCGCCGAGCAAAGCGAGCGGCGACCGGTGATCGGCGAATTCCAATCTGCGGTGTGACGAGCGTAAAAGCGGATCGTCAGCGCACGATTACAAGTTTCACCGCGGCGCGCGTGACAGCGGTGTAGAGCCAACGGTCGCGCTGTTCGCGGAACGCATAACTTTCGTCGAACAATACGACATGGTCCCATTGCGAGCCCTGCGCCTTATGAACGGTCAACGCGTAGCCATAATCAAATTCGTCGGCGCCGCGCCGCTGCGCGAATGGGACGCTTTCCGGCCCGTCGATAAAAAATCCGCGCGGCACGTTGATCGTCGCCTGTTTGCCGCCATCCTCCGGCGCGACAATCATCCGCGCCTTGCCGCCGCGCGGGGATTTGCGCAAGGTGACGGTCCAGATGCCGCCGTTCAAAAGGCCCTTCTTTTTATTGTTGCGTAGACAGACGAGCTTTTCGCCCGCCTCCGGCGTCGGGTCCGTGTGGCCTTTCAACTCGCGGATGCGATCATTGAAGCGGCGGCGCGTTTTGTTGGTGCCGACCAGAACCTGATCCGCGGCGAGAATATCTTCCGGTGCGATGTCGCGGCGGGACAGGAAGATGAGGGCCTCGCCGCTGACGTCGGACTCCCGCCCTTCGCGAATGTCCATCGATAAGCGGATGATGGGATTGTCCGCGGCCTGGCGATGAATCTCCGTCAGCATGAAATCCGGTTCCGCTTCGGTGAAATAGCCGCCGCCCTTAACGGGCGGCAACTGCGCCGGGTCGCCAAGGACGAGCACTGGTTTTCCGAAGGTCAGAAGATCGCGCCCCAGCTCTTCGTCCACCATTGAACATTCGTCGATGATGATCAGGTCGGCCTCGGAAGCCGGCGCGTCGTGACGAATTGCGAAACTAAGCTCGCCGTCTTCTTCCTCGCCGCTGGCGGGCCGATAGATGAGGGAGTGAATGGTGGTCGCGCCGGCGCATCCTTTTTGACGCATCACATGGGCGGCCTTGCCGGTGAAGGCGGCGAACGCCACATCGCCGCCGGCGTTTTCCGCAAAGTGCCGGGCGAGGGTCGTCTTGCCGGCGCCGGCGTAGCCGAACAGGCGAAAGACCTGCGTCTCGCCTTTTTGATACCAGCGGTCCACAGCCTTCAGGGCGTTGTCTTGTTCGACGGACCACTCCACCTAGTCGCGCGCCTCATCGTCGCGCCCTTCATCGGTGAAGAACCATTTCATGGCGTCGCGATAAACGTTGGTAACGCCTGTGGCGTGGGTTTCATTTTCCATCGTCTTGGTTCTAAGCCGCCAGGGCGTTCTTTCCTGTTTCGATAGGTGATCGAACAACGCCAGCGCTTCTTTGCGCAACCGTTCTATGTCGCGCTCGCCGCTTGAAAAGAAAAGATGGGAGTCTGAAGAGGGAATTTCCGACAGATCGCCAAAGAACAAATACTCCCCGGGTTTCAATGACGGGTTGCTGGCGATCCGTCCCCAGAACAAGTCCGGCTGCGTGTAGGCGGAATAGAGAACAAAATGAGCGCCGCGCGACTGCCCGATCAGGATGCGCCGGGCCGGATCAGCGCGATATTTTCCCTCAATCATGGGGATCAGTTCGTCGCTGATAAATTTCTGAAATTTCGCTGCGCCGCCATCCGCACCGCCATCATCGACGCCCTGGCGGAATTCCGGCGGCAAGGGCGGCGTGGAGTAGTCCACCGTGCGGTAGTTACCATTTTCCGGATCAAACGTGCCGTAAGCGATACCCACAACAATCGCTTCGGGAACCGTCTCCTCATCAAAACTCAATAAGTAATGATTGGCCCCGAGGATCGGGAAGAGGAGGTCGCCGTCGAGGGCGTAAACAGTCGGATAGGATTGTTCCGTCTCGTCATAGTCCAGCGGCAAGCGCACAAAGATATGATAGGGCCGGCCGGTGGCCTCGGAGACAAAGCGCGTGTGATCGGCGGGGGCGATCCCGGGCAGAAAGTCGAGTTTATCCGCAAGCGCCGGCGCGACCCAAAGCGGCGTCAGCAATATCAACAGCGCGATCGCTCTCAAGATAACCTCCTTAATTAATCATCGTCGCAGTCTTACCGGCTAGTCGAGTTCAATCCAAACAGGCACATGGTCGGACGGTTTTTCACGGCCGCGCACTTTGCGATCGACGCCGGCTTTCTTTAAGCGGTCGGCGGCTTGCGGCGAAAGCAGGTGATGGTCGATGCGGATGCCGTGGTCTTTCTCCCAGGCGCCGCGCTGATAGTCCCAGAAGGTGAAAAGCGTTTTTGTCGGTTCGATCTGACGCACGGCTTCTGTAAGGCCAAGGTTCAAGATCTCGCGGAAAGCGGCTTTCGTTTCGGGCAGGAAGAGCGCGTCTTCCGCCCAGGCGGCAGGGTCGTAGCAATCTTCGTCCTGAGGAATGACGTTGTAATCGCCGGCGAGGACGAATGCTTCTTCCAGCGCGAGCAGCTTTTCCGCGCGCTTTTTTAACCGCTTCATCCATTTCAGCTTGTAGTCATATTTCGGCCCGGGCGCGGGATTGCCGTTCGGCAGATAGAGGCCGCCGAGCCGCACCGGCGCTTTGTCGCCAGGGCAGATCACCGCTTCGATATAGCGCGCCTGATCGTCCGACGTATCGCCCGGCAACCCGCGGGTGACGTCTTCGATCGGGTGTTTCGACAGGAGCGCGACGCCGTTATAGGTTTTTTGTCCGTGTACAGCAACATTGTAGCCGCGATCCTCAAAGTCGCCCGACGGAAATTTTTCATCGACGCATTTGATTTCCTGCAAAACGACAGCGTCGGGTTTCGCTTCGTCGAACCATTCAAGAATGCGCGCCTGCCGCGCATTGATTGAATTCACATTATAGGTGGCGATTTTCATGGTGGCGGTCTTTTGCTTGGGCGTAGCGGCGAAGCGTCGCCGCCATGCGCCGGGAAATTTGAATTTTTGATATTAAGCGGCTTCGTTTGATTCCGCCATCGCCTTGACGCGGTCCAACGCATCACCCGCGTAACCGGGCCATAGGCTACGGGCGATAAAGCCGACGATTGGCGCGGTGAGCGCTGAGCGCGGGTAGAACGTAAATGTCCACGCAATTTTGGTTTCGGCTGGCCCAACCTCGTCGAATGACCACGCGCCTTCCGCATGGGTGACGAGAAGGCCGAGCGGCGCCTTGAAGCCTTCGATGCGATAGGCGACGGCGGTGTTTTCCTCATAGGCCGTGAGCGTCTCGAGGAGCGAGGCGCCGTCCGACATGACGACACGTCGGCTGTGTCCCGGCGCAGTCCACTCGCCCTTGCGCTCGGTCACGTCGCGAACGCCGGGCAGCGGTCCCTTCGGTAAGAGGACTTTGGTCAGGTCCGCGGGGATCGCTGTGGCGAAGGCGTGCGCTTTATCGCGCGCCGTGCGGACAGACACGGTCGTGGCGATGGGCCCGGTCACGCCGCGTCGATCCGCGCGTCGATCGCCGCGCGTTCTGCGGCGCTTAAGACGGTCGGCTCTACGAGCGGGTTCTTGTCCTCGTCGAAAAAGGGCGTTGCGGTGTCGCCTTTCAGCTTCGCGCCAATCATTTTCGCGACCATGCCCGCCATGGCGAGGGGGCTGACCTTTTTTGCGAGGGCGGACGGGTCGCCATGGGCGCCCTCTTGGTTGACGCCGCCGCGCACGGGCCCGATTGCGGCCGCCTTGTCCTGTCCCTGATCGCTGATGAAGGCGGTGATCAAACCCACAAAAGGTACATCCGGCGTCGACGCAGTATTGCCGATGGGCGACCTGCAACAATCCGCATACCACCGATAAATGCCTTTCGGCGTCACCTTGACGCTGCGGATATGGTTCTGGCCTTTGGTGAATGTGAGGCGCGAGGGCTTGGTCTGAAAAATGTCAGTGCCGCCCTGAGCGTCGAGGACGCTGTCGTCCTTTTCAAGATAATGCGCGAAGGCCTGGCAGTCGCGGCAATAACAGATGAGCCTGTTTCCGCCTTTGGGCGAGACATCCCGCAGCGTACCCGCGACTTCCCCGCATGCGCAGGACACGTTGACCGTAACCGACATAAGAAAGCCCTCAATTGCCTGACACCAGATATAGGCGTTCGCGCCCGTAGCGCCAGACGCCTAGTTGCTGAGAAATGTCGTGAAGTCGTCAATATGGGCGCGCGCCGACCGCAGATCGTTGACCGGCGCGGCCGGGTCTGCATAGCCCATCGCCATCCCGCAATAAAGCTGTTCGTTCTCGGCAAGGCCAAGAAACGCCGACACGGTTTTCGCGCGCGTGACCCAGGCCTCCTGCATGCAGGTGGCGAGACCGCGTTCATGCGCCGCGAGCGCCAGCGTCTGCATGAACATGCCGAGATGGGCCCACTGGCCCTTGTCGAACATGCGATCCAGTGAAAAGAAAAGCCCCACCGGCGCGTCGAAGAATTCGAAATTCCGGGTGAGGTGCAGGAGCCGCGCGGTCTTATCCTCGCGCGGGATGCCGAGCCGCTCATACATGGCTTCGCCGACCTCATATCGTCGGGTGCGGTAAGGCTCCACAAGGCCGCTCGGATAGACGGCGAGTTCGGCCTCATCCGCAAACGGATTGTCAGCGATCGCTTTCTTGACGGTCTCGACGAGGCGGTCGCGCGCGGCGCCCGTCAATACATGAACGCGCCAGGGCTGAAGATTGCCCCCGGACGGGGACCAGCGCGCAACGTCAAGTACGGCTCGGATTTCTTCCTCTGGGACCTGCTTATCCAGAAAGGCGCGGGTCGATATGCGGCTTTTGATGGCGTCGGCGATGGGATGGGACATGGCGCTGGCGCGGGCTCCTTGAGATTTTCGCAGCCAAAACCTATCGGCCCCCTGACAAGCCGGCAAGCGCGCCTTACAAAAGATGGCGTAATGGTCACGCGGGTTAATTTATGAAACCGAATCCACTGGCGCTCGCAGCGCTCTTCGGGCTCCTGATTTTTGTCGCTCTGCAGACCGAACAGAAATTCAACGCGCAGAAAAGCAACTTCACCACGCGCCAGGAAGGCGACGCGATCGTCTTTGTGTGGCGCGATGAAGTGCGCTTCCCGATGTCGCTGCGCTTGCGCGAAACGTTTTAGGAGGCGCGCGGCCGGGTCGATCACATCATTATCGATCTCGCCTCGCCAGGCGGCGCCGTTGCGGAAGGGCGCGAGGTAATCGCGGTGATCAACGACATGAAGAAAACCCATCTCGTGGAGACGCGCGTCCAGCAGGGAAGGGTGTGCGCTTCTATGTGCGTGCCGATTTACCTGCAGGGCGAGAGAAGAAGCGCACACCCCACCTCGCGCTGGATGTTCCACGAACCGTCATCGGTGGACGCGATCACTGGCGAGAAAGTCGAAACGCCGGAATTCGAACAGCGCATGGACACACGCCGCATCGTCGACCGCTATTTCAAAAATTCAGACATCAACCCCGACTGGCTGCAGGCGCTGGAAGACCAATGGAAAGGCAAAGACATCTGGAAGACAGGCCGGCAGCTCGTGAACGAAGGCAGCGGGATCATTACGAATTTGGGGTGAGGGAATTATTTCGCGATTGCAGAATTATGGGTGTACGTTGTCCAGTCCGGTTCATAATTCTCTGTGGCCTGATCGCCCCAACAACGCCAGCCGTCTCTTTGTCCACGCGAAAACAATTCAATACGGGGCCCCCAGGAACACGACTCAATCAATTCATATTGTTCATCTGGCTTTCTTGAATGCTCGCGTTTCCGGGTTGCGATCAAATTGACCTGGCTTCTTCCGGGGGGAAGTGTCCTTGCGCCTTTCCCTCGTACACCGAATAAAATGACTTCGGTCACGTTTCTAAAGTAAAATCCGACGCCGCGCCCATCGGAGCCGCCGTCCTTCCGTATCTTATGCCAGATAAGGTTCGATTTATATTCGAATCCCCACGCTTCCATGACGCTGAGCCCTTCCCGCAACAATGCGTTTTGGCACCCAAAGATAAAGATGGGCCGGTTCTGCGCTAATTCTGGAAACAGGTAAGCCGCAAATATCATCAAGCGTCATTGTTGAGTACCGCGATAAACGCTTATGCTCTGGCGCCATTTTTCCCGTTCGATTTGTAAACCTCCATGGCGGATCCGCCAGAACAGTTCCAAATTTTTTGTCGCCCGCGAATTTCAACAAATCACGGCCGACATCGCTGATTGGGACGATGTTATCTGTCATCGGTATAGCATTCCTTTGTAATCGCAAAGACCACGATAGGGCATCCTCCTCCAGCGCCGCCTTCGAGTCTCGGCAAAAGTTTCCCCCATGTGCGTCGTGGAGTTTCCGTAGCTCGATCCCTTGTTAGGCCATTAAAGATATCCTGCAGCTCGGTTGCTCTTGTAATAATTACGCCAACATCAATTGCCCTCAAATCGAAAAGTTGTCGGAAATTATTCAAATCACGATCATAAAATGGGTCTTTGTTATTCCATTCCACTTCGAGGGCGACGCGTCCCTTGACGCAATCCACTTTGTGTGTGGGAGCGTCGTATCGAGTATCGTCGACGATCGTCGCTGTGCGGTATAATTTCTCCTCCCATCCAAGCTGAAAAAGCCGTTCATCAAGCTTTTTTGCGATCCGTGATTTCGACCCGCCTGCAGCGCTTATGTCTGAAGCTCTAAGTTCGAACTCCCTCAGCACAGTGAGGATATCTCGCCATTCTGCTCCGCACGCCGTATGTAGCACTGCCAAACCGTTACGCCATTCTTTGACGTCAAATCGATCGGAAACATCGTTCGGAACTAGTGAATCTACCAACATCCCCGACCGATTAACCAGATTCGCAGAAACTTCGGAGTTCTTGCTTTGTTCTAATGGTGTTTGGCGGCTATGTCAATCCGAATCACGATTGCATCGTTAGTTACAAACTAAAACTCGTCCCGCACCCGCAATTGGCAGTGGCGTTCGGATTGTTGATCTTGAAGGCTGCGCCGATGAGTTCATCGGAAAAATCGATTTCGGAATCTTTCATATATTCCGATGACATCTCGTCCACGAGGACGACGATCCCGTCTTTTTCGATGGCGAAGTCATCATCGTTCCGTTCCGAGACGATGTCGAACTCATATTGAAAACCGGAGCAGCCGCCGCCGTTGACCGCGACGCGCAGCATGGCGCCGGCGGGCTCCTTTGCCAGAATGGCGGCGATGCGCGTCGCCGCCTTGTCGGAGACAGTAATGCCGTGCTTTTCCAGTGTGTCGCTCATCGGGACCTCTTAAATCGTTAGAGATAAAATAGGGATTTAGAGGCGGTTAGGAAAGGGGGCGCATCTGGCTTGCGCTCAACCCAGTTCTAAGCCCAGCCCCCAGCCATGCCTCTGCGCCTCCCCGCGAGGGCTTTGCGCCGGCGCGCAACGCAGCCTAGACAAAGGCCCATGGCTGGCCCGATCCCATTCCCCGCGCCCCTTGCGCCTTACGCCGCCAGAGCGTCTGAGACGCGCGGGCGGCTCCATGCGGAGCCGGAAAGCGCGACCCGCACGCCATTCCAGCGCGACCGGGACCGGGTTATCCATTCTGTGGCGTTCCGGCGTCTCAAGCACAAAACACAAGTCTTCATTTACCATGAGGGCGATCACTTTCGCACGCGCCTTACCCATTCGCTGGAGGTCGCGCAGATCTCGCGCTCAATCGCGCGGGCGCTCCGCCTTGATGAAGATCTCGCTGAGTGCGTGGCGCTCGCCCACGATCTCGGCCATCCGCCCTTCGGCCATACAGGCGAAGATGTGTTGATTGAATGCATGGCGGATTACGCCGGGTTCGATCACAACGCGCAGACGCTTCGGCTCCTCACGAAGCTGGAAAAACGCCACGCCGCTTTTGACGGGCTCAACCTCACCTGGGAGACGCTGGAAGGCGTCGTCAAGCATAATGGCCCGCTTGTGGGCGAGGGGATGAAACCGCTCCCCGCCGCGATTACCGAATATGCCGAGACCCATGATCTCTGGCTTGATACGTATGCGTCCCTTGAGGCGCAGGTGGCCGCGCTCGCCGATGATATCGCCTATAATAATCATGATGTGGACGACGGCCTGCGGGCCGGGCTCTTTTCGTTCGATGAAGCGCGCGAGCTGCCGCTGGTGGGGCCAGCGCTACAAAAGGCGGAGGCCGCGTGGCCGGAGGCGCCGCGCACCATTCTCATCGCCGAGGCGGTGTCGGATTTGATCGGCGCCATGGTCAGCGACGTGGTGGGCGAGGCGCGCGCCGCCCTTGAAACGGTGAAGCCGGAAACCGCCGACGATGTGCGCCGCGCCGGTTATCCGATTGTGAACTTCTCCGATCCCATGCGCGAACAGCTCGGCGGGCTCCGCCGGTTTTTGCACGAGAACATGTATCGCCACTACAAAGTGAACCGCGCCCGCAGTCAGGCCAAGCGCATCGTGCGCGCGCTTTTCGACCTGTTCTTTTCCGAACCGGAAACCCTGCCGCCCGAATGGCGCGCGCGCTATGAGGCGGGCGGCGCCGGGGCTGACAAGGCGCGGCTCGCAAGAGTTGTGTGTGATTATATCGCCGGCATGACGGACCGCTATGCGATCTCCGAACATGACCGCTTGTTTGGAGCCGGTCCATCGATCTGACCGGGCTGGGAGTGGCGGGGCGCCCGCCACTATTTCCCCTTATTGGCGCGGTAATGTTATGCTTGCGCTGCAGAGGCGATTCGCGCGAGTGAAACGTTTAGAAAACGTGCTGCACGGGGAGCGCGCCCACCACGCGAATGGCGGCGAAGGAGAAGACCATGGCTGACGACGACGATCTGGAAGAAGAATACGAAGAAGAGTTCGACGATTACGATGATGACGATGAAGATGATGAAGGCGCGATTTCCGGTCTTGTTGTTCTGCTCATGGGCGTCGTCATGCTTGGCGCCTTCGCGTCGGTCGTTTGGATCGCCTATCAGCAGGGGATAAAGAATTCCAACAGCGAAACGCCCTATGTGGCCGCTGATCCAGAGCCTGTTAAAATTGAGACCGCCGAGGATGTCGCGTCGGCCGGCAATGACCGCGAGGTCTACGACAATCTTGAGGGCCGCGACGCCGATCCTGTAGAGATTATCGCCGCAGGCCCAGAAGAGCCGGTTGATCGATCCGTAGACGACACAATCGGCGCGATCGCCTCATCGGTTGGCGGCACGGTTGATGACGCGATGGACGACGCTGGCGCGATTACCGACGACGCCGTCGCTGACCGTATCGCGCAGCTTGAACAAGCCGATCAGGCCCTGCAGGATCTGGCCGACGACGCCGGTTCAGCCGCCGACGCCATGGTCGACGATGCGGCGACGGCGGTGACGAACGCCAGCGACGCAGCCGCCGACACGCTCGCCTCTGTGACATCAACAGCCGACGATGCGATCACGGTTCCTGATCCGCCGTCGCTTGGCGGCGGCGACGCGCTTGCCGGCTCGCATCTCGTTCAGGTCGGCGCGTTCCGGTCCGAAGCCGAAGCTGATACGTTCTGGGGAAGCATGGAAAGCAAAATGGGCGACTATCTCTCCGGCAAATCCAAAGATGTGGAATTCGCTGATCTCGGCGACAGGGGCGTTTTCTATCGTCTCCGCGTCGGACCGTTCGCATCATCTGATGCGGCGAGAACCTATTGCGCAGGCCTGAAAGAGCGCGGCCAGGACTGCCTTATTAAAGCAAAGTAGCGTTCATGCAGTCTGCGGTGGTTTATGATTGTGAAGGCGCGCGCTTGTCGGACGACGAGCGCGCGTTTTTTCGCGAGGCCGACCCGTGGGGCTTTATTGTTTTCGCGCGCCACTGCGAAACGCCGGACGCGGTGCGCGCCCATTGCGATGAGTTGCGCGACTGCGTCGGGCGCGATGCGCCGATCCTGATCGACCAGGAAGGCGGGCGCGTCACCCGCATGAAAACGCCCGTCTTTCCGGAGCACAAACCGCCGGCCGTATTTGGCGAACTATGGCGGCTCGACCCTAAAAAGGCGCTCGAAGCGGCGCGCTTGAATGCGATATTGCTGGGGCGAATGGTCTCCGATCTCGGCGTCACCATTGATTGCGTGCCGGCGCTCGACGTGCCGCAGATTGACGCCGACCCCGCCACTGTCGGCGACCGCGCGCTCGCCAAACATCCGGACACGATCGCTGCGCTTGGACGGGCGGCCATGGAAGGGCTGATTGAAGGCGGCGCCTTGCCCGTCATTAAGCACATGCCGGGGCTCGGACGCGCGCTGTGCGACAGTCACCATGAATTGCCACGCGTCATCGCTGGGAAAGATGATTTGCGTAAGGAAGATTTTGCGCCGTTCAAAGCGCTGAATGACGCGCCGATGGGCATGACCTGTCACGTGGTGTTCGACGCTTATGATGACGCCAACCCGGCGACGCATTCAAAAGCGATCGTCGAAGATGTCATCCGCGGCGAGATCGGGTTTGACGGCCTTCTTTTTACCGATGATTTGAAGATGGAAGCGCTTGACGGCGATTACGCGGCGCGCGTGCGCCGGTCTTATGAGGCGGGATGCGATATCGCGCTTTGCTGTAATTTTTCGCTGGCCGACAAGGTCAAAGCGCAATCGGAAGCGCGCCCGCTCACGGGCGACGGTGAGCGCCGTGCGGGCGCGGCGATGGGCTTGTTGACCGAGCCGGATCGCCCCGCGACCGACGCGCAATACGCCCGCCTGGCGGATTTGTTGCGGCCGGTGGCGGCGGCGTAACGCGCACCCTGTGTCAGCGCGGGATTGTGTAAAATTCGCCTAAAATTTGTGCGATAAATTCAATGGCTCAGGGCCAGAATCGGTTCTATGCTCCCCCGATGAGCGAAGCAAAGGTAATTGTTAAAGATCCGGCGGATGAGCCCGCCCCGCAGGACGTGGACCCAACGGTCTCCGACGCGGGCGCGGAAGAGCCGTTTGACGCGCCTGTGCGCGGCGCGCCGGTCGCCGATGATCTCGATTATGACGCCCTGATCGTCAATCTCGACGGATATGCTGGACCGCTGGACGTTCTGCTCGATTTGGCGCGCGCTCAGAAAGTTGATTTGCGCAAAATCTCCATGCTCGCGCTGGTTGAGCAGTATTTGCAGTTTGTAGAAGCGGCCAAACAGAAAAAGCTGGAGCTCGCCGCTGACTATCTGGTGATGGCGGCCTGGCTCGCGTTCCTGAAGTCGAAGCTGCTCTTGCCGGCGCCGGAAGAAGACAGCGAAGAGCCAACCGCCGATGAGATGGCGGCGCGGCTGGCCTTTCAACTTCAGCGGCTCGAAGCCATGCGCAATTCGGCCGAGGCGATTTACCAACTTCCGCGCCTGCGGCTCGACGTCTTCCCGCGCGGCATGCCCGAAGGCGTTCGCGTTAAACGCACGCCGCAATGGCAGGCGGAGATGTTTGATCTTCTGCAGGCTTACGCGAAGCAACGCGTCGCCGCGGTTGAACGGACCTACGAGCCCGAACAGCCGAAAGTCTTCAAGATCGAAGAGGCGCGCATCCGTCTGGAACGCATTCTCGGGTCGATCCCGGACTGGGTGGAACTGAGATCGCTTGCGCAAACCCAAGAAGTCGATGCGCCGCAAGCTTCCGTGATCGCAAGCGCGTTTAACGCCGCCCTGGAATTCGCCAAGCACGGCAAGATCGATTTGCGCCAACTCGGCCCGTTTGAGCCGATCTACATTCGCGCCCGCGCTGCGAGCGATGGCGCGATTGATGAGCCGGCGGCGCAATCCTCCCTTATGAGCGCATGAGAAATTGATGACTTCACTGGATGATGAGTTGGGCCGCGATTTTGACGGTCTCGACATTAAGGAAACGCAGGCCGCACTCGCAGAGGAGATGGCGGGTGAGGAATTGAGCGCCGCGAGCGACGAGGCGCCGCCGCCGGATAGCGACGCGGAACCAGCGGTGGCGGCAACTGAAAACGCCGATGAAGAAGACTCCGATGAGGACGCCGCGCGGGAATCGTCACCAGACCCCGTGTGGAACGCTGCTCAGGAGGCGGAACATTTGCGCATGGTCGAGGCGTTATTGTTCGCTGCGTCCGAACCCTTAACGCCTGACGCGATTGCAACGCGCCTGCCGCAGGGGGTGGATGTGCCGGCCATGCTGGAGACGCTCACGAAGCACTATGAGAACCGCGGGGTCAATCTCGCGAAAGCAGCGGGGCGCTGGCGGTTCGTGACAGCGGCCGATGTGGCGCACGTTCTTGAGACGGAGAAAGTGGAGCCCCGCAAGATTTCTCGTGCTGCGCTCGAGACGCTGGCGATCATCGCTTACCACCAACCGTGCACGCGCGCCGACATTGAAGATGTGCGCGGGGTCGCCGTATCGAAGGGCTCACTCGACCAGCTCATGGAAATCGGCTGGGTGAAGCTGCGCGGGCGTCGCCGCGACGCGCCGGGCCGGCCTGTGCTTTACGGCACATCGCCGGCGTTCCTGGAGCATTTCAGCCTCGATACGGTGGAGGATTTGCCGGGGATGGCGGATCTGAAGGCCGCGGGCCTCCTCGACGCGCGGCTGCCCCCTGGGTTTTCTATTCCGACGCCCCGCGAGGCTGACGAAGTCGAAGAAGCCGCCGGCGAGGACGAAACGGCTGAATTCGCGCAGGATTTCATGGCCGATGAAGGCCCCGGCGAAGCCATTGAAGAAGCGTAAAAATTTTTACGAAGTCTTCGTTTGCGTGCGCTTATGCTAAGAGTTAGATAAAGGGGCGACGCAAGTGAAAGAGGCGTGAATTATGGGCGCGATCGGACCCTGGCAAATTCTCATTATCCTGTTATTGGCCGTCCTGTTGTTCGGCGGCGGCGGAAAAATTTCGTCGATCATGGGGGATTTCGCCAAAGGGATCAAAAGCTTCCGCAAAGGTCTTCAGGATGAAGATGATGAGATGCTCGCCGACCGGGCGGAGACGGCGATGGACGTCACGCCGGTCAAGGACGACGAGCTGGAAAAGAACGGTAAGCCGGTCGAGTAAATTTTAGTCAAAGGCGGCGCTTTCCATGAGCCTCCTCCCACAGTTTGGCTTTTTCGAGCTGATCACCGTTGCGGTGATCGCGTTGATTGTGGTCGGCCCGAAAGACTTGCCGCGCCTGATGAAAATGGCGGGCGGGCTCGTGCGCCAGGCGCGCACGCTCGCCGCGGAGTTCGCCGGCGCGTTTGATCAGATGGCGCGCGAGACGGAACTAGAAGAGATGCGCAAGGAAATCGAGGCGCTGAAGAGCGATAATGTCTTCGCCGACACCAAGAAGTCCCTCGACGAGTCCATGAAGCCGATTGAAGAGGCGGTGCGCGACGAGGATCGCGCCGTGCGCGAGGCCGTGGCGAAGCCAGCGACGGCGCCCCAGGAAGAAGCCTCATAACGGGGCCCCATGTCCAAGGCCGTGCAATCATATCCGCCTGAGGAAGAAGACGAGGTCGCCGCGTCGTCGGCGCCGCTTCTTGATCACCTTACGGAGCTTCGTCAGCGGCTGATTATCAGCGTGGCCGGCCTTATTGTCGGCTTCATCATCAGTTTCATCTTCTCCAAGCAAATCTTCAATGTCCTGGTAATCCCGTTTGTGGATGCGGTGAGCGCGGTCTCCAAGGAGGGCGATCCGACTCTTTATTTCGCGCCGCTTGAATTCTTTTTCACGCGGGTGCGGCTCTCGGTCTTCGCCGGGTTCGTGCTGGCGTTTCCGCTGCTCGCCTATCAGCTCTACGCGTTTGTGGCGCCGGGGCTCTACAAGAACGAAAAGCGCGCGGCCTTGCCGTTTCTCGCTGCAATGCCGGTTCTGTTCGCCGTGGGCGCGAGCCTTGTTTATTTCGTGATGATGCCGTTCGTGATGCGTTTCGCCGTCGGCTTTGAAGCGCAGGCGGGCGGGGGCACGCCTGCCGATTTTCAATTGCTGACGCGGGTGGGGGATTATCTTTCGCTCATCACCACACTGATCATGGCGTTCGGCATGGCGTTTCAGTTGCCTGTCTTTCTGACGCTGTTGGCGCGCGCCGGTCTTTTGGGCGCGGAGACGCTCCGGAATAACCGGCGCATCGCGATTGTCGGCATCTTTGTGGTCGCGGCCTTCCTGACCCCGCCGGACCCGTTCAGCCAAATCGTGTTAGGGCTTTCAATCTTCGCGCTCTATGAAATTTCAGTGCTCTCCGTCGCCATGGCGGAGAAGAAGGTGAAGGCGGCGCTCGAAGGCGACGGGAAAGAGGCGGCGGCGTAGGTGGCGAGCGCCGTCGCTGTGCAATCGATCGTTGTCGCCGCCGACTGCGAAACTGTTTTTGACCGCATCATCTCGATTGCGCCGGACGATTTCATTCGCCCGCGCTGGCCCATGCCCGGCGTCGCCGCCTGGTCGGGCGCTGAGCGGTGGGTTGCGGTTGGCGATCAGCGGCGCGTCACCATGACCGCGGGCGTTACGCTTACCGAGACGCTGACAGCGTTTGATCCGCCCACGGGCTTTTCCATTCGTACCACCGGATTCGGCGGGTGGTTCGGCGCACTCAACGATCATTGCGAGATCGATTGGACTGTCACGCCGGAAACGGACGCGGCGACTAAAGTGGTCTGGCGCGTTGCGTTCTTCGCGAAACCGGGCGCGCTGGCGAAGGCGTTATTGCCGCGCGTGGTCACGCCGTTGTGGCCGCCCTTCATGGCCGTCGCCCTCGAACGGTTGCGCACGGGCTAAGCGCGGCGCGGTTTGCCGGTGGACCAGCCGGACCGAACCCCCTATAGGCTGGGCCCATGTTCGATCACACTTTCATCCGCGAAAATCCGGACGCGTTCGACGCCGGCCTGAAGCGAAGAGGCGCTGATGCGCATGCTGACGCGGTGCTCGCGCTCGACAAACAAGCCCGTGCGCTGACCCAGCAGCTCAACGAATTACAAACGAAACGCAACGCCACTTCCAAACAGATCGGCGCGGCCAAAGCCAAGGGTGACGAAGACGCCTTCAAGCGCCTGATGGCGGAAGTCGAAGCTGTCAAAGCGGAAATGCCTACCGTTGAGGCTGAGGAAAGAGCCAAGCGCGAGGAAATGAAGGCGCTCCTGTCCGGATTGCCGAACCTGCCGGCGGACGACGTCCCTGACGGCGGCGATGAGGCCGATAATGTGGAAATCCGCAAATGGGGCGAGCCGGCGGCGATCGACGGCGCCAAGGAGCATTTCGAGATCGGCGAGGCCCTCGGCCAGATGGATTTCGAAACGGCGGCGAAAATGTCCGGGGCGCGGTTTGTGCTGCTCTCCGGCGGGCTCGCGCGTCTTGAACGCGCCATCGCCGCGTTTATGCTTGATACGCACACGCAGGAATTCGGCTATACGGAAGTCTCGCCGCCGGTGCTCGTGCGCGACGAAGCGCTTTACGGCACATCGCAACTGCCGAAGTTCGCCGAAGATTTGTTCCAGACGACGGGCGATCATTCATTGATCCCAACCGCTGAAGTCTCGCTCACCAACATCGTCCGCGAAGAGATTATCGACGACGACACGCTCCCGCGGCGCTATACGGCGCACACGCCGTGCTTCCGGTCCGAGGCCGGGTCGGCGGGACGCGATACGCGCGGGATGATCCGGCTCCATCAATTTACGAAGGTGGAGCTTGTCTCGATCACGACGCCGGAAGCCTCTGACGCTGAGCATGAGCGCATGACCGAGTGCGCCGAGACGATCCTGAAAAAACTGGAACTGCCGTTCCGCACCATGGTGCTGTGCACGGGCGACATGGGGTTCAGCGCCCGCAAAACCTATGATCTGGAAGTCTGGCTGCCGGGGCAGGGGCAATATCGCGAAATCTCGTCTTGCTCCAACTGCGGCGACTTCCAGGCGCGGCGCATGAATGCGCGTTATCGTCCGGACGGCGAGAAGACCTTGCGTTTTCCGCACACGCTGAACGGCTCCGGCCTTGCGGTGGGACGCACATTGGTGGCGATCCTGGAAAACTATCAGCAGCCGGACGGGTCGGTTGCCGTTCCGGCGGCGCTCCAGCCTTACATGGGCGGCGTTACGACAATTGAAAAAGCGTGAACGCGTCTTTGACCTTCGAGGCTCGTCCTCGGAAGATTGCGGCGTATGATTAAGGCGGCGATATGCGTATTCTGATTTCCAATGATGACGGCATTCATGCGCGAGGCCTGAAGAGCCTTGAGCAGATTGCGCGCGCGCTATCCGATGATGTCTGGGTAGTCGCGCCCCATGAGGAGCAATCTGGCGCGGCGCGGTCGCTGACGCTCCACAACCCTATCCGCGTCCGCAAATATGACGAGCGCCGCTATTCGATTTCCGGCACGCCGACAGACGCGGTGATGATGGGCGTCACGCGCCTTCTCGGCGGCACAAAACCTGATCTCGTTCTGTCGGGCGTCAATAATGGCCAGAATATCGCCGAAGACGTCACCTTTTCCGGCACCATCGCCGCCGCGCTGCAAGGCATGACGCTTGGCATTCCGTCGATCGCCCTGTCGCTGTCGCGTTTTTCGCGCGATCAGGCGCGCTGGGCGACGCCGGAAGCCCATGGGGCGGATATTGTGCGCCGCCTCCTTGATGAAGGCTGGCCGGACGACGTGGTGATGAATGTGAATTTTCCGGACCGCGACCCGCACGACATCGCAGGCGTTGAGGTGACGCGTCAGGGCCATCGTGATGCGGTGCAGCTCTTCCATGAAGAGCGGACCGATTTGCGCGGCGGCAAATACTACTGGTTTGGTTTTTCTGGGAAATTGTCAAATCCGCCCGACGGCACCGACCTTCGCGCGATCTATGACGGACGCATTTCCATCACGCCGCTGCACCTTGCGCTAACCCATGAAGACACGCGCACGCGCCTTGGCGGCGTCTTTGATCAAGGTCCAATCCAGACCAAAAGTTAATCCGGCCTTGTGCAAAAGCCTCTGTTTTTCTAGGCTCGCGTTGGCTTATTAACGGCTTGTTAACGCAAATCGCTAACCATTTTAATAAATGTTAACGGGCTGGAGGCGATCATCATGCGCGCCAATAATGCGGGATTCATCACGGGGCTTTTTTTAACGGCGAGCGCGATCGCCGGGTGCGGCGCGAGCAGCAACTCTGCGCCGATCGTCTATGGGACGGCGCCGACAGCGAGCGCACGGATTTATAATTCGCCTGCAGACGTTTATCTGGCGCCAGGCCGCACGGCCGCCGAAGTGAGGCGCGAAGAGCAATATGAGCCTCAGCCGCGCCGCATTGAAGCGACGCCTTATTCACGGCCAGCAGCGTTGACGCCGGTGACATCGGCGCCGCTCACGCGAACCGTTTATTCGGAACAAACGCCGCCGCGTCCCACTTATGTGGCGGAAACGACGCCGACCGCATCGCCTGCTGCGCCATGGTCGGGCGCCGCGCCGCGTCTCATGACGGTGCGGGCCGGGGATACGGTTTACGCGATTTCCCGCCGCACGGGCGCGAGCCCCAACGCGATCATTTCGGAGAACCGCCTCGCGCCGCCTTATAGCCTGCGTGTCGGGCAAACGCTCCGTATACCGGCGGCGGGCGAGAAGGTCGTCAACAGGATTTCGCAATCTGCGCCAGCGCCGAAGGCGACGTTCGCCACGCACACGATCAAGCCGGGGGATACGCTTTATTCCATTTCCCGCGCGACCGGCGTTTCAGTGTCGAAGATTGCGCAAGTGAACCGATTGCGTGCGCCATACACATTATCCGTGGGCGATACGTTGCGGGTCCCGGGTGCGACCGGTGCGCCGCGCGCGGCGTCGCCAGCCTATGACACGGCGGCGAATGTGGCTGACCTGACGCAAAATGTCTCGTACGCTGCGCCCGCCAAGCCTGCGGAAAAAGTCTCTATTTTCGCCTGGCCGGTCAAAGGCGCGGTGATCGGCAAATACGGCGCCGGCGAGCTTGGCCGTCGCAATGACGGTGTCAACATCGCAGCGCCTGTGGGAACGCCCGTGCGCGCCGCGGCTGACGGCGAGGTCGTTTATCGCGGGTCAGAACTGGAAGGCTACGGTAATCTCTTGCTGATCAAACACAATGACGGCTACGTCACTGCGTATGCGCATAATGACGTTATGCTCGTGCGCAAGGGTCAGCGCGTCCGTCAGGGACAGGTGGTGGCGAAAGTGGGCCAGACTGGGTCTGCGCCTGAGCCGCAACTGCATTTTGAGATCCGTCAGAATTTGAAGTCGATCGATCCGCTGGCCTTCCTGCAATAAGTGCAAGACGATTTGACTTATCGGACCGGATCAGTCCAAAGAAATTTAAGACAAGAATAAAGTTGCGTTTCGTCTTGAGAGGGGGCCCTTCGCGGGCCTCTTTTTTTTACAGCATACGGAAGCAACATTGGGCGGCGGCGACAGGGTTATTTTCGTCGTCCTGCCAACCGATTGCTTCAGCGAATGCGATCCGCCGGCCGAGACGGCGTATGGTCACGCGCGCTTCCATGTCGACGGCCTTCGATGACCTTAGGAAATCGATCGCGATGTTGACGGCCTGCGCGCGCTGTTTGGTGTGCGCTTCGAGCACGGCGCCGGCGCTGAATTCGAGGAAGGCGGTGATGACGCCGCCATGGAGCGCGCGGATCACCGGATTGCCGATATGGCGTTCTTCAAAGCCGAGCCAATGGATGAGGGTCCCATCGCGCAGATCGACACGATAATTAAGCCAGCGGGCCACCGGCTGATCCGTTGCGGCGTTAATCGCCTCCAGCATCGCCTTTGCATCGACAGCGGCGGTCACAGGCGCGAGCCTTTCTCGCGCGCGCGTGTGCCGATCATGAAGGCGCCGATGGCGACGGCGATTTCATAAGCGTCGTCCGGCGCCGCGATCGCGCCGCGCACATAGGCGACGTCATCGCGCATGGCGTGGCACGCCGCATGGCAGACAACGCGGCCGCCCGCAGGGGCGGCGCGCAGATAATCCGTTTTCAGGTTGATTGTGGCGATCGGTTTGATTTCTTTGAGCGCGGTGAAGACGGTCATCCCCATGATCGAATCCAGCACCATGCTCAACATCCCGCTATAGATCGACCCGCCGCTCGCAAAATCCGCGGGCAAATCGAGCGCGAACCGCGAGCGGCCGACGCCAAGCATCAACGGTTCAAGGTTAAGCGCTCGGAAGACCGAATGCTCATGGGAGAGCATCTCGCGCGCCGCCCGGAGCATGCCGCCGACGGCCGGGTTAATGTCGTCTTTTCCCGCCATGGCGCAATCGTAGGGATGGTGCAGGGACCCCGCAAGTTAATCGCGCAGCTTCTCTTCCTGATACTGAATGCCCCAGCCAATAATCGTGCGCCATAAGCTTTCAGCGAGTTCCGGCGGCAAGCCTTCCCGCGCCGCATGGGCGCGCACCTTTTCAATGACTTCGCGATTGCGCCACGGCACGGAAGCTTGCGCCGCCTCCGCGCGTTTCAATTGCCACATGCGGTCAACGTATGACCACCGTTCCGCCAGTAGATCCACAAGGGCACTGTCCACGCGGTCGATCTCGACGCGAACATCATCGGCGGCGGCGCAATCGGATGGTTTTTTCATGGGCGCGCTTCTTTCCTATTCAGCGACGGCTTTATGCCAAGAGGCGTAGGGGCCGTCGCCGAGAACGCCAGCCTGAATTTGCGCCATGACCGTGTTCGCCGCATCGGAGCCGCGCGTGTTCGGGTGGACCGTGCGCCGAAGCGGGCGCGCACCGGCGGGCGTTGAAACCAACTCGGCGATCGCGCGCGGCACATCCATCGGGTCGGTTGAACCGCCGCCTTGCAAGATACCTTGCGCAAGCTGCATGTGGGCGGCGTATCCTTCCTTAATCTCGTCATTGGTACGCGCTTCAAGCTCGGCGAAATAGCGCCGGCCATTGTCCCAGATTTTGGTCGGATATCCGCCGGGCTGAATAATGGTCACATCGACGCCATGCGGCGCAAGCTCATAGGCCATCGCCTCGAACATGGCCTCGGCGCCGAATTTCGTCGCCGAATACATGCCGATATTCGGAATAATCATGCGGCCGAGCTGTGACGAAATCTGGATGATTTGTCCCTCCTTGCGTGCGCGCATGCCAGGCAGCACGGCGTTGGCCATGCGATGAGAGCCAAACAGGTTCGTCTGAAATTGCCGCATCAGCGCTTCTTCGTCCTGCATCTCGATGGGACCGGCGATTGCAAGCCCCGCATTGTTGACGAGGACGTCCAGTTTTCCCTTCGCCGCTTTTTCCGCTTTCTTCGCACCTGACGCGACGAGCGCCTCGTCCGTCACGTCGATTTCGACGAGGGTCAGTTTCAGCTTTTCGTCTGCTGCGATATCGGCGAGTTCTTGCGCTTCAGGGCGCTTGCCCTTGTTGAAGTTGCGCATGGACGCGATGACGTGCGCGCCTTCACGCGCAAGGTGAAGGCTGGCGAGCTTGCCGAATCCGGAACTCGTCCCGGTAATGAGGATTGTCTTGCCGCCCACATTGATCGCTGGTTTTTCCGTCTTTTCCTGCGCCGCGGCGGGCGCCAGCGCGGCGGCGGCGAGAGCGGACGCGCCGCCAAGAAGCACGCGCCGGTTCGGTCCTGATTTTGGTGTCGTCATGATCAATCGCTCCTGTTTTGCGCCCGCGTCCGAGAATGCGCCGGAGTATGGCCGCGCCGCCGACGATTATCCAGCGATATGCGCAGGAGGAGTAAAATTGCGCATATAGCCACCAGGGTGACAATTCGAAACGGAAGCGCTCCTTGCTCCGGAAGCGAAGCGAAAAGGAAGGACTGGCCGCCCGCTTTTTTTCTCTTCAATGAAAAGATGAGTAATCAATTCTCTAAGAGTCCAACCGAAATTAGAGACTTAAGCCCACAGGGTTTTTGTTTAGCCAAATAAATTGGTTGAATAATACTCCCCCCGGCTTCGGATATGTGTTTTCATTACATTGCAGGGGTTTGCGATGAAATCGCAGAATGTTGGCGGGGCCTTGAGATGGGAGTTTATTTTGAGGGATTTCTTCCTGTTTTCGAATTCTCCGCCGCCGCGAATTTAGGAATAGGCGCGTTATCACAGCAGCTGGAAAGAGCGTTCGACGGCACGCTCGCCAGGTTAAACAAGGAGGGGGAAAATTTTTCTTCGCAACGTGACATCAATCTCAGGGATACTAACGATCGCGCGTTTTTCCACGAACTTATGGATGACATTAATGAATTCGCTTTGTACGTCCGTGATCGAAAGCAGACACTGCAATTTTGGCACGGTTGGTGTCTAGCCGGATTTGCGCCGTCCTTCCTCGTGATTTGTTACGTTGGATTGTTTCCGGATACCGTGATTAACAACAGAGTTTCTTGGATTGCAGTAATCGTTTGCGTCGCGGTCTCTGTTGGTCCCTTCCTCTCCTATTTCTCCTCTTATTTTCTTGCTTTTTTGAAAGGAAAGCGTTTCGATAATCAACTTGAGTCGATCGAACGCAGGATATTCAATTACTTGCGAAAAAAGAGGGGGGCGCAGCGGGTGCCAAGTTCACGGGTCGTTTTTTCAAATGGAATATTGGCGAAAGCAGGGCAGTGCGGACCTGAGCTGCTGCTCGCCAAACCATTTTTGGAAGGCACCTCCTCTATAAACGATCCAATTATCCACAGCAGCAAGCTTTCTTTTCGGTATTGTAACGAAGGCGATAAGTTCTGCATGGACCTGCGCTGTGGGAAGACAGCGCGGCTCACTTATAGTGTGGGGAGTTATGACTTTTACGATATCGAGTAGGCGAGAGTTGGATTATCACTTGTCAAGCACTTTGAGCATGTCTATCTTTCTTATAAGGCGTGGGGAGCACTTATGGACCAGGTAAACCCATTGGAAACTGATACCAAAATTCCAGCGGAGTTCGCCGAGCTTGATGAAACCCACGTCTTTCATCCTGGTCAGCTGCTTCGTTTTGTTCTCCTTCGAAACAATCAAATGTCAGTGGCGGGTTTCGCAAAACGCGCCGATTTGCCGTTAGACGAAGTCATGCGTTTTGTCACCGATCACAGCGCCAAAGTGACCGAGACGATTGTGCTAGGTATCGACAGAGTCTTTCCGGGTAGCGGTGAGATTTTCTTCGAATTCCAACGGCAATATGACGCCGCCAACGAAAGCGTTGAACACGTAGAGGCCGCGACTAGTACGGTGGTCTCCTAATCGCTTCACTTGGGTTACGGCTAGAAAAACTTACATCGCACAAATCACATCATCGCCTTCGCATTCTCATATTTTTCCAGCGCCGTCATCCAGGCGTCTTCCGCCTCAGCGATGGCGTTGACGAGGGCGGCGCGTTCTTTTTGCAGTTTGGTGGCGCGCGCCACGTTGGTCTCATAGAGGCCGGGCTCGGCGAGGGCTTCGTCGATCTTCGGCAGGATCGCGATTAATTCATCGACGCGCGCTTCGAGCTGTTCGGTTTTCTTTTTCAGGGGGCTGATGGACTCGCGCGCAGCCGCCGCCTCTTTGCGGGCGATGATATTCGGCGCCGTCTTGGCGGCCCCGTTCGCGCTGTTCGCGGGCGCCGTTTTAGCGGCGTCGAGGATCAGGGTGCGATAATCGTCAAGATCGCCCTCGTAGCGTTTGGCGTTGCCGTCTTTAACAAGCCACAAGCGGTCGGCGACCGCGGCGGCGAGGTGGGCGTCGTGGGTAATGAGCAGCACCGCGCCTTTATAGTCGTTGAGCGCCAACGCCAGCGCCTCGCGGCTGTCGATATCGAGATGGTTGGTGGGCTCATCAAGGATGATCATATGCGGGCCGTTAAAGGTGATCAGCCCCAGGAGCAGCCGCGCCTTTTCGCCGCCGGACAGTTTTTCGACTTTGGTGTCGGCTTTGTCGGGGCCGAAACCGAGGATCGCCGTTTGCGAGCGGATCTGCGCTTCCGTGCCGTCGGGCATCAGCGCGCGCACGTGATCATAAGGCGTTTGACCGCGCTTTAATTCGTCCACCTGATGTTGCGAGAAATACGCGATATCGAGTTTCTTATGTTTATAGATATTGCCTGCGAGCGGCGCGATGCGGCTGGAGATCGCTTTCACAAGCGTTGATTTTCCCTCGCCGTTTGGTCCCAGAATGACAATGCGGTCATCCTGATCGATGCGCAGATTGACGTTGCGCAGGACCGGCTTGTTTTCTTCATAACCGAGATCGGCTTCCACCACTCGCACGATCGGCGGCGCCATCGGGCGCGGATTTTTGAAATCGAACGGCGTCACGCGCTCGTCAATCGGGATCGCCGCCGTTTGAATTTTCTCCAGCGCCTTTATCCGGCTTTGGGCCTGTTTCGCTTTTGAGGCTTTGGCGCGGAAGCGGTCCACAAAGGCCTGCATGTGGCGGCGCTGTTCTTCCTGCTTCGACCGGAAGGCGAGGGCCTGAGCGCGCGCTTCGGCGCGTTTGCGCTCATACGTATCGTAGGAGCCGGTGGAGACGGAGAGCTTTTTGGCCTCCAGCGCGAGAATGTGGGTCACGCACCGGTTCAGAAAGTCCCGGTCATGGCTGACGATGAGTGCCGTATACGGATAACGTCGAATGTAATTCTCAAGCCAGATCGCGCCCTCAAGGTCGAGATAGTTTGTCGGTTCGTCGAGGAGAAGGAGATCGGGCGCGGAAAAGAGCACGCCAGCGAGGGCGACGCGCATGCGCCAGCCGCCCGAAAACTCATGACAGGCTCTGTGTTGATCGGTCGCCGAAAAGCCGAGCCCCGCAAGAATGCCAGCGCCGCGCGCTTCGGCCGAGTGCGCGTCAATATCGGCGAGGCGCGTGTGGATCTGCGCTATTTTTTCCGGATTGGTTTCTTGCTCGGCGGCGGCGAGCAGCGACGACCGCTCGGTATCAAACGCGAGAACGGTGTCAATCAGGCTATGGCTGCTGGCCGGCGCTTCCTGTTCCACCGAGCCGAGGCGGCGGTTCTTCCGTAAGGAAACCTCGCCGTCATCGGGACTGATTTCGTCTTTGATAAGGCGCAACAGTGTGGACTTGCCCGCGCCGTTCCGCCCGACAAAGCCGACCTTCCACCCTTCCGATATCGCCGCTGTGGCCTGATCGAGCAGAACCCGGCCTTCGATGCGATAGGTAAGATCATTGATGTGAAGCATTGTTAAGATAAGTCCCTGGCGAACGCCCTTTTGCCCAAGGTTCATGCGGTCTGCAAGATGGTTTTGGCGCCCGCCGCCCTTTCCGCTAATTCACCTTCGCGGTGATTTCTTTGGGGGTCGAACGGCTTAAGTAGGCAGAGCGAAAGCGCGCCGCCGAGTTGGCGCGCACAGAAGGAGCGAACATTATGACGAGATCAAGATTTTTTAGCGTGGCGTCTGTGACTGCGCTTTTAGCGCTTGGCGTTGTCGCATGCGGAAACGCAGACAAGTCGGAGGCGGTTGAGGCTGAAGCGCAAACGGAAGAAGAACAGGTCGCCGAGACGCAGATCGATGGCGCTGATGACGCAAGTTCTTATGTCGATCAGGTGCAGACGTATACGGAAGAACTGGATACGACCGAAGATGCGATGGAAGATGAGGGCGTTTCGGTAGCGGACGCTGTTGATGCAGCGAACGGGGAGAGCGCCGATCTCCTCGCGGAGACGGGCGAACGCCTCGACGATGCGGCGGCCACGCTTGCGGCGTTAAAGCCGATGCAGGTGAGCGACGTGCGCAGTAAGGCGGACATTGACCTCGTGACGGCGTCCGCCTTCGATGCGGCGGACTTCAACCGCGACGGCGTTCTTGATCGCGATGAATTCGCGAACATGACCATGGTGGTCGTCAACCGGGACGGCGATAATTTGGCGGATAAGGCGAGCGGCGCTGCTGAGAAAATGTTGAATAATGTGACCGGCGCCGCAGGCGATGAGGTCACGAAGCCGGCGGACGCTACAGTGACCGACGCTGTGATTGACGAAGCATTTGCGCAGGCGTCCGGCGACGACGCAGCGATGACGAAAGAGGAGTTGCGTGAAACGTTTCTGGCGCGCTTCGAACAAGCTGACGCAAATGACAATGATCAGCTTGAAGAAGAAGAGCGCAAAACATTCGCGCTGCTCTCTGCAGGCAAGATCGACCAGTAATCGGACATTCAGTCTATTGAATGAAAAGCCCGCTGTCTGAGGACAGTGGGCTTTTTTGCATGAATCTTTTGCTGCTGGGCTTGAAGTCAGCATTTTTGTTCATAACTAGCAATTGCAAAAAACTAAAATTGATGGAGGGCTGATGAATGCATCAGGGGCGCTGCGTCCGTTTGGGGCGTGGCTGAGAGGACTGCACAAAATTTTTGGATTTGGCCGGCGAGCGGGAGAGCGCGCTGTCCGGACATCGGGAAAGGCGGGCGCTGGCGAAGCTGCTCGGGAGCTTTCCAGGGCGATGAAGTCAAGGGACGACGTCCTTGGCGACGCCATCGCCACGACCAACCCGCAAGGGTTCGAAACCCTTCTTTTCAAACAATTACCGCGGCCGCGGCTTGCCGAACGTTCAGCCTCTGATCTCACGTTAGAGGAAGCGCAACGCTTCTCGCGCGATGCGGCGCAGTTTTACGATTACGATTTTCCGCTCTTCGCCAATGGCGATTTCTTCTATGAGGAGGTGGAGGAAGCTTTTCTCGAAAATGCGCTTGGCCGCGGTGAAGACAGCATGGACGCGCGCTTTCTTGACGTGATGACAGAATTTCGCCGCGTCCTGAACGACAATACCCGCACGATGCTTTTGTTTTGGGCGCCGTTTCTTTTCATCGCCAGCCTGATTGCGGGCGTTTATGCGGCTTCAATAGGCGCAGGCGCCGCCCTGATGACCGCCGCCGGCGTAACCGACCCGGCGCTCCATAAAGCAGGAGCGTTGATTGCAGCTACTGGCGGGGGAATGTTCCTGGCGTTCCTAATGTTCAGTTGGCCCTTCAAAGTGGTTCAGCAGCGAAACCTCATGAACCTTGACAATTATCTCACCTCGAAATTTGCGCGGATCAACCACAATTTTCAGGTCGCTAAACGCCGGGCGCTAAATGTGGAGCGTGACAAGCGCATGGGGCAGAGCGAAGACCTAAAAGCGGAAGCGGGGCAGTGGACACTCTCTTATCACTGGTTCGCCATGCGGCTCTTTCTCTGTGAGCTGACGATCCGGAATAAGTTTTATCAGGTCCGGCGCAATACGACGCTCTATTGGGGCGCGGGCGCTGTGTTATCATTCATGCTCCTCGCAGCGCTTGTTATCGCCGCCTTTGTGCAGGGCGCGCCGGCGGCCGCGGTCGCCGCGCTCGCCGGCGTTGGCTTTGGAGCGCTTGTTATGCTTTCGCTGATCCTGAGCCGCGTCTCGCCGATGATGTTCCGCGTCATGGAAGCCAACGAATGGAGCCGCTTCCATCTCGTTAATTTGCATACGACGATCGCCGATCATGTGGGCGAGGACAAAGTGCAAATCGTAACGTTCCGGGACCGCAACCGGTTCGAATAGGCGCGCGGCGTCTTGATTTTACGGCCCGCCGCCGCCAAGAAATGATGGCCATGGCCCATTACGCAATCACCGGCGGCAGCGGGCGGATCGGGCGCGCGATCCATCGGCTCCTGACAGAACGCCACACCGTGACGGGGCTCGATCGCAGCCCGAGTTCTGCAGTGAGCGTCATTGCGGATCTGCTCAATGACGACGCGCTATTAGAAGCGTTTGACGGCGCCGAGGCCGTCTTTCATACGGCTGCGTTGCATGCGCCCCATGTGGGCGTCGCGCCTGATGAGGAATTCCACCGCATCAATGTGGAAGGAACAGAGCGGGCGATAAGGGCCGCGCAGCAAGCGGGGGTGAAGACATTCGTGTTCACGAGCACCACAGCTTTGTACGGCCGTGCGTCACAAGAAGAGGGCCGCGCCGCGTGGATCACGGAGGAGACGCCGCCCCAGCCGCGCACGATTTATCATCGCACCAAGATTGAGGCGGAGACGATTGCGCGCGAAAGCGCAAACCGCGACTTTCGCGTTCGGGTCATCCGGATGTCGCGCTGCTTTCCCGAGCCAGCGCCCTTGATGGCGGCTTATCGCCTTCATCGGGGCGTCGATGCGCGCGATGTGGCCGCCGCCCATGTGGCCGCGCTTGGCGGCGATGGACCGTCTTTCACCGTCTATAATATCTCTGGCAGCGCCCCGTTCGAGCGGGTCGACTGCGAAGAATTGAAAGCGGATGCGCCTTCGGTGATCCGGCGTAGAATGCCAGAATTGGCGGCGCTCTTCGAACAGAGGGGCTGGCCGTTGCCGGCGTCGATCGACCGCGTTTATGATTCTGCGAAGGCGCATGACGCCCTGAACTGGACGCCGGCCTATGATTTTCGCGAAGTTGTCCGTCAGCTTGACCGGCGCTCCAGTGAAGTCCTGCCGCCGAACGCCGCCGCGCCGCAAACGCCGGAATAGAGAGCCCGCGGCCCTCTTGCCGCCGCGCCGACGCCTTGCTAGACCCCGCTCCAATATTTTCCACAACACCCGCAAGAGGACTGACCCATGGCGCTTGAACGCACCTTTTCGATCATCAAACCCGACGCCACGCGCCGCAACATCACCGGCAAAGTGATCAACAAGCTGGAAGAAGGCGGCCTTCGCGTCGTCGCCTCCAAGCGCATCCACATGACGCGCGAGCAAGCCGAAGGGTTTTACGCCGTACACAAAGAACGTCCCTTTTTCGGCGAACTAGTCGATTTCATGATGTCCGGTCCGGTCGTCGTTCAGGTGCTCGAGGGTGAAAACGCGATCGCCCGCAACCGCGAGATCATGGGCGCAACGAACCCCGCCGAAGCGGACGCCGGCACCATCCGCGCCGAGTACGCAGAATCAATCGGCGAAAACACGGTGCACGGATCGGATGGCCCGGACACCGCCGCAGAAGAAATCAAATTCTTCTTCAACGACGACGAAATCGTCGGCTAAGGCCGTTGACCGGCAATGTGGTTCTGGATTTGGCGATCTCGCTTGGCGGGATCGCCTTTCTTGTGGGGCTGATCCTGTGGCTGTTTCCATCCGGGGCTGCAGCGCTCACGAAAGAGGCGGCCGCAGAGCGTCTCGCCTTCGACGAACCGGACTTCACCCCGCAAGACTGGGCAATAGACGCTGCGGGAAGGGGCGGCCTCGCAATTGATGCACACGAGGCGGCGCTGATCCGCCGCAATGGCGCCGATCTCGCCACCCGCCGCGTGAGGACGAACAAACTCAACGCGTCGAATGAGGGCGCAGTCCTGATCCTGTCGCTTGACGATCCCACTTTTCCGCCGCTTCGGCTCACATTGGCGAGCAATGAGGCGGCTGCTGACTGGTGTCGCAGATTGAGCGCGTAATGTGCTAGGATGTCGGCATGGAATTTCCTGACGTCGTTTCCTACGCCGTGCCGGCGTTCATCCTGTTGATCATCCTGGAGATGGTCTCGATCCGGTTGAACCGGCGAGAGGGCGCGCCCGGCCGTTACGAAGTCAGGGACAGCGCCGCGAGCCTGATTATGGGGCTCGGCAGCCAGATTGCCCCTCTGTTCGGCGGGGCGGCGATCGTCATCGCTGTCCTCACCGCCGCTTATGAGGTTCGCCTGTGGACGGCGCCGAATGTCTGGTGGGCGGTTCTTCTGTGTTTCGTGATTGACGATTTTCGCTATTACTGGTGGCACAGGATCAGCCATGAACGCCGGTGGTTCTGGGCGAGCCATGTGATCCACCATTCCTCGCAGCACTACAATTTGACGACGGCTCTGCGCCAGACATGGACGGGCGGGATCATCGGCTCCATTCTCTTTAAGACGCCTCTCGCGATTCTGGGATTCCATCCGTTGATGATCATCTTCGTCGGCGGCGTGAACCTTGTCTATCAGTTCTGGATCCATACGGAGAAAATCGACCGGCTCGGCCCGCTTGAGTGGATATTCAACACGCCAAGCCATCACCGGGTTCATCATGCGACCAATCCGCGTTATCTGGACGCCAATTATGCAGGTACGCTGATTATATGGGATCGTCTGTTCGGCACTTTTATCCCGGAAGCAAAAGACGAGCGCCCGCGTTACGGGATCATTAAAAATCTCGGCACGTTCAATCCGCTCGTGATCGCTTTCCATGAATGGATCGGCATCGGTAAAGACGTTCTGAGCGCGCGCTCGTTCCGCGAGGCGATGGGCTATCTCTTCGGCCCGCCCGGATGGTCGCCCGACGGCTCGCGCCTCACCTCGGCCATGATCAAAGACCGGTGGCGCGAGACGCGCGTGGACAAGGCCGACGCGAGCGGCGCGCCCTCTTTGCAACCGGCCGAATAGGCGCGCCTGTTTCCCAAGGGGGCTACATTAACGCCCGGTTAGCCGCGCCCAATTTTGGTCACGCTTGCCATCACGAAACCTTGATCCTTTCTCAATGGAAACACAGACCTGCGCTCCTATGTCATCGGAGAGAGATGAGTAGCAGGAGAGATTTCCATGACCCGCACGAGTTTGATTTCGTTTTTCGCTTTAACGGTCGGCATTGGCGGCGCGCTTGCGGCGGGCGTCGGCCTCGACCGGGACGACCTTGCGCCGGCGGTGACGCTCGACAAGCAGGAAGCCGCGATCCACGCCGCCTCGGTCTTCGCGAGAGCCGACCTCGACAAGGACAATGTACTGAGCGCTGACGAATATGCAGCGCTGTCGATCGTGACCGCAGAGCTCGGCCGCCTGAACGGCTATATGACGATTGAAGGCGTCGGCGACGAACAGACAATCGCCTTGCCGATTGCAGCGCCGTCCGCGGTCTCGCGCGCCGAGCGCGCCCGCATCGAGGCGGTGGCGCGCGGCGACTATTATGCGAACGCCGGTTCTGACGGCGTTCTGAGCGCGGATGAGTTTGTCGCCATGAGCGACCAGCGGTTTGAACGGGCTGACCGCAACCGTAACGGCGCGCTGACGCGGTCGGAATTGGTCGCCTTTGCGGCGTCCGAGGCGGGGATCGCCGCCCCTGGCGTCTAGCCGCCCGCGCTCAAGTCTGCCGCACTGCAACCTTTAGGGTGCTGGCGCCCCCGGCGAATTTTTGCCATTCTCGCCCTCCGCGATGCTTTGTCATTGCGGAGGGCTTTTACGAAGGAGGGGCGCATCCATGCGGATCAACACTATTTTTAAGCGGATAAAACTCATCGCGTTCGGCGTCGGGGCCGCCGCTATCGTCGGGTGTTCGTCGACTGGAGGCCCGCTCGGCCTCTCGCCGCAGCAGGAACAGGCGATCGGGCTACAGGAGCATCCGAAGATCGTCGCGGCCTTTGGCGGCGAATTGCAGGACCCCGAAGTCAATAATTATGTGCGCAGCGTCACCAACCGCCTGATCGCTGCTGGCGACCAACCGCAGACGCCGATCAAAATCACGGTTCTGGATAGTCCTGTGGTGAACGCCATGGCGCTGCCGGGCCATGTCTATGTGACGCGCGGACTTCTTGCGCTCGCCAACAGCGAAGCGGAGCTCGCCGGCGTCATGGGCCACGAGCTTGGCCATGTTTATGAACGCCATACGGCGAAGCGCGTCAGCCGCGGTAATCTGGCGCAAATCGGCACCGTGCTCGGCGCCATTCTCACCGGGTCGGCGGAAACCGCGCAGGCGATCGGTCAAGCCGCGCAACTCTATGTGCTGAACTTTACGCGCGAGCAGGAATATGAGGCGGACCTTGTGGGCGTGCGGCTGCTCGCAAGGGCGGGATATAGTCCGATTGCGGAGGCTTACTTCCTGAATACGCTGGGCCGCTGGTCGAGCCTGCAGGCGCAGATCGCAGGCGTCACGCAGCAGACGCCGGAGTTTTTGAAGACCCATCCGAATTCAGAGAACCGGGTGCGGCGCGCCGCGCAGGAAGCCCAGGTCCTGCAACAGAACGGCGCTCCGAGCGAACTTGGCCGCGACCGGTATCTGACCGTAATCGACGGGTTGCTCTACGGCGATGACGCCGCCAAGCAGGGCTTTATTCAGGGGAATACATTTATCCACCCTGATCTCGGATTTGCTTTCTCCGTACCCAACGGGTTCCAGTTGCAGAATTCTTCGAATGCGGTTCTCGCGCGGTCGCAAGCCACAGGCGCGCAGATGCAGTTCACGCTCGCCAATGCGCAAGAGACCCCGAAGCAGATCATCGAAGGGCCAATGTCTGAGCAGTTGAAGGTGCGGCTCGGGCCTGTTCGCGAAGGCCGGATCGCTGGGCGGCCGGCAGCGTCCGGCGCGGGGCGCTTGCAGACGCAAAACGGCGAGATCGACGTCACCGCCTATGTGGTGAAGTGGGAAGGGGCCACAAACTATGTCTTCCTGTGGGTGACGCCGCCGGGGCAAACGCGCAACCTTGCGCGCGCCATGGACAGCTCGGTTCAGTCCTTGCGCGACGTTGATCCGCGACAAATCAATGTGCCGCCGCGCCGTCAGGTGGACGTTGTAAACGTACGCCGCGGCGACACACCGGCGACCGTCGCACGGAGCATGGCGTTCCCATCGTACAAGGAAGATTATTTCCGTGTGATCAACGGTCTCGGCGCCCAGGAGGGACTTAACGCCGGCGAGAAGGTCAAGCTTATTCGGTAGATTGTTTTCTCAGCAATTCAACATAAAAAAGCCCGGCCGAAAAACGCGCCGGGCTTTTTTGATTATCACTGACAGACGAAATCCGTTTCGCTGATGATTTCGCATTGGGCCGGAAACCCGTTGGCGCGCCAATAATCGGTCAAACCGAGAGCGGCGGTCAGCGATTTGAATTCGGGCGACTGTCTGAAATGCCCGAACGCCGGCAGCCAGAGGTCTTCGTAATCATTGTCAAATCCCTCGACGCTGATGCGGTCATAGGCGCGGTAAGCCAAAATGATGTTCGTCTTGTCGAGCAGGTCGACCTTGCGCTCGCTCGCCCAGACTTCAAGCGCTTCGAAGCGTTGAGGGGTCAAGGCGTCGGGGTTTTCCAGCGCATCGATGTAGTCCGGATGGGGAAACTTCGCCCACCAATTGATGAACCGCGAGATGGTGAACGCTGTTAGCCGGTCATCTTGCGCCAGAACCACCGGGATATAGACGTCGAAATCGTTGAAATAACCGCTTTCGGCGTTCTTTTCCGCGAGCGCCATCGCCTCATCGGTTTCGCCGCGGAACAGATGGACAATCGATTTATACTTCCGGCACAGATTGAACGCCGGATCAATATCGAGGCAGGCGTCAAAGGCCGCCATGGCGCGGTCATGGTAGCCGAGGCCCATATAGTTCATGCCCATCCATAGATGCGCGTTCATATTGCTGGGGTCGTTGGCGACGGCTTTCTTCAGATTGTCGAGGGATTCTTCCCACGGCGTCGGATAATGGGTCCGGTATGTGAGGCCGATCACGGCGTAAGGCATGGAGAGGGACGGGTCGATCTCAAGCGCCTTCCTGGCGGCGTCGAGGGATAGGGCGGAATAATCGCGGTCCGTGATGCCCCAACTCGACGCGACGGCGTAAACGCCGGCGAGCCCTTCCCACGCTTCGGCGTAATCGGGCTGCATCTGCGTGATCTGTTCAAACAGATCGAGGCTGTCTTTCACATTCGCTTTGCCGCGAGCGGTGAAGAGTTCGCGCGCCTTTAGATACAGCTCATACGCGGTCAGATTTTCGGTGGCGGGCTTGATCTTGATCGGCGTGTCTTTCTCAACACCCAATTCGCTACGCAGCGCGTTGAAGATTGAGTTGGCGATCTCATCTTGAATGCGGAAGATATCCGACAATTGCCGGTCATATGTCTCTGACCACAAGTGTTTGTCAGTATGAGTATCGATGAGCTGCGCGGTGACGCGAATACGGTTATTGGATTTGCGGATGCTGCCTTCGACAATGTGATTGACGTTCAGGGCTTGCGCGATCTCACCAATGTTCATGTTCTTGTCGCGCATGCTGAACGAAGATGTGCGCGAGGCGACCTTCAGCCCGTCTATCCTCACGAGCACATTCAGAAGCTCTTCCGACAGTCCGTCTGCGAAATATTCCTGATTGCCTTCCGGCGACATATCGGCGAACGGGAGAACCGCGATTGATACGTCGTCGGTCGGTTGAATAGCGGCGTTTTGCTGATCAGGCGCGCCGCCTCTCGGTTGAAACAGAAAAAACGCCGCAATCGCGATAACCAGTGCGCCGACGCCAGCCGCCGCCGCAACCGGTAATTTGATTGCGGGCGACGGCTCTGATGGCGTATCGGTCGGCGGCGCATCGCCTGACTTTTCAGCGATGGCTGTTTGCAGCGCTTGGAACGCCGCTGCGTTGCTGTCGCCCTTCCAACCCTTAAACCCCATCGTTTGGTACTGCCTGAAGCCGAGCGGCGCCTCGGCGCCGTCGAGTGAGATGGGGACTAACTTGCCTGCGTCGCGCGCAAACGCCGCTTCGTCTTTAACCCATGCGGACTGCACCGCATCGCCGGACCAGGCGACGATGGCGGCGTCAGCGTCTTTCAGGGCGGCTTCAATATCGTGCTCGTAGACCGATCCGGCCTTGATGTGTTTGTCCCACCACACGTCATGGCCCGCCGCTTCTAGCGCCGCGGCGAGTTTTTCAACGATGGCGTGGTCCTGTCGCGCATAGCTGAGAAAGAGTTTGGCCATTGGCTCCCCGCGGGCGCCGCAATTCTGGGCGCGTGATTTGCTCTGCACGATACACCTAATCGGAGCGCAAAACTACTTCGCCTGGCCGCGAGGTGAAATCAGCACTCAGCGCCCTACTGGTATCATCACCGCCTCGGCGGCATTGGGAAAAACCCGCTGACGGATTTCCTGTAGTCCGCATACTCCGGATATTTCTTATCCATGGAACGTTCCAGAAGCGCCTTACCGGACACGTTGTAGAGAAAGAAGATCATTAGCGCCGGGCTGAGGATGGTTGTCCAACCATAGGGCGCTTCCAGCGCAATGAGCGTTAGGCCAGTCCAGACGGCGGCGTCGCCGAAATAATTCGGATGACGCGTCCACCCCCAAAGGCCTGTCGTCATTAGTTTGCCTTTGTTGGCGGGGTCTGATTTGAAGCGGGCGAGTTGCGCGTCGCCGATCGTTTCAAAGCCGAGGCCGATAAAAAAGATGACAACGCCGAGATAGGCGAGCGGGCCAAGGGCGCCGTCGCCGCCGAGCTGTCCGATTTGCGTCGGCAAGGAGACAAACCAGGCGATAGCGCATTGCAGGCCGTAGACGTAGATGAGGCTCCAGCGCGCGAACGCCGCGTCTGAGCCCTGCTTTTCGCGCATTTTAACATAGCGGAAATCCTCGCCGTGGCCGAGATTACGCCGGCCCAGATAGAAGGCGAGCCGGCCCGCCCACAACAGGACGAGCGCGGTGAGGAGGCTGGCGCGTGGATCGGCCCCGTCTGTACGGATCAGAGTCAATGCCGCTGGCAGCGCGCAGGCGGGTCCCCACGCAATATCGATGATGCTCGCGTCCTTAATCCTGACACTGACGGTCCAGAGCGCTGTGAGGCAAAGAGCGAGGATCAGGAGATTAGTGAAAATCAGATAAATCATCACCTCAGGATTATCGGTTTCCCGTCGCCACGCAAGCGCCGAGCGCAGATTTGCCACGCGGAACGCACTCTCCTATAGAAACAAAACGGGGCAGCGACGCGGCGGAGTAAGTAGGCGTAGATGAGCATCAGACGGGCAGGCGCGTTGGCTTGCGCAGCGGGGGCGATATGTTCAGCGCCGCTTTTGGTTTCCCCGGCGTCAGCGGAAGAGACGATCGTGGTGACCGCCGAGCGCCGCGAACAAGCGCTCGCACAAACGCCCCTGAGCATTTCCCGGCTTGATGCCGACGAGATAGCGCGCGTCAACGCCGACCATCCGAGCGAACTCCTGGCGCGCGCGCCGGGCGTTCTTATCCATCGCGGATCGGGCCAGGAACATCTCACGTCAATCCGCTCGCCGATTTTGACCGGCGGCGCCGGGGCGGGGTCTTTTCTGTTCCTCGAAAACGGCGTGCCGTTGCGCTCCGCAGGCTTCGCGAACGTCAATGGTTTGTTCGAAGCGCAAACGGAACTGGCGGGCGCCGTTGAAGTTGTCCGTGGACCATCGGGCGCGCTTTACGGCGCCAACGCAATCCACGGGGTGATCAACGTCTTGCCGCGCGCCGCGTCTTCATCTTTCGGCGGCTTTCTCGATGTCTCGGGCGACACGATCGAACGCTATAAAGGAAAGGCGTGGCTTTCCGGCGGATTCGGCGCCCACAGCCTTTCGGCGGGACTTTCCATTCTCGACGATAACGGTTTTCGTGCGGACTCGGGCGTCGATCAGCAGAAGTTCAGCCTGCGCCATCAAGTGGATGGGCCGCGTATCGACATCGATACGTTCTTCAGTTTCAACAATCTCAATCAGGAGACGGCCGGGTTCGTTATTGGCGATGACGCTTATCTCGATCCGGTTCTTCGGCGGACCAATCCGAACCCGGAAGCGTTTCGCGATGCGCGCTCGGCGCGGCTCTCAAGCCGGATCGATATTGAGGCGAGCGACGCCGTCACCGTGTCGCTGACGCCCTTCGTGCGGTGGACAGATATGGACTTTCTGCTCCACTTCCTTCCGTCGCGCGCTCTTGAACAAAATCGCCACTGGAGCATCGGGTCGCAAAACGCCGTTTATGCGACGCTCTCTGATCGCTTGTCCCTCATCGCCGGTGTCGATTGGGAGTATACGGAAGGGTTCCTAACAGAATTCCAGTCACGCCCGACAATTTTCTCGTTCACCCAAGGGCTTCATTACGATTATGATGTGGCCGCCCTGTCGGTTTCGGGCTTCGGCCAGGCGAGCTATGCGCTTACCGACCGGCTGACCGCCACGGCGGCCTTGCGCGTGGACTGGACGCGATATGATTATACCAACAACACCGATACCGGCGTTGTCGGGCGTTTTCTGCGGCCCGCCTCGCGCGTCGACGAATTCACCACCGCCAGTCCGAAATTCAGTCTCCTTTATGACCTTGGAAGCGGGAGCGCTTTCCTTTCCTTCGCTCGCGGCGCGCGCCCGCCGCAAACAACCGACCTATATCGGCTACAGATCAATCAAACCGAGAACGCCGCCGATCCGGAAACGATTGATGCGGTGGAAATCGGCTGGCGCGGCGCGATCGGGGCGCGGCTTCAGGTCGAAGCGGCCGCTTACTTCATGGACAAGCGCAAATTCTTCTTCCGCGACGCCGACGGCTTTAACGTAGACAACGGGCGCACGCGCCATGTGGGTGTTGAAAGCGCGGTGACGTTTGACGTTTCTTCGGCGATTTCGATTGACGCTAACGTATCCTACGGGGCGCATACCTATCGGTTTGATCGGCCTGTTTCCTCACGCGCCACAGAAGCGATCCGCTTCGGCGATGAAGTGGACACCGCCCCGCGCTGGATCGGCGGCGCCCGCGCCCGCTGGACGCCCGCCGCACTGCCGCTGGAGGCAGAGGCCGAGTGGGTGTTCATTGAAGACTATTTTCTCGACGCGGCGAATACGCAGACCTATCCCGGCCATCATCTGGCGAACCTCAGAGGCGCATGGACGATATCCGACCGATTGACGGTTTATGGGACGCTGCGCAATGTCTTCAATACGTTTTACGCCGAACGCGCTGACTTTGCCTTTGGCAATGAGCGCTATTTTCCGGGCGAGGGACGTGTTCTGACGATGGGCGTCCGGCTAAGCAAGTAGGAGCAATACAAGCGATGACAACGCCTCAATTTGGTGACGAACTGGCGCCGGCGCATCCGTCAGAGGAGACGCTGGCGCTGTTGCGGTTGCGGCGATCGACGGCGGCCGATCTGCTGACCGAGCCGGGCCCAGAACCGGCGGTCCTGAAGTCGATCCTGGAGATTGCGGCGCGCGCGCCCGATCACCGCCGGGTGGCGCCTTATCGCTTTATTGTCTTTCAGGGCGAGGCGCGTGGCAAAGCGGGTGAAATCCTGGCGGACGCCTTCGCCGCGCAGGAGCCGGAAGCGGATACGGCGCGGTTGGAAAAAGAACGTGCCCGGTTTGAGCGCGCGCCAGTTGTTATTGGCGTCGTCTCGTGCGTCGATCGCGAACACCGCACGCCGGAATGGGAACAGGTAATGACCGTGGGCGCCGTGTGTCAGAATATGCTGATCGCGGCAAGCGCACACGGGTTCGCTGCGCAATGGCTGACCGAATGGTACGCCTACGATCAATCCGTTTGCTCGGCGTTCGGATTAACGCAAGAAGAGCGCATCGCCGGATATATTTATATTGGGACGACGCGCGAGAACCCCAAAGAGCGCCAACGCGTTGAGCTGGCGCAAATTGTCTCCGAATACAAATAAAAGCGCCGCCTCCGGAACAGGAAACAGCGCTATTAGCCGATCGAAATCGTAAGAAGGTTATGCCGCTGCTTTGCGCCGGCGCGCCCATCCGAGAAACGCCGCGCCGATGGCGAAGAGGCCTATGGCGCCGGGAACCGGGACCAGTTCGGGCGATGTGGCGGCGAGACCGAATTCAACGCCCGTTAAATCAATCGTCAATCCGAACGCGTCGGCCAGCACTGAAGCGGCGGCGGACGTGAAGACAAGTGGTAAGGACGGATTGGCGAGATCGAAAAGGTCATCGATTGACCCGAGCGCGCCGAGGTCAAACGAAAAGACCGCCGCAGTGATAGCAGCGGAATCATTCACGGTGACGTCGGCGATGATCTCGCTTGCGACGGTGTCGATAACGAAGTTTTCAAGCGTTACGCTGTCAGTCGCCGTGAAAAGGCGCACGCCCGCTTCCTCGTGCTCGATCGTTCCGGCTAGGCCGTCAAGCGCGCCGCCAGAAATCGGGAATGTAAAACGGCCGTCGGCAATCGTCGAATCGTCGAGCGGCTCCGCGCTCAACCCGAGGGCCCCGAGATCGGCGGTGACATCAACAACGGTTGAGCCGCTCACCACAGGCGCTGCATGCGCCGCACCCAGACCGACGCTCGCCAGACTTGCGAGCGCGGTTATTAAAACAGCAATTCTCACTATCTTTCTCCTTCACCATACCATTACGAAATGAGGCGATATCGCGCCTAAAAAGGGTACGGGCTCTTATTGGCAGCGGATCATCGCGGAGATGTGAGCGTCACGAAAACTTCAAATTGGACCCGCAACATTGCATTGTTTTTGAAAACGCCCCATTTGGTCGGCCCTGAACAGACCAAGCTGGAGAGCAACATGAATTTTCTGAAAGTATTCGCAGGCGCCGGGTTTGTCGCCATAGCCGCCGCATGCGGTCAAAACGCAACCGCTGACGCAGCGACGCAAGGCGAGGCGGCCGCTGAAGCCGTAAAAACTGAAAGCGCAAAAGCCGTAGACGCTGCGGAATTTGTAGCGCCGTCGGGCGCCTACACGGCGGATCAGGGCCATCGCTACATTACGTTCACTTACGATCACCAGGGCTATTCTGCGCCCTTTATCCGCTGGCGTAATTGGGACGCCAATCTTGATTGGAATGCGGATGAACCGGAAAAATCATCGATCACCGTCACCATCGACACATCCTCCATCGACACAGGCGTCGATAAGTTCGACGCGCATATGAAGAGCGCGGATATTTTTCACGTTGAAAAACATCCTGAAATTAAATTTGTCAGCACAGCGATCGAAAAGACGGGCGCAAATACCGGTAAGATAACTGGCGATCTGACGATCAAGGGGACCACCAAGCCGGTTACCGTCGACGCTGTATTCAACAAAGGCGCGTTCGATCAGCGCGGCCAGCGCCACAAGCTCGGCTTTTCAGGCACGGCGACCCTGTTGCGGTCAGATTTCGGTGTTGATTTCGCGGTTCCCTTTGTGGGCGATGAAGTTAAAATCATCATCGAAACGGAATTCGACGAAGTAACATCATAAGGTGGCTTAATGGCGGGCGAGACAGAGCGTTACACAGGCGTCGCGATCATCCTTCACTGGATGATTGCGATTTTGATCATCGGTCAGATCGCCGGGGGCCTGTTTATGGTGAAGGCGCTGGAGGACGGCTCGTCGCTGAAGTTCGAGCTGTACCAATGGCACAAATCCTTCGGCATCACGATCCTTGTGCTTTCGCTTCTCCGCCTTGGGTGGCGGCTGACCCATCGTCCGCCGGCCCTGCCGGAGGGGATGAGCGGGCTTGAACGTGCGGGCGCGCGCTTTTCGCACCTCGCCTTTTATGGCCTGATGATCGGCGTGCCGCTTGGCGGCTGGGCGCTCGTTTCCGCCTCGCCCTTCGCTTCCAGCGTGCCCACCTATTTGTTTGGCGTCATTCCCTGGCCGCATCTTCCCTTTTTTGAAGGTGTTGAAGACCGCAGGGCGCTCGCGGAACAGATTTCCGGCCTGCACGAATTCTTCGCTCTCGCGACCGCGGCGCTGCTGGCGGTTCATGTGGGCGCGGCGCTGAAGCATCATTTTGTCAATCGCGACGGCGTACTGGCGCGCATGGCGCCGATCTTCAAACCACGGAGTTCTTCATGAGAGGGGTGTTTCTGGCCGCGTGCCTGATGGTCGTTTTCGGCTGCGGGCAAAATCAAGCAGTGGCGACTGAAAATGAAGCGGAAGTCGTCGCGGTAAAGACAGATGCGCCGACTTGGGTCGTCGACTATAACAAGAGCCGCCTTGGCTTTAGCGCAACGCAAAACGGCAACCGGTTTGACGGCGAGTTTGAAAAGTTCAAAGCGCGCATTCTTCTGGATCCGGACAAACCGGAAACGGGCGCCATTGATGTTCGTGTTGACATGACGAGCGCCGAAGCCGGCGACCGCCAGCGCAACGCCGCGTTGCCCGGCGGCGACTGGTTCAAGGCGAAAGAGTTTCCGTTCGCGCGGTTCGTCTCTTCCGAGATCGTCAGCGACAGTGAAGGACGGTTCGCCGCCAAGGGCGACTTAACGATCCGCGACGTGACGAAAGAAATCATCTTGCCGTTTGCCCTCAAGATTGAGGGCGATAACGCGATCGCAGTGGGCGAAGTGACGCTTGTGCGGAGCGAATTTGGCGTTGGACGCGGTGAATTTTCTGAAGGCAAATGGGTTAGCCTAGATGTTCTTGTCCGTGTGGAGATCGCGGCCACTAAAAAATAATTGCGCCGCCTTAAGGCTAGTTTTGGTTGATCCCGTAGGTCATCCAGCGCGTGCCGACCCTTTCTTCAATGACGTCAAAGCCGTTGGCTGACAGTATCGCCGCGCAGCGATCATGGGTGCGTTCGCCATGGCGCTCAGCGCCCGTATCGAGCGCCACGGTGTGGACGTTCGGGAAAAAATCACCGATCCCCTTCAATACTTCTGGTTCGGCGCCCTCCGCGTCGCATTTGATCAGGTCAATCTGTGCGATCTCATGGTCGCTGCAAAAGCTCTCAATGGTGGTCGCCTTTTTGCGCACTGTGGGAACGCCTTCTGAAAATACCGACGAGTCTGCGCGGGCTGGCGCAAGACCGAAATCGATCTCGCCGATTTCCTTCCACAGAACGTCATCATAGGCGGACGCCCGATCCAGCGCAGCGATGTTTTGCATCAGACAGGCGTAAACAGCTGGATCCGGTTCGAAGCAATGGACGCGCGCACCATAGCGGTCGCACACATGGGCGAATTCGCCGGCGTTCGCGCCTACGTCGAGGACGACGCTTTGGGGCGTCAGCGTCATGTACCGGCCGATCCCATATTCGCGTTCCAACAGATCGAGGCGCGCGCGCCAACCATGGCGATAAAGCTTCCAGCGGAGGGCGGAAGGCGCAAAGATTTGTTGATTTTCAACGGTGATAACGGCGCCGCACGACGCAGGCGCCACACGCACCGCTTTGTGGCCACCGAGGCGCAAAGCCGCATACGCCTGTTGGCGTAAGAGTTTCAATCGTTGTGAAAAGGGAAGCTGCATTTTCCTCTGACCCGGCGCGCCGCAGTGTCTATACTCTGATTGCCGTCACAACAAACAGCGAGGTGAAGCCATGATCCAGTTTCAAGTAAAAAGAGACGATATCGCACAAACGCGTACCGTGGATCTCGATATGGGCGCGCTTGGCGACGGCGAAATTCGCGTCAGGATCGACCGCTTTGCGTTCACCGCTAATAACATCACCTATGGCGTCGTCGGCGAACGCATTGGCTATTGGAAGTTTTTCCCCGCCGAAGGCGAGTGGGGCGTCATCCCGGTCTGGGGCTTTGCTGATGTGGTGGAATCCAATGCGAGCGACGTTGCGGTCGGCGAACGGCTTTACGGCTACTTCCCCATGGGCGCATCGTTGACGATGACGCCGGGCAAAGTCAGCGAGCGCAGGCTCGTAGACGCTGCGCCCCACCGCGCCGAACTGCCCCCGGTCTATAATTCTTACGCCCGGGTGAAAGCGGAACCCGGCTATGACGGCGCCATGGACGATGAGCGCATGTTGTTATTCCCGCTCTATGCGACCTCTTACTGTCTTTATGATTTTCTTCTGGATAATGACTGGTTCGGCGCCGAACAGGTCGTCATTGTCAGCGCGTCGAGTAAGACGGCGATCGGCCTCGCCTACGCTTTGGCGGGCGACGAGAATGCGCCGCCGCAAACCGGCCTGACGTCGGAACGCAATGCGGCGTTCGTCAATGGATTAAGTCTCTACGATCATGTTGTGACCTACGACAAGTTGGCGGACGTCGACGCGGCGAAGCCGACGGTCATTGTCGATATGTCCGGCAACGGGGATGTATTGAGCCGGCTGCACAGCCACCTCGGCGACAATATGAAATATTGCTCCAATGTGGGCGTGACCCACTGGGAAGACAATGCGATGGGCGAGGGGTTCATCAAGGAACGCAGCGCCATGTTCTTCGCGCCCGGGCATATTCAAAAACGCACCGCCGAGTGGGGCCCCGGCGTGTTCGACCAAAAAGCGTTCGGCTTCTGGCGCGACGCCGCCATCCAGAGCAGGCAGTGGTTGAAGTTAAAGTATTATGACGGCCTGAAAGACTTCGCCGCGACTTATGACGAGGTGCGTAACGGCGCCTTGGCGCCGAACGACGGCGTTATCGTAAAAATGCCGGCCTGACCGCTGATCTAGTTTTTGCGCAGCGCCATCTTGATCGGACCGTCAGCCCGTCCGTGGACGAACTGGTCAACCATGGGGTTGCCGCTCTCCATCACTTGATCCGAAGGCCCACGCCAGATGATCTGTCCCTGATAAAGCATGGCGATGTCGTCGGCGATTTTCTGCGCCGACGCCATGTCATGGGTGATGGAAAGCGCTGTCGCGCCAAGGGCGTTTACGCGGTCGGAAATCAGATTGTTGATGACGTCGGCGGTAATCGGATCAAGGCCCGTGGTTGGTTCGTCAAAGAACAAGATCGACGGTTCGGCGGCGATCGCGCGCGCAAGACCAACCCGCTTTTGCATGCCGCCCGAAAGGTCAGACGGTAAAAGCGCCCCCACATCCGGCGACAGGCCCACTTGCGCGAGACATTCAAGGGCGCGGGCTTTGGGGTCGGCGCGATGGGCGCCGCCGTCGCCGTAGAGAATCCGGAAGGCCACGTTCTCCCAGATTTTTAAGCTGTCAAAAAGCGCCCCGCCCTGAAACAGCATGCCGATCTGGCGGGTGAGCGCCTTGCGCTTACGGTCTGAAGCGCGGGCGAGATTGACCCCGTCAATTTCGATGGAGCCGGCGTCTGGTTGCATCAGGCCGAGGATGCATTTCAGGAGAACGGACTTGCCTGACCCGGACCCGCCGATGACGACGAGCGATTGTCCCTCCGTCAGGTCAAGATCGACGCCTTGCAGAACTTTCTTCGCGCCGAAGGATTTCTTGAGGCCGCGAATACGGATTTTGACATTTGTCTCACCCATGCGCGGCGCCCCTAAAAGTCCACGAGGAAAGACGTCATCACATAATTCGAGGCGAAGATCGCGACGGCCGACGCCACGACCGCGGACCGCGTCGCCGCGCCGACGCCTTGCGCCCCGCCGCGGCTCATATAGCCGTAGTAGCACCCCATGACCGAAATCAAAAAACCGAAAACGGTCGCTTTAATCAGTCCGCTGATAACATCGTCGCTGGTGAGGAACTGTTCGAGGTTGGTGATGTAGACAGCGCCTTCAAAGTCGAGCGCGTAGACGGCGGTCAGGTAGCCGCCATAAATGCCGATAATGTCAGCCACAAGCACGAGCAGCGGCAACATCAGCGTCGTCGCAAGGACGCGCGGGGCGATGAGATAGCGGAACGGATCGACGGAGAGCGTCGCCATGGCGTCGATCTGGTCCGAGACGCGCATGGCGCCGAGCTCTGCCGCCATCGCCGAGGCGGCGCGTCCGGCGACCATCAACGCTGCGAAACCTGGGCCGAGTTCGCGCACAATGGAGACGCCGAGAATTTGCGGCAGAAACGTTTCTGCATTGAAGCGCGCCGACCCGTCATAGATGTTGAGCGCAAGCGCCGCGCCGGTGAAAATTGCGGTCAGACCGACCACGGGCAGCGAATTAAAGCCGATGCGCAGGACCATCGACGAGAACGCGCGCCAGTAAAACGGCAGGCCGATCCAGCTCACGGCGCTGCGTCCGGCGAAAAGGCTCATGCGGCCAATCTCGCCGAATACGGCGATCGTCAGCGCGCCGATCCCTGCAAAAACATTCATTCCGCCACCCCTAACGACCCGTCAGCATGGTTTCAGCAGCTTCCTCACCCCAGAAGTACCGGCGATCGATGCGTGCGCCAAGCCCCGTGAGCAATTCATACCCGATGGTGCCGCAGGCCGCCGCGGCCTCTTCAATCGGCAGATTTGAGCCGAAAAACTCCGCCCGGTCGCCCGGCGCCACGGCGCGCGGCGCATCGGTCACGTCAAGAATGATCAGGTCCATCGAAATCCGGCCCACGACCGGGCAGGGCGCCACGCCGATATAGGCATGGGCCCGGTTGGAACCAGCGCGCGGAAAGCCGTCGCCATAGCCGAGCGCCACGGTGGCGAGCGTTCGCTCAGTATCGAACGTGACGGTGCAATCATAGCCGGCGCTTTCGCCCGCGGGAACGCGCCGGGTTTGAAGCACGGGCGCGGTGAGGCGCGCAACCGGCTTAATCTGATCGTGCGGCCCGTCGAACGGGCCGACGCCATAAAGGCCGACGCCGAGACGGGTCAGGTCAAACCCGTAATCGGCATTGATGAGGGCGCCGCCAGTGGAGGCGAGGCTCGCGCGCGCTTCCGGAAAGTGCGCGGCGATTTCTTTAAAGGCTGCGTATTGCCGGTCCAGCATCGGGGCGCCTGGCGTCGAAGCGCATGCGAAGTGGCTCATTATAAGCGTGATATTAAGTCCGGATATTTTTTGGAGCGCGCCGAGTTCATCAGGATCGAGACCGAGGCGGTTCATGCCGGTGTCCACATGCAGCGCCGCCGGTGCGCCGGGAAATACCGACGCCCATAAAGTCGCCTGCTCCAGCGTGTTTAAAATGGGGATCAGTTTGTTGATACGATAATGCGTAAGCGTATCATTTGTGGGTCCGTTGAAAATATAAATGTCACTCGCGGGCGCAATATCCTGAAGCGCGCCGCGCAAGGCGGCGCCTGTTTCCGCGTAAGCGACAAAAAAACTCTCACAGTTCTGTTTCAACGCCAGCGCGCGCGCAACCGGCGCAAGACCAAGCCCATAAGCGTCGCATTTCACCACTGCCGCGGCTTCGGCGTCAGGCGTGGCGCGCGCAATCGCTTCAAAATTGGCGCACAAGGCCTGAAGGTCTATATCCACCGACGGAGCGGCGTCAACGTAAGTCATCGGGGCAGGCTAGGCGTATTTTTCGGCGGAAGGAAGGCGGCGGGCGGTTACGTCCCGGCGAGCGCGGCGCGGACCGCCTCTGCTTTGATGCGCACCGTGTCGATTGGCGCCGGCGACCCCGCGGCCGCCGGAGAAGATGGCCATAAGGCGATTAGATCGCTCAGCGCCGCTTTCACGGTTTCATCATTAAGCTGTTCCGCCCGCTCCAGCGCCACAAGAGAAAATCCGTAAGCGTCCTGATACTCCCCCACGTCTGTGACGACGCCGTCCGTCACGGCGATTTCGTATTCTTCGACCACATTGTTCATCAGGAAGGCGATGATCGCGGCCGGGTCGCCGCCCGCTTTGCGCGCAACCAGCGCAAGATTTTCTTCCGCCACCTGCAATTGTGGTTCGATATCCGCAGCGGTGCGGCCTTCTTTGAGCGCCGCAGAGACAGTTTCGAACAACGCCCCGTTAAATCCGTATGCGTCGAGGCCTTCGCGTTCAGCGGCGTGTGTTTCCGAGACTGGGTGGAGAAGGTGAGGCGCCGCCATCGCAGGCTCGCCCGCGCGATAAAGCGCGAGCCCGGCCTTCACGTGGCCGGTCATCAGCGCCAGCCGGAAAGGGAGCGGCAGCGGGTCTTCATGCGCGCCGTGCGCGGCTTCTTTGCTCGGCTGCTCGCTGCAGGCGGCCGGCCCTAAAACGGCTGCAAGGAGCGCTGCGCAAAGTGTTCGCACGGTACAGTTCATCTTTGGTTCTCCTTTGGCGGCCAGCGTAGTGCCACAAAACCCGTCTTATCGACAAACCTGGGCAGCGGCGCAATGTTTGGGATTTCTGACGGTTTCGCAGGCTCACGGGCGCGGCGCCCTTGCAGGACGGTCCGATTTCTTGCATTGCAGCACCAGAAATTGCCGCAAAGGCTGGGAGGCGAGGCGATGACCGAAGAAAACTACCTTGATCGCGTGCTTACGATGGAAGTCGGCCGGTGCACGGAAGCGGCGGCGGTGGCGGCCTCCACCATGATCGGACGCGGCGACAAGGAAGCAGCGGATCAGGAAGCGGTTACAGCCCTTCGTTCAGCCTTCAACAAGCTTGAGATGGATGGAACGGTCGTTATCGGCGAGGGCGAGCGCGACGAGGCGCCGATGCTTTATATCGGCGAGAAGGTCGGCACTGGTCGCGGCCCCAAGATCGACATCGCGCTCGACCCGCTGGAAGGAACGACGCTCACGGCGAAAGCCATGGCGAACGCGCTGGCGGTCGTAGCGATGGCGCAGGGCGGGACGCTTCTTCACGCCCCGGACGTCTACATGCAGAAGATCGCTTGCGGCCCCGGCTATCCCGAAGGCGTGATCGATCTGGACGCGACGGTGGAAGACAATATCGCCGCGCTTGCCAAGGCCAAAGAGGTCGAGACGTCTGAGATTACGCTCTGCGTTCTCGATCGTGAACGGCACGAAGGCATCATTCAGTCGGCGCGGAAAATGGGCTCGCGCGTATTTCTTATCCCTGACGGGGACGTGGCCGGCGTCTTCCACACCACGGAAGCCCACACGGGCATCGACATGTATGTGGGTTCGGGGGGCGCGCCGGAGGGCGTCCTCGCCGCTGCGGCGCTTCGGTGCGTGGGCGGACAAATGCAAGGGCGGCTCCTCTTTAGAAACGACGATGAACGCGGCCGCGCCGAAAAAGCGGGCATCAACGATCTTGATCGGAAATATGATCTACGCGACCTGGCGTCCGGCGACGTTATTTTCGCCGCCACGGGCGTCACGAACGGCACCATGCTCGACGGCGTTAAATGGGAGCCCGGGTACGTTCATACGCATACGGTGGTTATGCGCTCAAAAACCGGCACCGTGCGGTATATCCGCGCAAAAACCCGGCGTTAGGGCGTTCGCGGCCTCGCTTGATACGCACACGCCGATTAGGGCATAATAGCAATAAGACTTCGTTGAGTAGTTGAAAGGAAACCCATGAAAATTGCGGTTCTTGGCGGCGACGGCTTTGTCGGCTGGCCCACATCATTACACCTGTCCGCGGCCGGCCATGAGGTGCATGTCATCGACAATCTTTCCCGGCGCTGGATCGACGCAGAGTTAGGCGTGCAGTCGTTGACGCCCATGGATTCGATCCAGGAACGCGTTCGTATCTGGCGCGAGGTTTCCGGTCACGAAATCGGGTTTCACCTTCTCGATATCGCCAAAGATTATGAACGGCTTAAAAGCTGGATCGAAACACACCGTCCCGACGCCATCATTCATTTCGCGGAGCAGCGCGCTGCGCCTTATTCGATGAAGTCGGAACAACATAAGAATTACACGGTCGATAACAACGTCAACGCCACGCACAATATGCTGAACGCATTGGTGGCGAGCGGCGTCGATGCGCATGTGGTTCACCTCGGCACCATGGGCGTTTACGGCTATTCGACCGTCGGCGCAGCGATCCCGGAAGGGTATCTGCCGGTGACGATCGATCTGGAAGACGGTGGCAGCGCTAAGCAGGATATTCTCTATCCGGCTAATCCTGGCTCGATCTACCACATGACGAAGTGCCTCGATCAACTCCTGTTCCAATTCTACGCCAAGAATGACGGCTTGCGGATCACCGATCTCCATCAGGGCATTGTCTGGGGGACGCATACGGAGCAAACGAAGCGCCACGAGCAACTGATCAACCGGTTCGACTATGACGGTGATTACGGGACGGTGTTGAACCGATTCCTGATTCAGGCCGCGATCGGATATCCGCTGACGGTGCACGGCACGGGCGGCCAGACGCGCGCCTTCATTCACATTCAGGATTGCGTGCGCTGCATTGAGCTGGCGCTCGCCGATACGCCGAAGAGCGGCGACCGCGTGAAAATCTTCAACCAGATGACCGAGACGCACCGCGTCAAAGATCTGGCGGCGCTGATTGCGAAAATGACCGGCGCGGAAATCGCTTATCTCCCGAACCCGCGCAAGGAAGCGCCGGAGAACGACCTGATTGTGAAAAACGATCAATTCCTCGCGCTCGGTCTAAATCCGATCACGCTCGCGGAAGGGCTGCTCCAGGAGGTGGTGGAGGTCGCGAAAAAATATCAACATCGCATCGACCGCTCACGCATTCCCGCCGTCTCGGCGTGGACAGAAACGCTCGCCGCAAAGGTTGATCATGACCCGGAAGGCAAGAAGCTGAAGATCGTTTGAGGCGAAGGGGTTCAGTAAGACGCTGCGCAGCGTTGGCGTTTTCGGCGTTGGATACTGCATCGGACGCCTTCCCGCTGTCGTGCTGCGGGATCGCGGATATTGGTATATTGGCGCTCAATGTCCGACACGGGCCTTTAACCGTCCCAGCCGCGCGCTCACGCCAACCAATCAAAACCCCTCGCGGCGGTGATCGTCGTAGCGGCCGCGATCGAGATTGCCGAATTTTGTGAGGTTCTCAATGAAGGAGAGCTCGACTTTGCCGATCGGTCCGTGGCGCTGTTTGCCGATGATCACCTCGGCGACGCCGCTGACCTCTTCGCAATCAGTGACCCACTTTAAATGGTCTTCGGTGCCCTCGCGCGGCTCCATGCGTTTTAAATAATATTCCTCGCGGTAGACGAACATCACGACGTCGGCGTCCTGTTCGATCGAACCGGACTCGCGCAGGTCCGCGAGCTGCGGGCGTTTGTCGTCGCGGTTCTCCACCTGCCTTGATAATTGCGACAGGGCGATGATCGGGATGTTCAGCTCTTTGGCGAGCGCTTTGAGGCCGATCGAAATTTCCGTGATTTCCTGAACGCGATTGCCGCTGTTCTTCGCCGACCCGGTGAGAAGCTGCAGATAGTCGACGATCAGGAGATCAAGACCATGCTGACGTTTCAAACGCCGGGCGCGTGCGGCGAGCTGGGCGATGGTGAGGCCGCCCGTGTCGTCGATATAAAGCGGAAGTGATTCCAGCTCGCGCGCGGCGTGGTAGATGTCGTCGAATTGGCTCTGGTCCACGTCGCCGCGGCGGATGAGGTTCGACGGCACCTCGGAGACTTCGGAGATAATCCGAGTGGCGAGTTGCTCGGCCGCCATTTCAAGCGAGAAAAAACCGACCGCGCCGCCTTCGACGGTTTTCACTGAGCCGTCAGGCTGTTTTTCGGTTTTGTGGGCTTTGGCGACATTCACGGCGATGTTGGTGACGAGCGATGTCTTCCCCATGGAAGGCCGCCCTGCGAGGATGAGAAGGTCCGACTGGTGCAGGCCGCCCATCATCGTGTCGAGATCAGTGAGGCCCGTGGCGATGCCGGCGAGGCCGCCGTCTCGCTTGACCGCCGCGTCGGCGATTTCGATGGCTTCGGTTATCGCGGTGCGAAATGTTTTAAAGCCGCCGCCATATTTGCCGGTCTCGGCGAGCTTATAGAGCGCTTGCTCGGCCTCTTCCAACTGCCGCGCTGGATTGTCGTCGAGCGTCGTTTCGCGCGCCCGTTCGGTCATTTCCGATCCGATCGCCATAAGGCCGCGGCAAACAGAAAGATCGAACACCACTTGCGCATAATTGTGCGCGCTCGCCGTCGCCGGTACGTTCGCGGCCAATTGTTCGAGATATCGCCGGCCGCCGGCCTCCTGAAAGCCCGTGGAGTGCGACAGGAAGGTGTCGATGATGGTCGGCGACGCCAGACGCCCCTGGTTTATGAGCGTGCCGCAGGATTCATAGACGAGTTCATGAACTGGATCATAGAAATGTTCCGGTTTAAGGTAGGCGGAGACGCGATAGAAAATTTCGTTGTCAAAAAGAATCGCCCCAAGGATAGCTTGCTCCGCCTCAAGGCTTACCGGTAATTTTTCTTCCTTAGAAGGATTATTCTCTTCGTCCCTATGATTGGGGGATATGTTCGCGCCGTCCGCCATGGGGTTAAGTTGCACAAAAAAAACCGACCGTCGAGACGGTCGGTTTAAGATTATTTTTCTTTTGAGGGGTTGCTTTGTCGTAGCGCACTGAATGCTCTGACAAAATTATTCTGCAGATTTTTCTTCCACAGAATCGGCCTCGGTTTCGCCAACTTCATCGGCTGCCGGAGCAGCGCTTTCGTCGAAAAACTCCGCACCCTGTGCAATTTCTTCGGCGTCCGTTTCGTCGTCCTCAACTTCTGCGAGCACATTCTCGCCGCGCGCCTGGCGTTCGGCTTCCTCTTCCGACCGCGCAACGTTGATATCAATCGTCGCAACGACTTCCGGGTGCAACCGGACACGCACCGACGCAATGCCAAGCAACTTGATCGGCTTGTCGAGACGCACTTGCGATCGTTCAATCGAAACGCCTTCGCCGGAAGCGGTTTCCGCAATATCGCGTGTGGAAACGGAGCCGTACAATAGGCCGGTTTCAGACGCCTGACGGATCACGACAAACGCACGCCCGTTCAGATTGTCCGCGACGGCGTCTGCTTCTTTTTTGCGTTCGAGGTTGCGCGCTTCGAGATCGGCGCGCTGGTTTTCGAACTTCTGTTTGTTTGCGTCGTTTGCGCGAAGCGCTTTTTTCCGCGGCAACAGAAAGTTGCGTGCATAGCCGTCTTTCACTTTGACGACATCGCCCATCTGGCCGAGATTTTCGACGCGTTCGAGAAGAATGATTTCCATTGTTCTTACTCCGCTGCGTAAGGCAGGAGCGCGAGGAAGCGGGCCCGCTTGATTGCGCGGGCGAGCTCGCGCTGTTTTTTGTGCGACACAGCGGAAATCCGCGACGGCACGATCTTGCCGCGTTCGGAAACATACCGTTGCAACAACTTCGGATCCTTATAGTCGATCTTCGGCGCGCGATCGCCTGAGAAAGGGCAGGTCTTGCGGCGGCGCATAAATGGTTTGGCCATGATTGTCTTGTCCTTCTCTTACTTGCGGTCGCCGCGATCGCGGTCGCTTCTGTCGCGGCGCGACAGAACCGGCGAGGGATCTTCGTCCAGCTCTTCAACTTTAATAGTGAGCGAGCGCAGAACGTCTTCGTTCAATTTTTCCTGACGCTCCAATTCATGCACTGCGGCGGCGGGCGCGTCGATGTTGAACAGGCTGTAATGGCCCTTGCGGTTCTTTTTGATTTTGTATTGGAGGTTGCGCAGACCCCAATATTCGGATTTTTCGATTTTGCCGCCATTGTCCTTGACGATGTTGGCGAGGGTTTCGGTCAACCCTTCCACTTGCGCGGGAGAAATATCCTGACGCGCAATAAAGATGTGCTCGTAATACGGCATAGAAGCCAGCTCCACTAAGGCGTCGGAGACTGCGAAACGCGCGAAATGCTGGAGGCGCTTCGATAGCCTTCGGCTCTCTGTCCCCGGGACCATCCCGAACCTTGCGGCGCAAGGCGACAGCGACCGACGCTCAAGAGCGGCGACGTAGCGGATGATGCGGCCCAATGCAAGCGTCTTGTGACGGCAACCGGGCTACGGGCGCGGCCCTCGTTAGGGACGCTTTTGCGCGTCGTAATACCAGGTCCCGCCGCTGTCGGCGTATGCGTCGATGACATCCAAACCTGATGCGTTCGCGAGCGCGCGATATTCCCTGTCTCCAAGCGACCAGGATCGCCGGCCAGTCAATAAATCGTCCCATTCGCAGACCTGGCGGGGCGCTGAGAAGAGAAGCCGTCCGCCCGGCTTTAAGGCGGTTGACAGACGGGGGATGAGCGTGCGCTGGGTTTCGGGCTCCAGGAGAAAAATGAGGCCGACGGCGAGCGCTGCGTCGAATTTGCGGTCGAAGAAGCGGCTGGTCTCTGCCGGCTCACAGGCTGTCTCCAAGCCCGGAAACCGGCGCCGGAATGCGGCGATCATCTTCGGCGCGGCGTCGATCGCGGCCACGGTCAAGCCAGCTTCGATCAAGGCCGCCGTCAACGGCTCGCCAGACCCCGCGCCCACATCGATAACCGATGCGCCTTGCGGCAGCGACGCCGCCCATTCTTCAACAACAGAGCGTCCGCTGGCCGAGCGCACCGCCATGAATTCGTCTGCGATGGCGTCATAACCGTTTGAGGGATCGCTGGGCAAAAATCGCTTCTCCGCCATGCACGCGGCGACGCTGATCTGGCGCGCCGTAATATTTAAGCGCCAACACTGTCGGGTCAGCGCCGCATAAGTAGCTTATGAGAAGGCGCGCATTCGTCAATTGGGTTCGGATCGGACCGCGGCGACGGAATCGCCGGGCGGAGGTGACGATAGGCGTTTGCAATTTTCGCACAGCCCCGAGCTGGCGCGCGGCGGCGCGCAGGGCCACATCTTCAAAGAGCGGTGTGGCCGGACAGCCGCCGAGATGAAGATAGTCATGTCGGCGCATGAAAAACCCCTGATCGCCAAATGTGGTCCACAGGCTTTCAATCCGGCTGACGCGTTCGTACAGGCGGAAACAAGGGCCGGATGCGTCAAACCTTAATCGGAAGCAGCCGAGCGCAATGCTTTGATCAGTAAGGGTTTCGCGTATCTCGGTTATGGGGTCGCCGCAAAGTGAGCTGTCGGCGTGCAAAAGCCAAACGATATCGCCGGTAATGAAAGGCGTGGCGCACGCGATCTGCGCGCCGCGGCCGCTCGGCCCTGAAAGGACCGTGACCCCCGAAAACGTCCGCGCCACATTCCGGGTGCGGTCAACGCTCCCGCCATCGCTCACAATGATTTGCGCAATATCGAGAATGCGCAATTGGGAGAGGAGCGCGCCGAGATTTCCCGCCTCGTTGAGAGTTGGAATGATCACGCTGATCGTCTGCGGGTTTGAATTCACAACTATTCTACGTCCGGCGGCGACGCACCGGATGCTTTCGTTTCCGCCCGCGCTTGAAGGCGCGTCAGGATTTCTCTTGTGTCCTTGCGCACCGCCCGGCGCACCAGAAAGCCCGGGACTGGTTTGCCGATGTTCACAGCCGCCTCATAAGTCACCTGTACGCCGTTGATGTCAGGGACAAAGCGCCAGACCCCTTCAAGAAATTTGAGATCGCCGCCTGTCTTGGAAAAACGGATACTTTTGTTGCGATCGTAAACCGATTTGAACTCGCTGATGGTCGTCGGAAACAAAGCGCCGTAGCGCACCTTGTGGCGGCGGATGTCTGACGCGGTCTCGTCGTCACGGCGCAAGATCACGCACTCGCTGAGATGGGGCACGATTTCCAGCGCCTCATTGCAGTCGAGCATGATCATCCAGATTATCTCGACCGGCGCGTCGATCGTAATCGACGCCTGCACCCGCGCGGCGCGCTCGCCTGTGGTGTTTTTCGAGATTTCGACCAGAGGCGATTGCTGGGCTTGCACGCCACCGGAGACGACCGCCGCCGTAAAGGCGACAATAACTGCCAGCACTAGAGAAGGTTTCACCATGGTAGCCGCGCTCCGCTCACGCGCTTTGATTATGGGCGATGCGGTAGATAGCGGCTAATCAAAATCCGGTGTGTTTCAATCGCTTGGATTGGATGGGAACCATGCGGATGCGGGCGAGACATTCGTTGAGATATGTATTATCCAGCCGCCTTCAGGCATTACCGGAATGATAAACCGGCGAACAAGGGATCCCACAGATGGCGCGCGCATTCGTCTTTCCCGGTCAGGGCAGTCAGACCGTCGGCATGGGCCACGACCTCGCCGAGGCCTTTCCCGCGGCGCGCGAAGTCTTTGAAGAGGTCGATGACACGCTGGAGCGGCGTTTATCGGCGGTGATGTGGGATGGGCCGATGGAAACGCTGACCCAGACCGAAAATGCACAGCCCGCCTTGATGGCGCATTCGATCGCGATGATCCGCGTTCTCCAAAAAGAAACCGACCTTGATATCGAAGACGCTATGTTCGTGGCGGGCCATTCGCTCGGTGAATATTCCGCGCTTTGCGCCGCGGGCGCGTTGAGCCTTCCGGAGACGGCGCGGCTGTTGCGCGTTCGCGGTGAGGCGATGCAGGCGGCGGCCCAGGAAAAAGAGGGCGCGATGGCGGCGCTTATCGGCGTCGATAAAGACGGCGCGCAAGCGGCGATAGAATCGGTTGAGGGCGAGGGCGTGTGTCAGATTGCGAATGACAATGCGCCGGGACAGATCGTGATATCCGGCGATAAGGCCTACGTGGAAGAAGTGGCGGCGGCGGCTAAGGATCACGGAGCCAAGATGGCGAAATTGTTGCCCGTTTCGGGCGCATTTCACTCCGCGTTGATGGCGCCGGCCGCCGACGCCATGGCCGCTGCGTTGGAGAAGGCGACAATCAAGGCGCCGCTCGCGCCGCTTGTCGCCAATGTCACCGCAGCGCAAACAGTGTCGCCGGATGCGATCCGCGCGCAGTTGGTTGAACAGGTCACCGGCCAGGTGCGATGGACCGAAAGCGTCGACTATATGATGGAAAACGGCTGCGGTAAGTTCATCGAGGTTGGTTCCGGGAGGGTATTGTCCGGGCTGATCCGGCGCATCAACCGCGACGCCAGTGTCATCAGCGTCGGCGAGCCGGGCGACATCGACGCATTTTTGAAATTCTAATCCCTCAGCATACGGAGCAATAAGAGGAACAACATGTTTGATCTCACAGGAAAATGCGCGCTTGTCACCGGCGCCACCGGCGGCATTGGCGGGGCTGTCGCCGCGGCGTTCCATGCGCAGGGCGCGACGGTTGCTCTGTCGGGCACACGTCAGGAAAAACTTGAAGAAGTCGCCGCCGGTCTCGGTGAGCGCGCGCATGTTGTTCCCTGCAATCTTTCTGACTTGGAGGCGGTTGACGCTTTGCCGAAACAGGCGAGCGAAGCCATGGGCGGATTACATATTCTGGTGTCGAACGCCGGCGTCACCCGCGACACGCTCATGATGATGATGAAGCCCGACATGTGGGACGACGTCCTCAAGATCAATCTCACGGCTTATTTCCGGCTGACCAAAGCGGCTTTGCGCGGCATGACCAAACAACGGTTCGGCCGCATCATCGCCGTCACCTCCGTCGTGGGCGTCACCGGCAACGCCGGACAGGCGAATTACGCGGCGTCGAAAGCAGGCATGATCGGCATGACGAAGTCGCTGGCGCAGGAAGTCGCCTCACGCAATGTCACCGTGAATTGCATTGCGCCGGGCTTTATCGCGACCGCCATGACCGACGCCCTTAACGACCAGCAGCGAGAGGCGATCCTGGGGAAAATTCCCGCCGGCGCCATGGGCTCGCCCGACGATATCGGCCATGCGGCGGTCTATCTGGCGTCCGATGAAGCGGCTTACATGACCGGCCAAACCCTGCACGTAAACGGCGGCATGGCCATGATTTAAGCGGGGTTGCGGGGCCAATCCTCAAAATAATCGGCGTCAACCGTTGAATATGACGGAATTGGTCCCATTTGGGCGGTGCGAAACGGAAAAGGCGTCATCAATGGCGTTGCAACAATCGGCAATATGACGTAATCGCCACCGCAAAGGCGTTCATTATCGGGATTTTTCCCACCTTCAATCCACGAACGCCGAATTCGCAAAGCATATCGAGAAGGAGTCCTGAATGTCTGATCTTGCTGACCGCGTGAAAAAAATTGTCGTCGAACATCTCGACGTAGACCCTGCGAAGGTCGACCCGAAAGCAAGCTTCATTGATGATTTGGGCGCCGATAGTCTTGATATTGTTGAGCTGGTGATGGCGTTCGAAGAAGAGTTCGACGTCGAGATACCGGATGACGCGGCCGAGACCATTCAAACGGTCGGCGATGCGATCAAGTTCATCGAAGAACAAAAGAAATAAGCAAACCGCTTGTGGCGGTTTGCGGGACCATGAACCGCCTCTTTGCGCCGGCGAGGCGCGCGTTATGAGCGCTCGCCCAACGGAGTTCGTATGAGACGCGCCGTTGTCACAGGTCTCGGCATGGTGTCGCCCCTCGGCGGCACGCTCGAAGCCACATGGAGCCGGCTCATCGCCGGCCAATCCGGCGCGGGTCGCATTGAGAAATTCGATGTTGACGGGTTGCCCTGCCAGATCGCCTGCGAAGTGCCGCGGGCGGACGGCTATGGCGGCGGCGATCAGGAAGGCGTCGTTCCGTTCAATCCGGACGACTGGATCAGCGCAAAAGAACAGCGCCGAAATGATGATTTCATCATTTACGGAATAGCCGCCGCGCAAATGGCGTTCGACGACTCTGGCATTGAGCTGAAAACAGAAGAAGAGCGTTACCGCGCCGGCATCACCGTCGGATCTGGCGTCGGCGGTCTGCCTGAAATCGAGCGGTCGGTATTGACCTGTTATGAACGCGGCCCCCGGAAGATTTCGCCGTTCTTTATTCCGGCGAGCCTGATTAATCTCGTGGCTGGTCAGACCTCCATTCGGCTCGGTCTCAAGGGCCCCAACCATTCCGTCGTAACGGCATGCTCTTCAGGCGCACACGCCATCGGCGATGCGGCGCGCATGGTGATGCTGGACGATGCGGACATTATGATCGCCGGCGGCGCTGAGTCAGCGGTTTGCCCGATCGGCATCGGCGGCTTCACGGCATGCAAGGCGTTATCGACCGGCTTTAACGAAACCCCGGAACGCGCCTCGCGCCCCTATGACAAAGATCGCGACGGCTTCGTGATGGGCGAGGGCGCCGGCATGGTCGTGATTGAAGAATACGAACACGCCAAGGCGCGCGGCGCTAAAATCTACGCCGAAATCGTCGGCTATGGTTTGTCGGGCGACGCTTATCACGTGACCGCGCCGGCTGAAGACGGCGATGGCGGCTATCGCGCCATGAAGATGGCGTTGAAGCGCGCGGGACTTGAGCCGAAAGACATTGACTATGTGAACGCCCACGGCACCTCAACGCCATTGGGCGACGAGATCGAATTGCGCGCGGTGGAACGCTTGTTCGCCGGCGCAGCTGGCGGGACCGTGATGTCGTCGACGAAATCGGCGATCGGGCATTTGCTGGGCGCGGCGGGCGCGGTGGAGGCGTTGTTCTGTATTCTCGCGATGCGTGATAATATCGCGCCGCCGACGATCAACCTGGAGAATCCTTCCGTGGAGACCGCTCTCAATCTTGCGCCTCACAAGGCAGTGGAAAAAGAAATCAACGCTGTGCTCTCCAATTCCTTCGGCTTCGGCGGCACGAATGCAAGTCTGGTGATGCGGGCCATTGACGGCTAGTCTCTCCGTTCGGGACGGAAGGGAGACCATTAATGCAGCCGAATGCGGGTCACGGCGATTTGCGAACAAGCCAGCGCGGCGGCGCGGTGAAATCGATCATCCTATTTTTGCTTTTCCTTGGCGTTGTCGCGGGCATCGCGCTCGGGGCCGGAGGCTATTTCGCCTACAAGGAAGCAACCCGGCCGGGACCACTCGCTGAGGACGCAGTGGTGATGCTTGAGACCGGGACGACCGTTTCGGGCATCGCCGATATTTTGGGCGAAGCTGGCGTTATTCGGCATACGGCGCTTTTCGAGGCCGCGGTCCGCGCGCGCAAGGCAGGCGGCGCGTTAAAGGCGGGCGAATACAGAATTCCGGCCGGCGCCAGCGTCATGGAAGTGATTGACCTTCTCGTGGAAGGCAAAAGCATTCTCCACTACTTCACAGCGCCGGAAGGACGTACCACGGCGCAAATTCTTCGTTTACTGGAAGAGGACGCCGTCCTGACCGGCGACATCACTTTGGCCCCCAATGAGGGCGAGCTATTACCGGAAACATATGCACTGACGCGCGGGGAAAGCCGCGACGATATCATTCGCCGGATGATCAAGGCGCAGGACGAGACAATTGATGCGCTCTGGGACGGCCGGGCGTTAGAGTTGCCCATATCGACGCCGGAAGAAGCAATTATTCTCGCCTCTATTGTCGAACGCGAGACTGGCCTCGCCGCAGAGCGCCCGCGCATCGCGGCGGTGTTTATCAACAGGCTCAAAAAGGGCATGCGTCTTGAGTCCGACCCCACGATAATTTACGGGCTGACAAAGGGCGAGCCGTTGGGACGCGGGTTGCGTGTGAGCGAATTGCGTAAGGAAACGCCCTACAACACCTATGTGATCCGAGGCTTGCCGCCGACGCCGATTGCGAACCCCGGCAAGGACGCGATTGCGGCGGTCCTGAATCCGGCTGAGACCGATGAGATCTTTTTTGTCGCCGACGGCACCGGGGGGCATGTGTTCGCGTCTACACTCCGTGAGCATAATCAAAATGTCGCCCAATGGCGCCGCATCGAACGCGAGCGTCAGCAATAGTGACGCCGGGCGCCGCATCCGTTTCATCAATGACCGGTTTCGCACGCATGGACGGCGAGCACGCCGAGATGCGCTGGAGCTGGGAGATAAAGAGCGTCAATAGTCGCGGTCTGGAGACGCGCTTTCGGCTACCGACCGGGTTCGATTTTCTCGAACCCCGTCTGAAGAAGCGCCTGGCCGGGAAAATCGCGCGCGGCTCGGTGAATGTCTCGTTGACCTTGCGCTCGGCAAAAAGCGCAACGCTTGTTTCCGTCAATGAAACCGTCCTCGACCAAATCCTCCCGTTGATCGATAAGATCGGTCTGCGCATCGATTGCGAAAAGCCGCGTGCGGAAAATATCCTGAATGTGCGCGGGGTCCTCGATATGATCGAACCGGCGCCTGACGAGCAGGAACAAGCGGCGCTCGGCGACGCGATGACGTCGAGCTTTGACGCCGCGGTGGACGGTCTGAAAGCGTCACGGGCGGAAGAGGGCGCGGCGATGGGCGCTGTGCTTGCGGGGCTTGTGGATGAGACCGAGCGTCTTGCGGGCGCTGCGCGCGCAAGCGATGAGGCGAGCCTGCCCGCGATCCGCGACAAGCTCTCCGCCCAGTTGCAAGAACTTGGCGTTGACAGCGCTGTGGCTGAGGAACGCCTGGCGCAGGAAGCAGCGCTATTGGCCGTTAAAGCCGATATCCGAGAAGAGCTCGACCGGCTTGACGCACATGTGGCGTCGGCGCGCACTCTCCTTGCGGGCGACGGCCCCGTTGGCCGGAAACTCGATTTTCTGACGCAGGAATTTAACCGCGAAGCAAACACCTTGTGCTCCAAAGCCCCGACCATGGCGTTGAAGCAGATGGGACTCGATCTAAAGTCCGTTATCGATCAAATGCGCGAGCAGGTTCAAAATGTTGAGTAAAGTCATGCAGCGCGAGGCGGGACCATGTTAGGCGGCGATCTGAAAGTCGCCCGGCGGGGCCTCATGTTCATCCTCTCCAGCCCCTCCGGGGCAGGGAAAACGACGCTCGCCGACAGGTTATTGCAAAAAGACGGCGAAATGGTGCTCTCGATCTCCGCGACCACGCGCGAGCGCCGTCCCGGTGAGGCCCATGGGCAGGATTACTTCTTCGTCTCGGAAGAAGAGTTTGAACGCATGCGCGACAATGACGAATTCCTCGAATGGGCGAATGTCTTTGGAAATTATTACGGCACGCCGCGCGCCATGGTCGAAGAAACGCTTCGTCAGGGTAAGGATGTTCTGTTTGACATTGACTGGCAGGGCGCCCAACAGCTTGACGAAGTGGCCGGCGAGGATGTGGTGAAGGTGTTTATCCTGCCGCCCTCACGCGAAGAGTTGGAGCGCCGGTTGCGCAAGCGCGCGCAAGATCCGGAGGAAATCGTCCAGAAACGCATGGCGAAAGCTGACGCGGAAATGTCCCACTGGGCTGAATATGACTATGTCATCGTCAATTACGATCTCGACGAGTCCGAAGAGCTTTTGCGGTCGATCCTCTTCGGCGAACGCCTTAAGCGCCGCCGTCAGGTCGGGCTGTCGAAGATCGTCAAGGATATGACCTCGGACGAATAGGCGCTTGCGACGATCTAACGTTCACGCGTTACGGGCAGTCCGGCCTTTTTCCAGCCGTCAAAACCGGCGTCCATGTGAATGATTTTTGTGAAGCCGAGTTTTTTCATCTGCGGCACGGCGCGACCGCTGCGATGGCCTGATTTGCAGTGGACGAGCCATGATGCGTTGCGGTCGAGCGCGGCGAGTTTCTTCTTCAGGTTTAGTGAGAAGTAATTGATCTGTATCGCGCCGTCGATGTGGCCGCGATTAAATTCTGGCCGGGTGCGCAAGTCGAGCACTCTGATCGACGGATCGTCAGCCAGGAGTTGCGCCGCTTCGCGTGGGCTAACATGAAGAACGCCCTTTTTCACAACGCCAACATCCGAAGGCGGGCTCGCATCCTGCGCTACGGCGACCCCAAGCGTCGATCCGACAATCATGACGAAGACAAGTAGAAGGCGGTTCGCTCTATTGCGCATTGTCGTCGCTCGCTATGGGCAGGGCCGCCGCGCGCCAGCCATTAAAGCCGGCGGTGAGGTGAGAAACGTTCGTAAAGCCAAGTTTCTTAAATGACTTGAGGCTCCTTCCGCTGCGCCCGCCGCTACGGCAATGGAGCACGTAGGCGGCGTTCTTATCGAGAGCGGCGAGTTGTTCTTCAAAATCCGCATCATAGAAGTTGATATTGAGCGCGCCGGCGATGTGCCCTACGGCGAATTCTTCAGGCGTTCGGATGTCGAGAACCTTCACGCCCGCGTCAGCGGCGAGGAGGGCGGCGGCGGCTTCCGGCGCCACGTCGCGGATGGCGGCGTTGACGGTTTCAGCGGCGGCGCTCGCGGGTTCACTGGCCTTGTCAGCGGTGACGGCCTTCTCCGCGCACGCGGCGCTAAAGAGAAGACTTGTACTCAACAAGACAGATAGAATTCGCATCATGGCGCGCCTCCTTCGTGGGTCAGCCGAATTCCTATCGCATCATTTCTCCGCGTGTATGTGACTTGATCACGCGGTATGCAATGTCGGCTTTATAACAGGCCCAGCGACTTAAAGCTTGCCTGGTGTTTGTGCCCGATAATCAAATGATCGTGCACGCGAATGCCGAGGGCTTTGGCGGCGGTGACGATTTGATTGGTCATATCGATGTCCGCGCGCGACGGGGTCGGGTCGCCGGAAGGATGGTTATGGACAAGGATGATCGCTGACGCCCCAAGCTCCAGGGCGCGCTTGACGACCTCGCGCGGATAGACGGGCGTATGGTCCACCGTGCCGCGTTGCTGGACTTCGTCAGCGATAAGAATATTTTTCTTGTCCAGAAACAGAATCCGAAACAGTTCGATTTTTTCGTCCGCCTGCGCCGATCGGCAATAGGAGAGGAGCGCGTCCCACGAGGAAATAACGGGCCGGTTCAACACCCGTTCCTGACCGAGTTTTATGGACGCAGCCTGGACGATCTTGAGATCCGTCGCCACCGCCTCAGAGACGCCTTTGACTTCCATGAGCCGCTCCGGCGGCGCGGCCAGCGTCTCGGCGAAGCCGCCGAACTTTGCGATGAGTTCTTTCGCAAGCGGCTTGACGTCGCGGCGGGGGATGGCGCGGAAGAGGATCAATTCCAGCAATTCGTAATCCTGAACGCCGTCTATTCCTGCCTTGGAAAAACGCGCCCGCAAACGCTCACGGTGTCCCGCTGCGTGATGAGCTCCGTTGGAACGGCCCTCGTTCCTGTCTGAGCTTCTGAGAGATGGCGCCGGCTTGTCGATGCTGTTTGTCGCTCCTAGCCGGCGCCCATGCTTCTGGCGAATTCTGCGGCGCGCTTTTTCAATTCGTCGGGCGCTACTTCTTCGATCTGCTGACCGAATGTCCACCGAAAGCCGTAAGGATCACGGACAGCGGCGTTGCGATCGCCCCAGAATTGATCCGAGGGCTCGAACACGGATGCCATGCCGTTATCGATCGCCTGCTGGTATGCTGCGTCAGCGTCATCGACGTAGAGCATGAAGTTCACCGGCGAAATCCCCTCATGGGCTTCGGCCATGCCGGGCCATTCGCCTGCGATCATGATCGTTTCGCCATTGATCGACATTTCCGCGTGCATAACAGAATCGCCCGGTCCGTCCATGATCATGGTGGTTTCGGCGTTGGGCAGGGCTTTTTCGTAAAACGCCATGGCGGCGCGCGGGTCCTTGACTGTCAGATAGCTGATGAATTTCGAGTTACCCATGACGCTCTCCCTTTTCGTTCACCCTATGAATAGGGCGGGTGATCAAGTCCCTTCGGCGACTTCGTGAAGATCTCAACGCCTTCTTCGGTGACGCCGACTGAATGCTCGAATTGTGCCGAAAGGGATTTATCGCGCGAAACGGCGGTCCATCCGTCTTTCAGAAGTTTCACGTCGGGTTTGCCTTCGTTGATCATAGGCTCGACGGTGAAAAACATACCCGCTTTGAGTTCCGTCTTCGGGGCAGTGTGAGATCCCAGAAACTTGTCGCGATATTCCGCATAATGAACGACGTTCGGCGCATCGTGGAACACGCGGCCGAGCCCATGGCCGCAGAAATCACGCACCACGGAAAATCCTTCATTTTCCGCATGGGTCTGAATGGCCTTGCCAATATCGTAAAGGGTGGCGCCGGGCTTGATCGTCTCAATACCGCGCATCATTGCTTCATAAGTCGTGTCGACGAGGCGTTTGGCTTTGACCTTGGGCTCGCCGGCGTAATACATGCGGCTTGTGTCGCCATGCCAGCCGTCGACAATGACGGTGACGTCGATATTCATGATGTCGCCGGCCTTTAAGGGTTTCGGGGCCGGAATGCCGTGACAGATCACATGGTTCAGCGAAATGCAGGATGCATGGCGGTAGCCGCGATAGCCGATCGTCGCCGAAAGGGCGCCATGGTCGAAGACGAACTCGCGGATGCGGTCGTCGATCGCTTCTGTCGTGACGCCGGGCTCGACAATTTCCGTCACCATATCGAGGCATGAGGCCGCGAGCTGTCCCGCTTTGCGCATGCCTGCGAAATCTTCGGGCTTATGGATCTTGATGTCGCCGGTTCTGATCGTTTCCGTGTCCACGGGGTAATCCTGTTATTCGAGTATAATGGGCAGCGCGCGCCGCAAGCGCACACCGCTCGTTGTTACATCGCAATCATAACACAAGGTTTCAACGCCTGCACCAACCGCCGCGTGCAACGCGCGCGCGTAGGTGGGATCAAGGTCGGCGGCGGGGGACAGCGCCTCGCAATCGCTCCTTTGCACAATATAGAGCATCACCGCGCGCGCGCCCTCGGCCACCATGGCGGCAAGCTCCGAAAGGTGCTTGGCGCCGCGGCTTGTCACCGAATCCGGGAATTCGGCGAGGCCGGCGGTGCGCATCAGGTGAACATTCTTGATTTCAACGTAACAGGGGCGCTCATCCTCCCCGTCTTCCAGCAGAATGTCGATCCGGCTTTTTTCACCATATTTGACCTCGCGCCGCAGGGACCCATACCCGCCGAGTTCGCTGATCGCGCCATTCTCGATCGCCTCAGCGCCGATTTTGTTGGGATTGTTGGTGTTGATCGCCACGAGGCCGCCGTCCACTTCCACGAGCTCCCACGAATAGGGCAGCTTTCGCGTCTTGCTTTCGCTCTTCGAAACCCAGACCGGCGCGTCCGGCGGCGCGACGCCCATCATGGAGCCGGGATTGGCGCAATGAGCGGTGACCGCTTCGCCTGTGTCGAGGACAATATCGGCGAGGAACCGCTTGTAGCGTTTGACAAGCCGGCCTGTTTGGAGAGTGGAGGGAAATTGCATCGGAACGCCCTAGATCGGCGCGCCTTTAAGATCAACCAATCGTTAACCCTGCTTGTTACCAAATTCCTAAAAAAGTCATTCTAACCCTACCATGTTATGTCTGTTAATCGACCGTTTATTGGCGAACGCAGTTTTGCGGGAAACGAGCGCGGCAATGTCGCGCTGTTGTTCGCGATCGTCGCGCCGTTGCTGTTGGCGTTCGTTGGCGCCGGCGTTGATTACGGACGCTATTACCAAACGCGCGCCGCGCTTCAGAACATTGCGGACAAATCCGCGCTCATCGGTGCGCGTCAATACGCGATCACGCAGCCTGGTGCGAGTCTGCCGTCGGTAATCGCAAAGCAGGAAGCCGATAACGGCATTGGAGATGAGCCAATTGTCGCCGGCGCGATAGCGTCTGCGACTGACGACAGCACGAATGCCAGCGTGACGGTGTCGCTTACCCATTCTTTCAAGCCGACGCTTTTTGTATCGATGTTTAAATCTCCCATTGATTTAGCTGTCGACGCCACAGCCCAATCGCTCGGCAGCGCAAATATCTGCGTTATCGCGCTTGAGACTGGATCTGACAGAGCGTTGTTATTGCAGAAGGACGCGCGATTAACAGGCGCAAATTGCGCGATCTACTCGAACTCGGTGGGCGTCAACAGTCTCGTTTCAAAAGACCGGGCGCTGCTATCGAGCGTCTTAAATTGCACATCCGGAGGCTATGACGGCGACCTGTCGAACTATTCGCCAGCGCCGCTGACCGATTGTCCTCAAAAGGAAAACCCGCTCACGGATCGCGTCGGTCCCACCGTTGGGGCATGTGATCACAACAAACTGCAAATTGACGACGCGATGCAGACTTTGTTTCCTGGCGTTTATTGCGGCGGCCTTTCGATCAAGGGAAATTCCAAGGTCGTTTTTAGTCCCGGCACGTATGTCATTAAGGATGGTGTTTTTCTCGTCGACGATACGTCATCGATCGAAGGCGTCAACGTTGGCTTCTATTTTACGGGCAAGGCTGCGAAGATGAAATTCACGCGCGATACGTCAGTCTCGTTGACTGCGCCGACGACAGGCCAAATGGCGGGGCTCCTTATTCTGGAAGATGATTCAGGAAACGAAGGTGCGCGCGTATTCGAAGTCTCCAGCAACGATGCGAAAACGCTTGTGGGTACGGTATACCTACCTAAGGGGCGTTTTTATGCTGCTGCGCAGGAGGAAGTCGCGGCGGAGTCGGCCTATACGGCGATCATCGCGCGCCGCATCGAATTGGACTCGTCGGTCAATCTTGTCCTGAACTCCAATTACAAAGCGACGGACGTGCCCGTGCCGGTGGGGATCGGCGGCGGCGTGGCCGAGGTTTTCCTGCGCGATTAATCACATCTTGACCCCAATAGGTTTCGCTGGCGACAGCGCCCGCTCCTTGGCGTAATCGGCGCAAGATGATCGTTTCCATATTTTTTGCGCATATTCTACCGGGAGCGAATGGCGACCTGGTCAATAAGGCGCGCCCACTGACGGTCGGCGCCTTACTTCGCGGCCGTTAACGCTCTTTCTTACCAAATTGATAATGTAGTTGTTCTAATCCGAATGAACTATGGCGGGCCGAGCAATACACATTCAATGCGAGCGCTTTGCGAAGTCGCGCAACGGCAATGTCGCGGTGTTTTTCGCGCTGGTCTCCGCGCTCTTGTTTTGTCGGCGCAGGGATCGACTTTAGCCGCTATTATACAATCCGGGCGAGTTTGAGCGATTTGGCCGACTCGCTCGCATTGCGCGGCGCGCGTGAATTTCTGCTGGCGAATACGAACGCTGCGGAAGTAGAAAGTATGTTGCGCGCGACCGCGGTTCAGGAAGTCGCCAATCGGGGCGACCTGAATGCAGTCTCGCTCAAGATTGATATCGATCAGGCCAATGGAGCTGTGACCGTGGCGCTGGAAATGGCGGCGCCGCAAAGCATCCTGCTGTCGAAAATTGAGTCCTTGCAGCGACCGATTTCCGCTGAAGCAACAGCTGTGGCGCGCGGCTCGTTAAACGTGTGCGTCATCGCGCTTGATGACCAGGCCGACAAAACACTTTCCGCCACGTTGAACGCGGAAATATCGGCGGCCGATTGCGCCTTATATTCGAACTCATCGTCGCCTATGGGCGTTTACGCGAGCGGATATTCAAAGATCGGCGCTGAGTTTATTTGCTCAGGAGGCGGCAGTTCAGGAACGGCGACAAATTTTGATCCGGACGTCACGACCGACTGCCCCGTTTACAAAGACCCGCTCGCGAAGCGAACGCCGCCAACGGTTGGGGCCTGCACTGAAACGAACTTAGCTCTTGGAGAGGACAGTGATGAGAACTTCAGGATCGCCGCCGCCCAATCGCTCCGCGAATTAACACAGACAGAAACCACAGATACGGACTTTTTTACCGACCATGAGAAGCACACGCTCAATCCGGGCGTTTATTGCGGCGGTTTGAATATCGCCATGAACGCCGATGTGAAACTCAATCCGGGCGTTTATATCATCAAAGACGGACCGCTGACCGTCGGTATGCAATCCCGATTGGTTGGCGAAAACATTGCGTTTTATCTTGTGGGGGATGAAGCGGTGTTCTCGTTTGCCCCTGACACAAAGATATCCCTAACGGCGCCGACGTCGGGCGCAATGGCAGGTATCTTGTTTTTTGAAGATCGCGGCGCCCCTGTCGATCGAATGCATAAAATTCTGAGCGATGATGCTCGTATGCTTCTCGGCACGTTCTATTTGCCGCGCGGCACGCTCTTGGTTTCCACCTTGAAGCCTGTGGCCGATCAATCTGCATACACCGCTATTGTGGCCAAGAGGCTCACCTTGAGCGGCAGTCCAAAACTTGTATTGAATACGGATTATGCGCTTTCAGATGTTCCTGTTCCAAGCGGAATCGGACCTGTCGGCGGCGAGTTGCGATTGCGTGATTGAGATCTGCGCTTGCGCCGCGGCTCCGGTCTCGCGGCGCCGTCGTCCGCCGGTTTGATTGCTGGAACTAAAGAAATCTCACCCCAATTTTTGGCGTTTTGACCTTTCGTTTTTGCGCTGTAACATGCTCGAGCGTGATCGGCGCGAACCCAGTTGATTGGTGTGAGAAAGGACCTGAGCATGGATGACGATCTTCCCAGTGAAGCGCCTGATCTCACCCTTTCAAAGATCGGCAAGCATGATTTGTACGAAATGTCCGTGAGCGATCTGGAAACGCGGATCGCTTCTTTGAAAGCGGAAATTGTGCGTTGCGAAGCTGCGATCGGCAAGCGCACGGACACGATGAGTGAAGCCGAAAAACTCTTTAAGCTTTAGAACCAGCGTAGCGCATCAGCCCCAAATTTCCATCCGCAATCCGCGAGCGTCGCGCGCGCCATCTGTCAAGTGCCGCGCTTTACCTTTGAGCCGGGCGCGCGCTGTCAGCGCGAGGGCGCAAGCGTCGTAAACATCATCGCGGGCGACGCCTGCGCCAGCGGCGTCCTTTGCGATCGAAACCAACGCCTCAGCGTTTGTGAGGCCATGTGTCCGGAGAAGCGTCAACCGTTCGGCGGCGCCGTCCTCTGACTTTTTCGGGTGGGCGCAGGGCGTATCGCCGCCAAGGCGGTGGAACGCCACTTCCGGATGACCTTCCGCAATGCGCGGCTGATCTTCAGGGGATAAGAGCGCGTCGATTTCGCGAATTTTCGGCATGATCATCCAGGTCTGTTTCGGCAGACCGCCGCCGTCCGCTTGCGCTTTGCCCCAGGCGTTCGCCTCTTCATAATTTTCGAAGCCGAGCATGGGCCGGCGCGGCGTCGGAAAAACGCTTGAGTGGCGTTTTGGCTTTAACAAGCCCCGCGCCATCGCCTCGCAAGCGCGCCGGCCGGCGTCGGGAAAGCCGATCGGCATATCCACAATGATCATCGCCGCTGTCGCATGATCGGCCAGGAGCGTTCCGAAGTCGGGCCGGATTGACACATCCGCTGTTTTTCGCCCCTTCGCCAGAGCGACGGCGACCCAGCCATTGCGGCATCCGTCGACCCCCAACACGTATTCGCCGGAACGCTTACCCTTTGTAGTTGCTGGCATAACCGTTGCTCATTCTACCGCCAAGTATGTCGCTTGATTGAGGCGAGCGACATTAACGCTTTTCTTGTTGTCACGGTCCAGCGCCGTCGGCATCTTAAGGATAACAGATGCAAGTTTGGATGAATGCGGTGGAACAGAATTCGGGCGCGACGACCTTTGTGCAGTCAGAAGTTTTTGCGCGAACCTTTAGCGAAGGCATGACGCTGGTTGAAGAGACGGCGAATTATCTCGACGGAGAGGGACGCAAAGCGTCGAAAACCCTCTCGCGGTCGGGCGCGCTCGCTTACGCCAGCGCGTCGATGCGGTTGACGACGCAATTGATGCAGATCGCCTCGTGGCTCCTGGTGCTGCGCGCCGTCCGTGAAGGCGACATGAAGCTCACCGAAGCGGCGGACGAGAAGTATCGGTTGAAATCCCGAGAGGAGCCGATTGGCGATCTTCTGGAAGAGGGGCTGCCGGAAGCGTTAATCGGGCTCACGGACAGCGCCGCGCAATTATACAGCCGGATCGCCCGCCTTGACGCAGAACTCTTCACGGAAGAGCGCTCAGACGTTTCCGAACGCGATGCGGCCGCGCAGCAGCGCGCTTTGGCCGAGGCGTTCGGCCGTTAAAAGAATTAGGCTTGAGAAGAGCGGCCTAGCTCGTTTTCTTGAGGCCGAAGGCGCCGAATTTCTTGTTGAATTTCGACACGCGACCGCGCTCGAGCGCTTGCGATTGGCCGCCGGTCCAGGCCGGGTGGCTCGTCGGATCGATGTCGAGATTCAAAGTTGCGCCAGCCTCGCCGTAAGTCGAACGCGTTTCAAAAGACGATCCGTCCGTCATAACGACTTTAATCGTGTGATAGTCCGGGTGAATGTCTTTCTTCATGACGGCATCCTGGCGTGAGCTTGAATAAAGAGCGCGCGTATACGCCGGGGGCGGTGCGAAAGCAACCCCCATTGTCCGTTCAAATTTTGCAACCGCCGCGCCCTATCCGGTGGCGCATTTTCAATCATTGAGATAGAGTAACATTGGGCCCTGAATGGGGATGGTTGGCGATGATTTTCACGAGAAATTTGGATTATGGCGCGGATCGGTTTCTTTCTTTTTGTTTTTGTTCTCTTTCTTGGTTTCGGTCTGTTACGCCTCAACGCTTTTAACCATTTCGACAAAATAGAAAATCAGTTCGCCGGAACATGTGCGCCCGTCACCGGCGTCGCCGGGCCGGAGGATCTGCAAATCGACCCGGCGTTGCGGCGGGCGTTCGTTTCATCGCTTGACCGGCGCGCAGTAAGCCGGGGCGAAGACGTTCGCGGCGCCATCCTGTCGGTGAATATTGATGATCCCTTGGATATGAGCGGTTGGCGCGACCGCACCAACGGCGTCCCCGAGGCGTTCGAGCCGGTGGGCTTGCATTATTACATCGGTGAAGGCGTGCGCCGCCTCTTTGTCGTCAACGCCGCCGCGAACACCATTGAGCTCTACGACGTTGTCGGTGTCGGCGATCTTGTGCATCTGGAGACATTCGCAGAACGCCGCCTGACGAGCCCAAATGACGTGGTCGCGGTGGGCCCGCGGTCCTTTTATGCGACCAACGATCTGGAGCCGGGGCGCTCGAGCTTTCTCGGCCGGCTGCATTTTTTGGGTCAGGTGGGATCAGGGCAGGTCCTCTATTTCAACGGAACGGCTTGGCGCGTCGCCGCGGAAGGGTTGCGTTTCGCAAATGGCGTAAACGTCAGCATCGACGGATCCCGTCTCTATGTTGCGGAAACCGCCGGCGGGGCGTTGAAGATTTATAACCGCGATCGGAGCAATGGCGCGCTAACGCTCGATAAGACGGCGCCGCTCGCGATCGCCCCGGACAATATTAATATCGACGCGGCGGGGACGCTCTGGATCGGCGGCATGCAAAAGCCGCTGGCGTTCCTCGCGCACAGTCGCGACCCGAAGAATACGGCGCCTTCCGCGATTGTGCGGCTTAACGACCAGCCCGGCTTAAGCGTGGAACCTGAATACGTGTTCAGCGATCGCGGCGAACAGATTTCCGCTGCGAGCGCCGCCGCCAGCCTCGACAGCAAGCTGGTCGTCGGCGCTGTTTTGGAAGAACGCTATCTGCTATGCGATAGGGCTTCGCAGTAAAAACCGGCGGATAGCAGACCTTCATGAAGTACATTTCCACACGAGGCGCCGCGTCTGCGGTCGGATTTGAACGCGTATTGCTAGAAGGGCTTGCGCCCGACGGCGGTCTTTATGTTCCGCATACGTGGCCGGCGTTTGACCGTGAGGAGATTGATGCGTTCGAGGGGATAACCTTCGCCCAAGCGGCGGCGCGGGTCCTCGCAAAATTCGCCGGCGACGCTGTCCCGGTGGAGACATTGATCGCCCTCGCCGAAAGAGCTTATGCGACATTCGATCGGAAGGAGGTCGCGCCGGTCTTTCCTTTCGGCGATGAAGACTGGCTGATGGAGCTCTATTTCGGGCCGACGCTCGCCTTCAAAGACGTGGCGATGCAATATCTCGGTCAATTGTTCGCCCATGTTCTTGAAGGAACGGGCGAGCGTGTCACCATCATCGGCGCCACGTCCGGGGACACGGGCGCGGCCGCCATCGAAGCGTTCCGCGGGCTGGATAATGTGGATGTCTTTATTCTGCATCCGCATAAGCGTGTCTCCGAAGTTCAGCGGCGCATCATGACGAGCGTTATTGAGCCGAACATCGTGAACATCGCCGTTGAGGGTGACTTCGACGATTGTCAGGCAATCGTGAAAGAGCTTTTCGCTGACCGTCCGTTTGCAGAGCGGCTATCCCTCGGCGGCGTCAATTCCATCAATTGGGTCCGCCTCGCGGTGCAGGTCGTCTACTACTTCACGACGGCGGCGGCGCTCGGGCGGCTGAGCGAACCAACGTCTTTTGTCGTACCCACCGGCAATTTCGGAGACATTTTCGCAGGCTACGCCGCCAAGAGAATGGGGCTGCCGATCGACAAACTGTGCGTTGCGGTCAACGATAACGATATCCTGCATCGCGCGCTTTCGTCCGGCGTTTATCGTCCCCTTGGTGTGAAACAGACCACGTCGCCGTCCATGGATATCCAGGTGGCGAGCAATTTCGAGCGGCTCGTGTTCGAGGCGAGCGGCCGCGATCATCAGATCGTTAATGACTTCATTGCGGGAGCGCGGTCGGCGGATGGCGCGACGATACCTGCGCCTGTCTTAAATGAAATCCGGCGAGACTTTCTGTCGGCGACTGTAGGCGAAGATGAAATCAGCCGGACGATTGCGGAGTTTCAGGCGCGTCACGATCTTCTGATTGATCCGCATACGGCTGTAGGCGTGGCGGCGATGACTTCATTGCGCGCATCCGGCGTGTTAACAGGACCTGCGGTGACGCTCGCAACTGCGCATCCCGCGAAGTTTCCGGAAGCGGTCACAGCCGCTTCGGGACGCGCCCCGGTGCTGCCTGCGCGGTTCGCCGATCTCTATGAGCGTCGCGAAGAGTGTCTGACGGCGGCTGCATCGGCGGACGCGATCAAGACCATTTTGATTGAGAAAGCGCGCGCGGCTTAGATGGGGCGCGCAATCTTAACTCTCGCCAATGGCGTACGCGTTGTGATCGACCCCATGGCGCAGCTGAAGTCTGCGGCGGTGGGCGTTTGGGTGCGGGCGGGCGCGACAGATGAGTCCGATGACGAAAACGGCGTCGCTCATCTTCTGGAACATATGGCGTTCAAGGGCACAGGCCGGCGATCGGCGAAAGATATCGCCGAGGCGATTGAATCTGTCGGCGGTCATCTGAACGCCGCCACAAGCTATCAGACCACCGGTTATTACGCGCGCACCTTGTCGGCCGATGTCGGCTGCGCCTTCGATATTCTTTCCGACATCATTCTTGATCCGCGCCTCGAAGAGGCTGAACTCGCCAAGGAAAAAGAGGTGGTGATCCAGGAGATCGGCGAGGCGCGCGATACGCCCGACGATGTTCTGTTTGAGAACATTCAATCGCTCACTTACCGCGATCAGGCGCTTGGCCGGCCAATTCTTGGCGGCGAAAATGACGTGCGCAGCCATAGCGCAGCGACGCTTCGCAGATTTATGGATCGTCATTACACGGCGGAGAACATGATCGTCGCTGTTTCGGGCGGCGTCGACGAAGATGAAATTGAAGCGCTTGCGAAGCAGTATTTCGGCAGTATGACGCCGCAACAGGCGCCGCGCGATTCAATATGCAATCGCGTGACAAGCGGCTTCCATCACGATCCGCGCGATCTGGAGCAAACCCATATCGCCTTTGCGGTGCCCGCAGTCGGCGTGCGTGACGACGACTATTTCGCGATGCGGTTAACGGCGGAGATTCTGGGCGGCGGCATGTCGTCACGTTTGTTTCAAACGGTGCGCGAAAAGCACGGCCTTGCGTATTCTGTTTATGCGTATGCAGATGCTTATGATGATGTAGGCACGATTGGCGTTTACGCGGGGACCGACGCGGACAAAGCGCTGCAGGCGGTCGATATTTCGCTCACTGAAATCGCCGGCATGGCGCGCGGCGTGACTGCGCCGGAACTCGACAGGGCGCGCGCGATGTTGAAGTCATCGCTCCTTATGGGGCTTGAAAGCCCGATCAATCGCGCCGAACGCAGCGCGGGCCAATTGTTCACATTTGGCCGACTGATCAGCGAAGATGAAATCTGCGCATCGCTCGACGCCGTCACGCCGGGCGATATCAGTCGCTGCGCCGCGTCTCTTATTGAGAGCGCCAAAAAATCTCTGGCGGTTGTGGGTCCCGCTGAATTCGATAAATTGAAGGCGCGTTTGAACTTATAGGACAAGCCGGCATGGCGCTGCTCGATTCTTCCTTGTCGCTCGAAGGGTTGCCGATCCTCTTGCATGACAGGGTGGTGTTGCGCGCGCCGCGTCTTAGCGACTATGAAGCTTGGCGGGTCCTGCGCGAGGAAAGCCGCGAACACCTCACCAGATGGGAGCCAGTTTGGTCGGCCCACGAGATTTCGTTCGCTGCTTATAAAGACCGCGTTAAAGCGTATGCGCGATCAATCAAGCGCGGCGTGGCGGCTCCTTATTTCATGTTCGATGAGGAAAGCGGAGCGCTTGTGGGGGGCGTTACGTTAATCAACATTCTGCGCGGCGCCGCACAATCGGCCTCCCTTGGCTATTGGACTGGCGCGCCGCACACGCGTTGCGGATACGCGCACGGCGGCGTTCAAGCCGTGCTAGACCATGGGTTTAGCGCGATGGGGCTAAACCGTATTGAAGCGGCCTGCCAGCCGGAAAACGCCGCATCAATTGGGCTCCTTGATTCGCTGGGCTTTCACCGTGAAGGCTATGCGCGCGATTATCTCCACATAAACGGCAAATGGCGCGACCATTTGATCTATGCGATGACCGCGTCGGACTGGATCAGGCGATAAAATGCAGATTTTCGGTCTCCGCCGAGGATAATTCATGGCTTCACCCTTGCGTGTGAGCGCATAGGTTGAGAAGGTACGGGGTCAGTTTGGGCCGCTGGGATAAGGGAGTTTCAGGGGCGCTCTTCTTGCGTCACAGGTCCTGACTGTCTGAGGGGAAAATTGGTGGACTTGGCGTTAGCGTCGCCGAGTATGGGCAAACTGAGTGTGGGCAGGTGGGAGGCTATGGGTCTAGAACTAGTAAGCGTGGGGGCGATTTCGGGGGTCAATTCGGCCATTTTCAGCGATACCGCATCCAGTTCCCTTGATCTGGTGCGCGGAGCAATCGGCGGCGCTTTTATTATCGGCGTCGCTTTTCTTGCCGGCTTCGCGGTCTTCCGGCGTAATTCCGCTGCTGTTTGCGCCCTGTTGATGGTGCTGGCCGCAGCGGCGCTCGAATTCAGTTGGCTCGGCCTCTTCAAGGTCCCTTCGCCTAAAGTGATGGTGCTCTTGCAGGGCGTCTTCGGCGCGAGCATCCTGATTTACCTCTCGGCGACCATCAGAGCCGTGAAGAACAATGCAATCCTTGGCGGCCTAATGTTCGCGGGCGCTCTCACCATGATTGGCGTCGGCGTTATCAATTTCCTTGGCAGGGTCGAAGCAAATGTACTGATGCTCAATGGGCTCTTCGCCGTTGGCGGGTTCGCAGTGTTGCTGACCCTTGTGCAATCTGCGCGCGGCGATCACGGCGCGCGATTGTTATTGCCGGGCGCGCTGATCACCATGGCCGCGCCGTTCACCGGACACTTGTTCGGCGCCGATGCGGTTTCAATGACGCCGCACGCGCTGTTCACATTCGGCATCTTAACCGCAAGCCTCGTTGCGCTGACTGAGAGCGCGCCTTCCTTGTCCCGCGATATCGGCTTTACGGATATGCAGCCGGCCATGATGCATGCGCAGGACGCGCAGTCGCCTGAAGAGAAAATGCTGGTGTCGGAAAATCAACTTGCACAGGTCCTTGATTATTCCGGCGTCGCGGTCTGGGACTGGAGCGAGAACGAAGCGCACCAGACAGAATCGTTTGCGCAATTGTTTGAAGCCGACGATGTCGTCCGCGTAACGCCGCGCAGACTTCGGGACTTTATCCATCCAAGCGATCGCGCGCGATTTGAACATGACGTCTTCGGTCGTCATCAGGGCGACGGCGCCTTCGATATTTCGTTGAAGTTGCGAAACGACAATCGCGTGCGCCTGCGCGGCGCGCGGGCCGTCGATCCGGCCGGCGAACTAGAGCGTCTTGTGGTGTTTGCGGAAAAAGCCGCGGACGATATGCCGAAATTGTGGGATACGACGCCCGCGATCGCCGGCGCCGCTGGCGCTGCCGTCGCCACCTTGAAAGAGGCGACCGCCAAGGAGCCGCGGCGCGAGAAGCCCAGCAAGATTTCACGCGCCTTGGAGGCGGGGCACCTGCAGCCGGCGTTTCAGGCGATTGTTTCCCTCGAAGATTCATCCGTTCGCGGATACGAAGCGCTCCTGCGGTTCTCTGACGAGGCCTCCGATTTTAAAGGGATGAGTACGGAAGAAATTGTCGCCGCGGCTGACGCCGAAGGGAAGGGCGCTGACCTCGCGTCTATGATGTTGAAGGCGTCCGCGGAATTTCTTTCCGGTAAAATCAAGACGCGGGGGCGCAAGGATCTGTTTGCGGCGTTTAACGTGTCCGTGGCGCAGCTCCAGTCCGCGGGCTTCGCCGACGCGGTGGCGCGCGAGATTAAGGCGCACGGGCTTGCAAAGAAATCGCTTGTGGTCGAATTGACTGAGTCCGAAGCAGTGACCGACGAGAAAGCCGCCGGCGAAATTTTCGCCAAGCTGAAAGAGGCGGGCGCTGCACTAGCGTTTGACGATTTCGGTGCGGGCTTTTCGTCCCTGAGCAATTTGCACAAATTTTCGTTCGACTACCTCAAAGTCGACAAGTCCTTCATCGAAAAGCTCGATCATGATGAGGATGCTGCGAAGATCGTCGGCGCGCTCGTCCGCCTCGGCGGCGATCTTGGCCTTGAAGTGATTGCTGAAGGCGTTTCAACCAAAGCATTGGCGCAGGCGGCGCTGAAGAGCGGCTGCAAACTTGGACAGGGCTTCGCGCTCGGTCAGCCGGAGACAGTCGCCGCCGGTAAGGAACTGAAGGGTCACGCGAAAGAAGCGGCTGCAAACGCGGATGAGACGCCAGCGGACGATGAGCCCAAGCAGAAGCCATCAAAGCTGTTTGCGAAGGCCAGCGATAAGGCCGAAACGTCAGAGCCCGAGGCCAAACCGGAAGAACCGGCGAACGACGAGAAGAAGCCGTCGAAACGCCGTTTCTGGAGTAATGAGCTTCGATAACCTTCGAGTTTTTGCGCGCCTAGTTTAACGGCGCGTTGCTGTCGCGCGCCCGCATCCATTCAGGTGACAGCATGGCGGCGCTGACACCAAGTTTTGCGAGCGCCGAGCGCCATATATCGCGATTTTCTCCGCCGAACAGAATATCTTCTGACAGCGGTACGTGCGCCCAGGCGTTCATCTGCAACTCTTCCTCCAGTTGACCGCCGGACCAGCCGGCATGACCGAGCGCGAGCAGGAAATTCGCAGGCCGTTGCTCATCGATCCCGCCTTGGGCCAAATCAGCCAGAATTTGCTGGGTGCCGGTGACGCCCACATTATCATGGACAACCATTGTTTGGTCGGACTGATAGTCGAGCGTATGGACAACAAGGCCGTGGTCCTGCTGAACCGGTCCGCCATAGAAAACAGGCGCATCACCGACCGCCTTGTCGGCCGGAATTTCCAATTGCTGGAGCAGCTCGCCGACGGTGACATCCTGAAGGCGCTTGTTCACGACAATGCCCATCGCGTGATCGCGTTCATGGCTGCATATGAGCACAACCGAGCGTTCAAATCGCTGATCGCCCATGTTGGGCATCGCAATCAGCAACTGCCCGGTAAGAAAATCCTGTGCGGCGTCGTCCTTCATGGATCGAACACTAAGGTCGCCGGCGGGCATTGACAATGAGCGTCCCGCCGCACCCTCCAAAGCGATTCATCATTTACGCCGCCTCCATGGACGCGTATGACAACGCGAAATTCTGGAAAAGGAGAACGATGAAATGGCCATATCAGAAGGCGAAAAAATCCCAAGCGTAAGCGTCATGATGGCGACCGAGAACGGTCCGGAAAAAGCCGACGCGGCGGATGTTTTGGGATCCGGCAAGGTCGCCTTGTTCTCGGTGCCAGGCGCTTTTACGCCCACCTGTTCGGCGAAACACCTGCCGGGATTTGTTGAGAAAGCCGGCGAGTTGAAGGCCAAAGGAATCGACAAGATTGTCTGCGTTTCGGTTAACGACGCCTTTGTGATGGACGCCTGGGGTAAGGCGCATAATGCTGGCGGAACAGTTGAAATGATGGCTGACGGCAATGGCGATTTCGCGCGCGCGCTCGGCCTGACCATGGACGGGACCGGGTTTGGTATGGGCGAACGCTCGCAAAGATTTTCCGCCGTGATCGAAGATGGTGTCGTGAAGGCGCTCAACGTCGAAGAGCCAGGCGCGTTTGAAGTCTCGAGCGTCGAACACATGTTAGGACAGCTCTAGGACACTGCAAAAAATTGATTTTGTGTAATGCGTTCGTCATGTTTGGCGGACGCATTTTTTATTTTGCAAGATTGGCTAAATTTGCGCATTGACCGAGTTTTCCCTTAAGGGAGCGCGTCATGACGGCAGGGGCCGATAAAGAGTTTGAAGAATATTCAGTGGCGGCGAAGGCGGCGACGTCTTTCGCTGATTTGAAGAATATCTGTATCCGGTTCTTTTTTAGGCAGAATATCCAGATGATGAGCTACCATCATCTGCCGCCGGTCGGCGCCGTTGGCCGTCAACCGTCTCTGACAGTCGTCGCGTTTGGGTTTCCTGAAGCCTGGGTCGCCGATTATACGCAGAAAGAATATTACAAAGTCGATCCGATTACGCGGCTTTCTCTTTCCCGCACACGCCCCTTCTTGTGGTCGGAGGTGCGCGAGCTCGACAAGATCAGCGATGAAGAACAGATGTTTCTTTACAAGCTTAGCCAGGCGGTGAAAGGCGACGGACTGGCGATGCCGCTTTACGGCCCCCATGGCCGGAACGGCTATGCGGGGCTCGGCTTTGGCGACACGTCGCAGACCCTGTCGGACTTTGAGATTTCACGCCTCCATTGGGCGACACAGCTCGGTCATCAGCGCTATTGCAAATTGCTATTCAAAAAAGCGCCCGAAGAAATCAAGCTCTCCTTGCGCGAGCGCGAAATTTTGGAGCGCGTCGCCTTCGGCGACAGTTCGGGCGATATTGCGAACGCTCTGGCCATTTCGAGGAACACCGTCGACACCTATATGCGCAGGCTCTACGTGAAGCTTGATGTTTCGGACAGGGTCACAGCGGCGCTGCGCGGTCTCGCTATCGGCGTGGTCGCCTAAAGGTTTGCAATGCCGCGGCGCGCGAGTTCGTCCGCGCGCTCATTGCCGGGATCGCCGGCATGACCTTTGACCCACCGCCAGTCGATGTCGCGCCCTTGCGTCGCCTCATCGAGCGCGCGCCATAGGTCCTGATTCTTAACCGACTTCCTGGCGGATGTTTTCCAACCGTTTCGCTTCCAACCCGCCATCCATTGCGTAACGCCATTCTTAACGTAGATGGAATCCGTATACAGATGGACGGCTTTTGACGCATCAGTTGCGCGCAAGGCTTCAATCGCCGCGGTCAGCTCCATACGGTTATTGGTGGTCGATTTTTCCCCGCCATAGAGTTCGCGGTCTTCGTCGCCGTCGATAATCAGGACGCCCCAGCCGCCGGGGCCAGGATTCCCGGAGCAGGCCCCGTCCGTATAGATGGTCAACATTGAAGGTTCGCTTTCGGTATTGTTGCGATGAAGAAGAAGCAGGTCGCGATAGGGCGTCGGATCCTTCACGGCCACTTGCGCGCCTTCAACCTGATGCAGCCAGTCGTGGAGGCGGGTCAATAGAAAACGAAGCGCTGCGCCGCGCAGCAAGATTGGCAAGGCGCGCCGTTCAGCATCGCTCAAGGGCCGGATGGATTGGTATCCCTCAAGCATCGCGAGAGCGTTCGCTTGCGACCAGCCGTTTTCGCCCGCCCAGGCGCTAAGAGTGATCGCAAGGTCGTAAGCCATAGCCTCAGTGCACGCAAAGTAGAAGTCGATGACCCCTGACGGCTCTGCGCCCAGAAAAAAGATATTGTCCGGGAAGAGATCGGCGTGCACCACGGCTGTAGGGAGATTGTCCGGCCACTGACGAGAGAGAAAATCGAGTTCATTATCAATCAGCGCCGCGACGCCGTCCGCAAGCTCATCGGCGCGCTCGCGACACTTGTCGGCAAGGGTGCGCCACCCCTCGAGGTCGAGGGCGTTCTTTCGGTAACCAGCGAAATCTTCCGCATTCACATGCATCCACGCCGTTAGCGCGCCGACTTTACGACATTCTTCAGGGCCGAAGGATTCGAGCCCCGCGCCGTCCAGAAAGCTGATGATAATCGCGGGCCGGTCGCACAGCGTCCGAAGGACATCGCCGTTTCTGTCTGCGATCGGCCGCGGCGCGTCGAGCCCGCGCGACGACAAGTGCGCCATATAATCGATGAAAAAGGGTAAATCCTCGCGCGCCACGCGTTGCTCAAACAAGGTCAGGACGTAGCGGCCGGTGGACGTGAAGACGAAGTAGTTGGTGTTTTCGATGCCCTGTGTCACGCCTTCATAGTCGAGGAGATCCCCTAGCGAATAGGCGTCGAGGAATGTCGCCAATTCCTCTCTCGAAACATGGGTGTAGACGGCCAAAGTCAGCTCGCGTGCAAAAGCGGAGCCTTAAATGCAACATCTTCGCGCGCGATTTCAACCGTCTCGATCTTGAGCGTAAAGAGGGCGGCGAGCCGGGCGAGAAGTGTTTCGATAAGTTCTTCCGGCGCTGACGCCCCGCCGGTGACGCCAAGAACGCCGTTTTCCGGAAGATCGCCGAGTTCGTCGAAGGCGGGGTCTTCGATCAGCCGCGCCGGTCGGCCTTTTCTTGCGGCGACTTCCACAAGACGCAGTGAATTGGATGACGTTTTTGACCCGACCACGAGCACCGCGTCGGCCAAATCGGCGATGGCCTTCGCCGCGGCCTGCCGGTTTGACGTCGCATAGCAGATGTCTTCTTTGCGCGGGCCGACAATGCCGGGAAAGCGCCGCTTCAGAGTGGCGATGATCGCGTGCGTGTCGTCCACGGACAGCGTCGTCTGCGTCACATAGGCGAGGGGGACGTCAGGCGGCGCGATGGTTCCCGCATCTTCCTGCGATTCTACGAGTGTAAAGTTTGAGCCCGCGCTCTGGCCCATGACGCCAAGAATTTCCGGATGACCCTCATGGCCGATCACGATCACATGCCGGCCCTGGGCGATAAACCTTTTGACCTGCGTGTGCACCTTGAGGACGAGGGGGCAGGCGGCGTCGATGAGCGCGATGCCGCGGCGCTTCGCCTCAGCGTAGGCCTGCGCAGGCGCGCCGTGAGCTGAGAAGACAAGCGGCCTGTCGTCGGGCGCGTCTGACACTTGCTCGACGAACACCGCGCCCATGGCGGCGAGGCGATTGACCACATGGGCGTTATGAACGATTTCGTGGCGCACATAGACCGGCGCGCCGAACCTGGCGAGGGCGCTCTCCACGGTCTCAATCGCCCGCGTCACTCCGGCGCAAAACCCACGCGGCGCAGCCAGCAAGACCTTTAAGTT
>JBCAXE010000004.1:0-125541 GCA_038534195.1 Pseudomonadota bacterium
CGAGGTCGATGAGGCGCAGGCGGAAGAAATCGAAGCGACAGGCGTTCAAAAAGTCCGTATTCGCTCGGTGCTTACCTGCGAGTCGAAATCCGGCATTTGCGCCAAGTGTTACGGGCGCGATCTTGCGCGCGGCAGCCACGTCAATATTGGCGAAGCGGTCGGCGTTATTGCGGCGCAATCAATCGGTGAGCCGGGCACGCAGCTGACGATGCGCACGTTCCACGTGGGCGGCACCGCACAGGTTGGCGACACGTCGTTCATCGAAGCCAGCCACGACGGCAAGATCGAGCTGGAAAACCGCAACGTGGTGAAAAACTCCGACGGCGATTTGATGGTCATGGGCCGCAACACGCTTGTGAAAATCATCGATAGCGACGGCAAGGCGCATGCGTCTTACAAGCTGAGCTACGGCGCCAAATTGCGCGTTGACGACGGCGACGCCGTAACGCGCGGCCAGCGTCTCGCGGACTGGGACCCGTATACGGTTCCGATCCTCACAGAACTTGGCGGCCTCGTGAAGTTCGAGGATCTGCAGGAAGGCTTCTCCATGCAGGTCGTCGCCGACGAGGCGACGGGTATTGCAAGCCGCGTTGTCACCGACTGGCGCGCGAACCCGCGGGCCGCGGACATGAAACCGGCGATCGTTATTGTCGACGACAAAGGCGAGCCGCTGAAACTCGAAGGCGGCGGCGAGGCGCGCTACACGCTCCCTGTTGACGCAATCTTGTCGGTGGAGGACGGCGACAAAATCCGCGTCGGCGACACTGTTGCCCGGATCCCGACCGAGGGCGCGAAGACGAAGGACATCACCGGCGGTCTGCCGCGGGTCGCGGAACTCTTCGAGGCCCGCCGTCCGAAGGATCACGCGATTATCGCCGAAATTGACGGCCGCGTCGAATTTGGCCGCGACTACAAGAACAAGCGCCGTATCCGGATTATCCCAACGGACGAGAGCCTCGAGCCATCGGATTATCTGGTGCCGAAAGGCAAGCACATCACCGTCCAGGAAGGCGACTTCATCGCCAAGGGCGAATATCTCATGGACGGTAATCCCGCGCCGCATGATATTCTCCAGATCATGGGCATTGAAGCGCTCGCTGACTTCCTGATCGACGAAATCCAGGAGGTTTATCGACTGCAAGGCGTGCCGATTAACGACAAGCATATCGAAGTGATTGTTCGGCAGATGCTGCAGAAAATTGAGATCACCGAGCCTGGCGACTCACTCTTCCTCAAAGAGGAGCATATTGACCGGCTCGAATTCGAAGAGGTCAATGAGCGCCTTGAGAATGAAGGCAAAGCGCCTGCAAAAGGATCGCCGGTTCTGCTCGGCATCACCAAAGCGTCGCTGCAGACGCGTTCATTCATCTCTGCGGCGTCTTTCCAGGAAACGACGCGCGTTCTCACCGAAGCGGCGGTGAACGGCAAAGTCGATTCGCTCGAAGGGCTGAAAGAGAACGTCATTGTCGGGCGGTTGATCCCGGCAGGCACAGGCGGCATGATGGCGCGTCATCAGATCGAAGCTGAGCGCCGCGATCAGGTTCTGCTGGAAGAACGCAACAAGCGTTTGGCCGAAGCGCTTCCAGCGCCGGAGACTATGTCAGGGGAGGAAACGCCAGCCGTAGAAGGCGAAGCGCCGGCGGAAGAGCCGCCTGCAGAAGAACAGGCGCCGGCCGCCGAATAAGCGACAGGCGCGATAACCTGACAAAATGGCGGCCGACGGGCCGCCATTTTTTTATTTGCCTGATCGTGATCCGCCGCTGCGGGCGCGGCTGCGCGCTGACCGTGTGCGGCCGGCGCGTCCGCGCGACGACGCCGCGCGAACGGGTTTCATTCGCGTATCAATGTTGCGCCCGGCGAAGCGATTGGGACGCAGGCCGGCGGCTGATTGTCGGCGCGACACCCACACAAAAAAGTACCCGCGATATTGCCCGTCTCGAAACTGCGTGCCGTATGTATTTTCGGAGAAGTCAGTCGCGATCAGGCGCTCATTTTCAGCATCGATCTCGAGGGTAAACAAATGCTGTTCGCCGTCTTCCTTACGGTTATTTTTGTTGAGGTCATCAAAACCCTGAAAGCTGGCGTCGCTTTTCGCCGTCAGACCCACATTGCCCGTGAAGACCTTCGGCCGTGCGTTTAAGGCCGCGTGCAGGCGCGGCGCAAACTTCGGGATGACTTCATTGTCAGCGAGTGTGACGCCGCTCGCCTCTGAGTCCTTGGCGAAGTCGACCATAGCGTCGATGGTCCGATCCATCACGCCGTTAATGTCGAGCTTACGCGGCCCGTTGGTTTTCTGGCAGCCTTGGAGGAGAACAAGTGCTCCGGCGCCAATCAAAATCATTGGTAAGTGCTTCATGGAATACCCGCCCGTCGACTACCCTTGATGGAGTTTTCAAGACGAGTTTGCGGTAATTTTCTTAAATTAGCCCTTCGCCGATCGTACAAAGAGCGCTGCAAACAGCCGGAATTTGCTAAGTTTATTACCCTGTGCTGAACACTAAAGATAAAACTTTATCGAACGCCGTTGCGGCCAAGGCGCTAAGAAACTTTGCCCCGCATGTCCTCCAGATACAGCTGATAGAGTCTCGGCTCGAAAATCGAATTCACCGTAGGCGCGCCCGACGGTCCAATGTCCTTCGAAAAGACTTTCGCGGCCTCCATGACGTCATCGGTCAGAAATTTCGTTTCAACGCCGATAGTGGAGGGCGCCGAGAAGGCGGCGTCGCTCTCCGCCGCTAAGTGAAAACCCCAGACGCCAAAACTCGGGATCGGTAAGTTGTAGCTTTGCGTCGCGCCGAACGCCGCCGCCATTGTGTCGTTGACGCTCCAGAATGTGCGGCGTGCGAAAAAGGGCGACGAGCTCTGCGTCACCACGTAGCCGCCGTCGCGTAGTTTCTTTTTGATCATGGCGTAGAATTCAACCGAATAGAGCTTTGAGATCGCCTCGTCATGGGGGTCCGGCATGTCGATGATGACGCGGTCATAGCGATGCGCGGCGTCTCTGATGAAAACGAAGGCGTCCGCATTATGGATATGGACGCGGGGGTCGGCGAATGAATCGCCGTTTAATTTCACCAATTGCGGAAAGGTTTGCGCAAGGTCCGTAATCGCCGGATCAAGATCGACGAGATCGATCCGTTCGATCATGTCATATTTCAGGAGTTCGCGCACGGCGAGCCCGTCGCCGCCGCCGAGGATCAGGATGTTTTCTTTCGCGCCGGGAAAAGACATGACCGGATGCACAAGTGCTTCATGATAGCGGTGCTCATCGGACTGCGCGAATTGAAGGTGGCCGTCGATGAAAAGCCGCAAATCTTGCTGCTTCCAGTTTTGCGTCATCACCAGCGACTGATAGGGCGTCTGTTTCTTCCAGATGATGTCGTCGAAATACAGATGCTGTTGCGCAAACGCGTTGATCCGTGAGCTCATCATAACGAGCGCCGTCAAGCCGAACAGAATGACGCCAGCGATAGCCGCAAGGCGTTTCACGTTCGGCAGGTGATTGCGCAGAAAATGCATGGTCATCAGCGCGACCAACACATTCGCCAGACCGATCGCGAACGATGCGCGCACGAGCCCGAGGCTTGGCAGGAGCATGAGCGGGAACGCGACTGAACCGATCAACGCGCCGAAATAGTCGAGCGACATCACTTTGGCGATTGACCGACGCGTGCCGCCGATCTGCGCCAGGATGCGGGTCAGGAGCGGGATTTCCAGACCCACAAGAGCGCCGATCACAATAATGAAGCCGAGCATCACCGTGCGATACATCGCCGGCGAAAACGGGAATGTCAGGAACAGGACGATCGAGCATAATCCGCCAACAACGGCGAGACAGATTTCCACCAGGATGAAATTGTAGATCAAACGCTCGCGAATATGTTGGCTGAGATAAGAGCCGACGCCCATGGCGAACATAAAAAAGCCGATGGTAATCGAAAACTGATAGACGCTGTTGCCGAGCAAATAGCTGGAAACGGAACCAATGATCAGTTCATAAACGATGCCGCACAGGGCGACGACCACAATCGAGCCAAGAAGGACAGCGCGGCCTGCCTGATCGAGCGCGGAGAAGTCTTCGCGTTCATCGGCGGCTGTCGCTTGCGGCGCGTCGCCGGCGTTGATCGGCGGTAATGTAAGGCTGGTGTCGCTCATAGGATAACCGGTCTTTGGAAAAGAGGCCCGCGCGTGCGGCGAGCCTCTATACGGGAGCGAATAACTTACTTGCCGCTGCGGGCGCCGCCGGACCGCGCGCGCGAGCGGGCGTTTCGGCGGGCCGTCATTTCGGCGCGGCTTGTCGTGCGCATGGATGTTCCGTTGAAGCGGCCTGGATTAACGCCGGCGTTGCGTTGACGCGTTAGCAAATTGCCCATCAAGGCGCCCGCGAAAAATCCGGCGCCGCTGACGCGATACCCGTGATGCTCGCCCGTATAATCCGTGCAAACAAGGCGGTTGTTTTCGGCGTCGATTTCCAGCGTGAACATTTTTTCTTCGCCGATATCCTGCTTGTTGTCGCCGTTCTTGTCGTCGAAGCCTTTGAAGCTCGCATCATCAAGCAGCTCAAGGCCCATCGGCGATGCGTAAAGGTGCGGATTGGCGTTTATGGCGGCGTGAAGGCGCTCGGTGAACTTGTTCATGGTGAGCGCATTGGCGTTCGTCTGGTCTTTTGCGGCGAGCTCATTGTTGGTTGCGACAATGACGTCCACAGTTCGGTCCATGAGGGCATAAAAGTCAGGCGCTTTCGATTGCTGATCGGCGCAGCTTTGCGCTAGCATGGCGAGGGTGATGATTGCGGCGGTGCAAGATGTGCGTTTCACGATTGGCGGCTCCCAAAGAACATTAAGTTCGCCGCAAGCATGCCGTTTGTTGGTTAAATTACTATTTCGTGGCGGCGCCCGGCCTTAACCAATTCTCCGCTGATCTGTGGTCTGATAACGCGAACCGTCATGGAGGGATCATGAACCTGTTCGGCGCTGCGCGTAAGAATGAACAAGGCTTTACATTTCGCAAGATGAAGCCGCGGGACGTGGAGGCGGCTCTCGATATCATCGAAGACCATGATGAAGACGACGCCGAAGCGGCCGCCTATTCCATGTCGGGCGATCTGTCCGGCTTTTATGTGGTGGAAGCGGAAGGGCGCGTCGCCGGCGTGACAGGCTATTCGAGAATAATGGACGCACCAACCTCTGCATGGCTCTCATGGACTTATGTGCACGATGATATGCGCAAGCGCGGGATCGGCAGTTTCATGATGGAGGAGCTTCGCTTCGCGCTCGCCAAAACCAAAGTGGAGCGGCTCTTCATCGAAACCAGCGATTACACTGAAGACGGCGTCGATATCTACGCCGAGGCGCGCCGGTTTTATGAGCGCTGCGGCGCGACGCGCGAGTTGGTCATTGAAGATTTCTACCAGCCCGGCGAGTCGCGATACATCTATCGCCTGGCGCTCGAAATGAATTCGTATTTTACGCCGGAGGAAAGTGCGCAAGGCAGCGTTGTCTTCACCGATATCGACGTGATGCAGGAATCCGATACGGCGTTTGGTCTGTATTGGGAAGAAATTGACAATGAACCCGACGACGCGCGTGAGCGGTTACAGGCGCTGATTGACGAAGCGAAGGGCGAGGGGGCCCACGCTATCTTCGCTTCGTTGCCAAGCCAGCTTTCTCTTGTCGCCGCCTCGCAGCTGCAATCGGCTGGGTTTCAAAATATCGGAAATGTCTCCGATTTTTATGGCCCCGGCGCGTATGATTCTTACTGGGCGCTTTATCTCAACCGCTAGATCTTAGGATTGGTAACGGCTTGCTAAGCATAAGGCCGTAGGCTTGACGCAACTGACAGTAGCGTAGGAACGATCCGCCCATGCAGGCCGCAGCCCGTCAACGCGAACACTCCGCCATCACCGTCAATGAAGAGGATTACTTCCGTACCGAGAGCGGCGTCACCTATGCAGGGATGCATTTGCTGATTGATTTGTGGGGGTGCGAAAATCTCGATGATCCGGCGTTTATCGAACGTGCGCTCAGCGAAGCTGCGACGGCGGCGGGGGCCACGATCCTTCACGCGCATACGCATCATTTTTCGCCCTATGGTGGCGTCACCGGGGTTCTCGTGCTTTCGGAATCGCACATCTCAATTCACACATGGCCGGAGAAGGGCTATGCAGCGATTGATGTCTTCATGTGCGGCGCATGCGAGCCGCGCGACGCCTTGCCGATCTTGAAACGCGCCTTTCAACCGGAGAGCATGTCGCTTGGCGCTGAACGCCGCGGCGCAAGTCTCGCGGTCTGAAACGCCGTTCCGGCCGGCGCGAAAGCGAAAACGGTTCGCAAGGTGCTGTAGGTCATATCAATAAGTGCGTTGCGGCAGTATAATTGAACGCGCAGCTTGTTGAGGAGACATCAGCTTGGGGGCTGATACGCCGGCCATCAACGTCTTTATCTCTTATTCGCGGGCGGACCTCGCGTTTGTGGATCAGCTTGTTGTGGCGTTGAGGCGCTTCGGTTATAATCCGGTTATCGACAGAGAGGGCATCTCGCCTGGCGAAGATTGGCGCTCCGGGCTCGGAGAATTGATCCTGTCGTCTGACTCCGTTGTTTTTGTTCTGTCGCCGGACTTCGCAGCATCGGAGATTTGCCAGTGGGAGGTTGAAGAAACCGAACGGCTCGGCAAACGCCTCGTACCTGTGCTTGCGCGCGACCTTGAAGGCGCGGAACCCCCGGTTCAGTTGCAGAAACTGAATTATATTCATTTCTATGACGACGAGAAGGTCACGAACGCCGGTTTCGGGTCCGGCCTCGTAAAACTAGACGAAGCCCTTTCGATGAACGCCGACTGGATCAAGGAGCACACGCGCCTCGGCGAGCTCGCGGCCCGGTGGGAGGCGCGCGCCCGTCCCGAAAGCCTTCTTCTTTCGGGGGCGGAATTCAGCGACTTCAAGGCGTGGCGAAAAAACAAGCCGCCGCGCGGCGCTGCGCTTTCCGAGCTGCAGGCGGAATTCATGCGCGAAAGCGAACAGGCGGAAGAACAACGGCGCAGCCTTGAGCGGCAAAAAATCGATGCTATGAATGCGGCGCTTAAAGATCGGGAAGACGCGCTCGTGAGTGCGGCGGCGGCGCAGGATAAGGTCCGGCGACTGAGCTTAGTGAGCATCGCCGTCGGCGCTGTTCTTACGGTTGCGGCTGTCGCAGCCGGTCTTGTGGCGCTCGGTAAGTCCGCGGAAGCCGACCGTCAAAGTTCGAAAATTTTTGCGGCGCAGGCGCGTGTGCTCAACGATCAATCGAGCCACGACAAGGCGCTATTATTTGCGCTTCAGGCGGACCCTGATGGACCTGGCGGTTTGTTCGCCAAAAAACCTAACCCCCAAGCCGTCGCCCAATTGTTGCGCAGCTATCTCAATTCATCGTTGATCCGTACGCACCATAGCCATGAAGATGGCGTCGCCGTGGTGGCGTTTAGCCCGGACGGCGCCTTCTTCGCCAGCGGCTCCGGCGACGCCACGGCGAAAATCTGGGACGCGCGCACGGGCGAATTGGCGCGCACGCTCGAAGGCCACGAAAACCGCGTGACGAGCCTTGAGTTCAGCGCGGACGGCGCGCGACTTCTTACCGGCGCCGGCGACGGCATGATCAAACTCTGGCGGGTCGCCGACGGCGGTTTGATCAAAACCTATGAAGGCCACGAGACCTGGGTGAATGCGGTCCGTTTTTCGAAAGACGGTACGCGCATTCTTTCCGGGTCTGGCGACAAAACAGCGAAGCTGTGGGATACGGCGAGCGGCGAAACGCTGCGCACCTTCAGCGGCCATGAGGGCCGCGTTTCGGCGGCGATCTTTTCGCCAGACGAGGCGGAAATCTATACGGGCTCTGAATATGGCGTCTTGAAAATTTGGGACGCCGAGACGGGGTTAGAGAGTTATTCGGCGAATATTCACGAGAACTGGATCAACGCGATCGAGTTTAGTCCTGACGGCGCACGGTATCTGACAAGTTCCGGCGATGCGCTGTTGAAACTGTGGGATAGCGCCAACAGGTCTCTGGAAAAAACACTGGAAGGACATGAGAGCCGGATTAATGACGCGGTCTTCAGCCCCGATGGGAAAATGATCGCCAGCGGCGCAGGCGATTTCGACGTGTTGGTGTGGGATGTTTCGACTGGCGCCATCATGGCGACGCATGCAGGTCACGATAGCTGGGTTTACGGCGTCGCGTTCAGTCCTGATCAAACGAAGCTTGTCAGCGGCGCCTGGGATAACACCGTCAAATCCTGGGCCTTGCCGCGACCGGGCGAAGAACCGCCGGCTGCCGCGACCGATGCGGTTACGGTCGCGGCGACCAACAAAAGTGATTTCGTTTTGTATAATGACGATGCGGTTTCGGTTGCGCTCGCGGCGGCGTCAAACCCCACTGAACCGATCGCACGGTTTAGTCACGACGCGCGAATTATCGACGCCGCGTTCAGTGAGGACGGAATGCGCGCGGCGACGAGTTCGGCGGACGGCGCCGTCAAGCTCTGGGACGTTGCGACTGGGCAGCTCTACCGCATATTCGCTGGCCATGAGCGGATGGCGACCGGCGTGCGGTTCAGTCCGGACGGCAAGCAATTGCTGACAACGTCCGCAGACGGAACAGCGATGCTTTGGAATGCCGATACGGGCGCTCCGCTCAGAACGTTCGCGGGTCACGAAGGCCGGATTAATGACGCGCGTTTCCTGGATGAAGGCGCGCGCATCTTGACCGCGTCTGCCGACGCCCGCGTTCTTGTCTGGAACGCACGCAATGACGAAGAGCCTGCAACGCTCTTAACTGCTGACAGCCGCATCCACGCCATTGACGTATCGCCCGACGGGCGCCTCCTCGCGACGGCGCTCGGAGGGAACGACATTCTGCTTTGGGACCTGGCGTCGGGCGAGGCGGTCAAATCCATGGTCGGCCACCGCGAATGGGTGCGCGATGTGGCGTTCAGCCCTGACGGACGCTACCTCGTGAGCGGATCGCAGGACGCCACGGCGATCCTGTGGGATGTGACGACCGGCGAGCCATTGAAGCGGTTCGAAGGTCATCGCGACCGCATCAACAAGGTCGCTTACGGCGCGGACGGTTCTTATTTCGTGACAGCCTCGGCGGACGGCAGCGCCCGCGTCTGGACCATTGACCCCATCCTGAAAGCGCCGTTGTCTGATCAGATCGCCCTTGCTTGCGAGAAGGCGGCGTCGACGCGCATGGAGGCCTTCTCCGACGAAGACCGTCAGCTTTATGCAATCCTTGAGAACGTGGCGGCGAAGCCCTGCGGCTGAATTAAGCAGATGGCGCTTACGCCGCTGTTTTCGAAGCGGCGCCGTCGCGGGCCGCAAGCGAATAGCGCATGATCGATTGCGCTGGCCGGCGCGGGGAGTCGATCCAGCGCTTGATCAGGTGACCAAGCGCGAGGTCGCCCGACGGGTGCACTTGTTGATCCACCTCAGTGGGCCAGTCCCATGGAAAGATCTTTTCGGGTTTGATCCCAGCCTTTCTGAAGGTTTCGCTGGTCGCCACGGACCGGACCCCAATGAAAGGAACGCGAGGCTTATTAATGAGGCGGCCGAGCAGATAGAGATTGAAGCGGCCACCCGCGGTTTTCGCGTTCAGATCAGTGGAAAAGACCGGGAGGGTGCGCACGTTCCGCCGCATCGCCCAGGCGAGCATTTTGCGGGAGACAACCTGCAGAACGAGGTAATTGACGCCCCAACGCTCAAGCAGGGCGATCGCCGCGTCTTCGTCGATCCGGTCTTCGGCGGTCTTGGGAATCCCGGCTAAGCGCAGCTTTGACCCGACGCTATCCATATAGGGCTCATCGCTGGTCAAAGAGCAAACGCCCGTCAGGTCGGCTTTTTCTGATAATTGTTCAACAATATCAGCATAATAGCGCGCGCGGTCCGCGCTGTCGTGCGCATTTTCGTCGCTCAAATAAGCGCAAACGGCGTCATTATCATAGCCGACAAATGCAATTCGAATGGCCAAATCCAGCGCTCCCAAGCATTTCGCTGCACGTTACAGCAATTCGCGAGAGCGCCATTCAAGAATTAAGCCTGATTTTGCCGGAAATTGGATGTCCAGGTATGCACGGTTGAGGCGAGCGAGGGCGGCTAATTTGCAAATCATCCGAATTCCAGATTCACGGTAACAAAAATTACCAAAACCATATTGACCAAGCCGATTCGCCCCTATAAGAACCGCGCTTGCTGGATGACTGGCCGTCCTTTTTAGCGAAACGCAGTCGGGCCTAGCTATGAGAATTGATCTGTAAGGGCGGTGTTCCGCAAGGTTCGGAACCCCGCTTATTCGCGTCTTTGGATGGTTGGCGTCTCAGGATGGTTAACGCCCTTCTCGAGGCCCCGGAGAGGCGAGCAGGAATGTTTTACCCGCTCAATCGAGCGTACTGAAGGAATTTGAAGCACCCATGCCGACGATCCAACAGCTGATTCGCAAGCCGCGAAAGCCAAAGCGCCGCATCAATAAAGTGCCGGCGATGGAAGCATGCCCGCAAAAGCGCGGCGTGTGCACACGGGTTTATACAACGACGCCGAAGAAGCCGAACTCGGCGCTTCGGAAGGTCGCGAAAATCCGGCTGACGAACGGCTATGAAGTGATCGGCTATATCCCGGGCGAAGGGCACAATCTTCAGGAGCACTCAGTGGTTCTGATCCGCGGCGGCCGCGTGAAAGACCTTCCCGGCGTTCGCTACCACATTCTTCGCGGCGTCCTAGATACACAGGGCGTGAAAGACCGCAAGCAACGTCGTTCGAAATACGGCGCGAAACGGCCGAAGTAAGGATACTATAAGATGTCACGTCGTCACCGCGCAGAAAAACGAGTTGTTCATCCGGATCCGAAATTCGGCGATACGACCATTTCGAAATTCATGAATTACGTCATGCTCGACGGCAAGAAATCGGCCGCTGAGAAAATCGTTTATGGCGCTTTCGACAAGATCGAAGGCAAGTTGAAGCGGCCGCCGGTCGAGCTCTTTAAAGAAGCGATCGAGAATGTGACGCCGGCGATCGAAGTGCGCTCGCGGCGCGTCGGCGGCGCGACCTATCAGGTGCCCGTGGAAGTGCGCCCGGACCGCAAACTGGCGCTCGCCATGCGCTGGATCATTTCGGCCGCGCGCGCACGCAATGAGACGACGATGGTCGACCGCCTTTCGAACGAGCTGATGGACGCAGCGCAGAACCGCGGCGCCGCCGTAAAAAAGCGCGAAGACACCCACCGTATGGCGGAAGCGAACCGCGCCTTCTCGCATTATCGTTGGTAGACAGAGTTATATTTAAGGATCCGGTCCGATGACCCGCACGCACAAAATCGAGGACTATCGCAACTTCGGCATCATGGCGCATATTGACGCCGGTAAAACGACGACGACCGAGCGCGTTCTCTATTACACTGGAAAGAGCCACAAAATCGGCGAAGTGCATGACGGCGCAGCGACGATGGACTGGATGGAGCAGGAACAAGAGCGCGGCATCACAATCACGTCCGCAGCGACAACCTGTTTCTGGAACGACAAGCGCCTGAACATCATCGACACGCCCGGACACGTTGACTTCACGATTGAAGTTGAGCGGTCCTTGCGCGTGCTGGACGGCGCTGTTGCGCTTCTTGACGCCAACGCGGGCGTTGAGCCGCAGACCGAAACCGTCTGGCGTCAGGGCGATAAGTACAACGTCCCGCGGATGTTTTTCATCAACAAGATGGATAAACTCGGCGCGGATTTTTATAATTCCGTCGATACGATCCACGATCGGCTCGCCGCGAAAACCGTGATCCTGCAATTGCCGGTTGGCGCGGAAAGCGACTTCGCCGGTGTCGTCGATCTTCTCAAGATGAAGGCGATTATCTGGGACGCGGAAGATCTCGGCGCCAGCTATCACGAGGAAGACATTCCGGCCGATCTCGCCGACAAGGCGGCGGAATATCGTGAGAAAATGATCGAGACCGTTGTCGAGCTCGACGAAGAAGTGCTGGAAGCGTATCTGGAAGGCAACGAGCCTGACACGGACACGTTGAAGCGTCTGATCCGCAAAGGCACGTGCGACGTTGATTTCCACCCTGTGCTCTGCGGCTCCGCGTTCAAGAACAAAGGCGTCCAGCCGATGCTGGATGCGGTTGTCGATTACCTGCCGTCGCCGGTCGAAGTGCCTGCGATCAAGGGCGTCCTTCCGGACAGCGACGAGGAAGTGACGCGTAAATCGTCCGATGACGAACCGCTTTCCATGCTCGCCTTTAAGGTGATGAACGACCCGTTTGTCGGATCGCTTACCTTCTGTCGGATTTACTCGGGCAAGCTTGAGGCCGGTACGCAGCTTTTGAACACCGTTAAGGGCAAGAAAGAACGCGCCGGTCGGATGCTGCAGATGCATTCCAACAGCCGCGAAGAAATCAAGGAAGCCTATGCGGGCGACATCATCGCGATCGTTGGCCTGAAAGACACGACGACGGGCGACACGCTTTGCGACGCGTTGAAGCCGGTTGTGCTTGAGCGCATGGAATTCCCTGAGCCGGTGATCGAGCTGGCCGTTGAGCCGAAAACGAAGGCCGACCAGGAAAAAATGGGCATCGCACTCCAGCGTCTTGCCGCCGAAGATCCGTCGTTCCGCGTTTCCTCCGACGAGGAAAGCGGCCAGACGATCATCAAAGGCATGGGCGAATTGCACCTTGATATTCTCGTGGACCGCATGAAGCGTGAATTTAAAGTGGAGGCGAATATCGGCGCCCCGCAGGTGGCTTATCGCGAGACCATCACGCAGGAAGCCGACATCGACTACACGCACAAGAAGCAGTCGGGCGGTTCCGGTCAGTTTGCGCGGATCAAGATGCGCGTCATTCCGCAACAGCCGGGCGAAGGCTACGAGTTCGAGAGCCAGATTGTCGGCGGCGCGATCCCGAAAGAATATATTCCGGGCGTTGAGAAGGGGATCAATTCGATCCGCGAAACCGGTCTATTGGTCGGCTTCCCGATCCTGGACTTCAAAGTCGAGCTTTATGACGGCGGGTTCCACGATGTGGACTCCTCGGTGCTCGCCTTTGAGATCGCCGCGCGCGGGGCATTGCGCGAGCATAAGGGCGAGCTCGGGCTCGCGCTTCTGGAGCCGGTGATGAAGGTTGAGGTGGTGACGCCCGACGAATATACCGGCACGGTCATCGGCGATCTAAATTCCCGCCGCGGCCAAATCCAGGACCAGGCGATGCGCGGGAATGCAACCGTCGTAAACGCCATGGTGCCGCTTGCAAATATGTTCGGTTACGTGAACAACCTCCGCTCCGCCACGCAGGGCCGTGCGAACTACACAATGCAGTTCGACCATTACGACCGCGTGCCGAAAGCGGTGGAGGAAGAGGTCCGGGCGAAGCTGGTCGGCTAGCCTCGTCGGGAAAGAAGTATTGCTTCGGGGTTTCCTGAGGCGGCGCCGAAAAGAAGTAGTTAAAGACGTCAGATTACGGAGAAGAAGATGTCAAAGGAAAAGTTTGAACGCACGAAACCGCATGCCAACATCGGCACCATCGGTCACGTTGACCATGGTAAGACCACGTTGACGGCTGCGATCACGAAGTATTTTGGCGACTTTAAAGCCTATGACGAAATCGATGGCGCGCCGGAAGAAAAAGAGCGCGGCATTACGATTTCAACAGCGCACGTCGAGTACGAAACGGATAACCGTCACTATGCGCACGTCGACTGCCCGGGCCACGCTGACTATGTGAAAAACATGATCACCGGCGCGGCGCAAATGGACGGCGCGATCCTCGTTGTGAACGCGGCGGACGGCCCGATGCCGCAAACGCGTGAGCACATTCTGCTCGCCCGTCAGGTTGGCGTTCCGGCGATTGTTGTCTTCCTGAACAAAGTCGATCAGGTCGATGACGAAGAACTTCTGGAACTCGTTGAAATGGAAGTGCGCGAGCTGCTTTCTTCTTACGATTTTCCGGGCGACGATATTCCGATCATCAAAGGCTCGGCGCTCGCCGCCATGGAGGGCAACAATCCTGAGATCGGCGAAAACGCGATCAAGGAATTGATGGCGGCCGTTGACGAATATATTCCGACGCCGGATCGTCCGGTCGATCAGGACTTCCTGTTGCCGATCGAAGACGTGTTCTCGATTTCCGGTCGCGGTACGGTTGTTACCGGCCGTGTTGAGCGCGGTGTTGTCAATGTGGGCGACGAGCTCGAAATCGTCGGCATCAAAGACACGCAGAAAACGACCTGCACGGGCGTTGAAATGTTTCGCAAGCTGCTTGATCGCGGCGAAGCCGGCGATAATGTGGGCGTTCTCTTGCGCGGTATCGAGCGTACAGCGGTTGAGCGCGGTCAGGTGCTCTGCAAGCCGGGCTCGGTGAACCCGCATACGAAATTCGTCGCTGAAGCCTACATCCTCACGAAAGACGAGGGCGGTCGCCACACGCCGTTCTTCACAAACTACCGTCCGCAATTCTATTTCCGCACCACGGACGTGACGGGTGTCGTCACGCTCAAAGAAGGCACGGAAATGGTCATGCCGGGCGACAATGTTGAAGTGAATGTTGAACTCATCGTGCCGATTGCGATGGAAGAAAAGCTTCGCTTCGCGATCCGTGAAGGCGGCCGTACGGTCGGCGCCGGCATCGTCGCAAAGATCATCGAGTAGGTTGAAAATTCCGAGCACGGAGCCGCCGCAAACGGCTCCGTGCTTTTTTGTCTTTAAAAGTAGAAATTAAAAAAACGGCGCTCACCCCATGCAACAGAACATTCGCATCAGGCTCAAAGCTTTTGATCACCGCGTGCTCGACAGCTCCACGCAGGAGATCGTCGCCACGGCGAAGCGGACGGGCGCTAACGTGCGCGGGCCTATACCACTGCCCACGCGCATCGAAAGATTTACCGTGAATCGCTCGCCGCACGTCAATAAAAAATCGCGCGAGCAATTCGAAATGCGCACCCACAAGCGGATGCTCGACATTGTCGATCCGACGCCGCAGACCGTGGATGCGTTGATGAAGCTCGACCTCTCGGCTGGTGTCGATGTCGAAATACGTCTTGGCGCCTAAGCGATCAGGCAAAAAGGCATAAGGAGAAACGAAGATGCGTGCTGGAGAAAGAACTGGCCTCATCGCTAAAAAGGTGGGCATGACCCGCGTTTATCGTGAAGACGGCGAACACGTGCCGGTCACGGTGATGCAGCTCGACCAGTGTCAGGTCGTTGGTCAACGCAATGACGACAAGCACGGCTACACAGCGCTGCAACTCGGCGCCGGCGAAAAGAAAGCCAAACGCGTCAACAAAGCGGAGCGCGGCTACTTTGCGGCGGTCAATGTGGCGCCGAAAGCCAAGCTTGTTGAGTTTCGCGTTGACGCCGAAAACATGATCGATGTGGGCGCCGAGCTTTCCGCTGAACATTTCGTGCCGGGACAAAAAGTCGACATTACCGGCACCACGATCGGTAAAGGCTTCGCCGGCGCCATGAAGCGGCACAATTTCGGCGGCTTGCGCGCGACGCACGGCGTCTCGATCTCGCACCGCTCGCACGGCTCGACCGGTCAATGCCAGGATCCGGGCAAGGTCTTCAAAGGCAAGAAGATGGCCGGTCATATGGGCGCGCGCCGTCAGACGGCTCAAAATCTTGAAGTGGTCCGCACGGACGCCGATCGCGGCCTGATCCTGATCAAGGGGGCGGTGCCGGGTCCAAAGGGCGGCTGGGTGCTGATCAAGGACGCGGTGAAAAAACCGTTGCCGGAAGATGCGCCGAAACCGGGCGCCCTCCTTGAGAGGAAAGCGCCGGAAGCGGCTGCAGGCGACGCGCCGTCAGGCGACTATCAGTTCGACGACGCGGTTGATCTCATTGTCCTGATTGACGGCATCGGCGACAAAACGGCTGATGCGCTGAAAGCGGAAGGCGTTGAGAAGCTGACGCAGCTTGTGGCGCTGTCCGACGATGATCGCGCTGCGCTGTATGAGAAACTCGAAGTAGCCGAGCAAGCTGAGAAGCAGGAATGGCTCGTTCAGGCGCAGGAAATGATCGACGGCAATCCGCCGCGCGCGAAAGTTGATCAGGACGCTGTTGCTAAAATCCGTGCTGCTTCAGCGAAAGATGAGGGTGCTGAATAATGAAACTTGATGTCCTCACTCTCGATAGCGGCAAGGCCGGGTCGATCGACGTTTCTGACGACGTCTTCGGTCTGGAGCCGCGCAAAGATATCTTGCACCGCATGGTGACCTATCAGCTCGCCAAGCGTCAGCAAGGCACGCACAAGACCAAAGAGCGCAATGAGATCACCGGCACGACGAAGAAATTCGGCCGGCAAAAAGGCGGCGGCGGCGCCCGTCACGGGAACCGTAAGGCGAATATCTTCCGCGGCGGCGGTATCTCACATGGGCCGCGTCCGCGCAGCCACGCAACGGATCTGCCGAAGAAAGTGCGATCGCTCGCACTGCGTCACGCCTTGTCGGCGAAGAAAGCGGCTGGCGAACTGATCGTGATCGACGACGCTAAAATCGATGACGGCAAGACGAAAACGCTGCTCGCCTCACTTGGTAAACTTGGTCTTTCCAACGCGTTGATTGTTGATGCGTCGGTTGATGAAAAATTCGGTCTCGCTTCGCGCAACATTCCGAATGTGGATGTTTTGCCGGTGATCGGCGCCAACGTTTACGACATTCTGCGCCGCGACAAGTTGGTCCTGACGAAAGCGGCTGTGGAAGGTCTTGAGGCCCGCCTTGCTTCCGGCGCGAATTCGAGCGGAGGAGCGAACTAATGGCTGAGAGCACGACAAGTCAAACGGAGCGTTTCTACAACACGCTGATCGCGCCGTTGATCACCGAGAAAACGACGCTCGCCTCTGAGAACAATCAGATCGCGTTCAAAGTGCCGCTCGATGCAACGAAGCCGGAAATCGCCGAAGCGGTCGAAGGCTTGTTCAAGGTCAAAGTGAAGGCCGTGAATACGCTGCGCCATAAGGGCAAGAACAAACAATTCCGTGGCCATCGCTACACGCGTACGACCGTCAAAAAGGCGATCGTCACGCTGGAAGACGGTCATTCGATCGATATCACGACGGGGCTCTAGGATCATGGCGCTTAGAAAGTTTAAACCCACATCGCCGTCGCGCCGCCAGCTTGTGCTGGTGGACCGCAGCGAACTGCACAAGGGCCGCCCGGAAAAATCTTTGACGGAAGGTCTGAGCTCAAAGGCCGGCCGGAATAACACGGGCCGCATCACTGTTCGCCGTCGTGGCGGCGGCGTGAAGAAACTCTACCGCAAGGTGGATTTCAAGCGCCGCAAGTTCGACATCGAGGCGAAAGTCGAGCGGCTTGAATATGATCCGAACCGCACAGCCTTTATCGCGCTCATCAAATATCTTGACGGCGAGTTGTCTTACATTATTGCGCCGCAGCGCCTGAAAGCGGGCGACAAGATTATCGCCGGTGAAAAAGTTGACGTGAAGCCGGGCAACGCGATGCCGTTGCGGTCGATCCCTGTGGGAACGATCATCCACAATATTGAGATGAAGCCTGAAAAAGGCGCGCAGATCGCGCGCTCGGCTGGCGCCTACGCGCAGCTTGTGGGCCGCGACGGCGCCTATGCGCAGGTTCGTCTCAATTCCGGCGAAGTGCGGCTCGTGCCCGGCGCCTGTATGGCGACCGTGGGCGCCGTCTCAAACGCCGATCACATGAACCAGAATTTCGGCAAGGCGGGCCGTCTGCGCCACAAGGGCAAGCGCCCGTCGGTGCGCGGCGTTGTCATGAACCCGGTCGATCACCCTCATGGCGGCGGCGAAGGCCGGACGTCGGGCGGACGCCATCCTGTGACGCCTTGGGGCAAACCGACCAAAGGCGCAAAGACCCGCAACAAGAACAAACCATCAGACAAGCTCATTCTGCGCTCGCGTCACGCGCGCAAGAAGAAGCGCTAGGGCGACGAGGAGTTTAAGATATGCCGCGTTCCGTATGGAAAGGCCCGTTTGTGGATCGGTATCTTCTGAAGAAGACCGATGAAGCGTCCGACGGCAAACATAAAGGCGGGATCAAGACCTGGTCGCGCCGGTCGACGATTCTGCCGAACTTCGTGGGCATGACGTTTAACGTCTACAACGGCCAGAAGTTCGTTCCCGTCCACGTGACCGAAGACATGGTCGGCCACAAGCTCGGCGAATTTTCTCCGACACGCACCTACTATGGTCACGGCGCTGATAAAAAGGCGAAGAGGAAATAGTCATGGGTCAGAAGAAGAACGAACGCCGTTACGCCGATAATCAGGCGATGGCCAAGGGCCGGATGATCAAGACCTCGCCGCAGAAACTCAATCTCGTGGCGCAAATGATCCGCGGCAAGAAAGTCGAAAAGGCGATGGCCGATCTCACTTTCTCGCGCAAGCGCGTCGCCCAGAACGTTAAGAAGGTGCTGGAAAGCGCCGTCGCCAACGCCGAGAACAACCATGATCTCGATATCGACAGCCTTGTCGTCGATCAGGCGTTTGTCGGCAAAAACATTGTGATGAAACGCTGGAAGCCGCGTGCGCGCGGCCGGGTCGGCAGAATTATGAAACCGTTCGCAGAGATTACGATCGTCGTTAAAGAAGTGGAGGCTGCGTAGCTATGGGTCAGAAAGTAAACCCGATCGGCCTTCGCCTCGGCATTAACCGCACCTGGGACTCCCGCTGGTACGCCAATAAAGGCCAGTATGCGGACCTTCTCCACGAAGATCTGGCGATCCGCGCTTATCTCGAAAAGAAGCTCGAGGCCGCCGGCGTGTCGCGCATCATTATCGAGCGTCCACACAAGAAGTGCCGCGTGACGATTTATACGGCGCGTCCGGGGGTTGTTATCGGCAAGAAGGGCGCCGATATCGAAAAACTCCGTTCAGAGCTTCAAAAGATGACGTCTTCCGAGACGGTGTTGAACATCGTCGAGATTCGCAAGCCGGAGATTGACGCCACGCTCGTTGCGGAAAACATCGCCCAGCAGCTTGAGCGCCGGGTCGCTTTCCGCCGCGCGATGAAACGGTCGATGCAGACAGCGACACGGATGGGCGCGCTCGGCATCCGCGTTAACGTCGCGGGCCGCCTCGGCGGCGCGGAAATCGCGCGCACGGAATGGTACCGCGAAGGCCGCGTGCCTCTGCACACGCTTCGCGCCGATATCGACTACGGCACGGCGACCGCGCGCACGACCTATGGCGCCATCGGCGTGAAGGTTTGGATCTTTAAGGGCGAGATCATGGAGCATGATCCGCTCGGTCAGGAAAAGCGTCTCATTGATGCGCAAACGGGCGGCGTCGGTCAGGGCCGCCGCGAACAACGCGCGTAAGTCTTTACGGCGTGGACGGAATAAAGTTGGAGAGCAGAAATGCTGCAACCGAAGAAAACAAAATACCGCAAGATGCACAAAGGGCGCATCAAAGGCGTTGCTAAAGGCGGTACGGATCTGAATTTCGGATCGCATGGCTTGAAGGCTATGGAGCCGGAACGGATTACGGCGCGTCAGATTGAGGCGACGCGGCGGGCGATCACGCGCGCCATGAAGCGGGCCGGACGTGTCTGGATTCGTGTCTTCCCTGATGTGCCGGTGTCTAAAAAGCCGACCGAGGTGCGCATGGGTAAAGGCAAGGGCTCAGTCGAGTTCTGGGCCGCGAAAGTGAAGCCTGGCCGTATCATGTTTGAAATTGACGGCGTTCCGGACGACGTGGCGCGCGAAGCGCTGGCGCTCGGCGCGGCGAAATTGCCGATCAAAACGCGCGTCGTCACGCGCGTCGGCGAATAGGAGAGACGGGCATGAAACCGCAAGAAGTGCGTGATCTCACCGAGGACGAGCTGAAGGACAAGCTTCTTCAGTTGAAGAAAGAGCAGTTCAACCTGCGTTTCCAGACCGCTTCCGGGCAGTTGGAAAAGACGTCGCGCGTGAAAGAAGTGCGCCGCGATATCGCGCGGATCAAAACTGAGTTGACGCAAAAACAAGCCGCAGCTGCGCAATAAGAGAAGAGCCAGGAAAATGCCAAAACGTATATTGCAGGGCCCGGTTGTCAGCGACAAAGGCGACAAAACGGTCGTCGTCAAAATCGAACGGATTTTCACGCACCCGCTTTTCAAGAAGACTGTGCGCCGCTCGAAACGCTACAGCGCCCACGACGAGAAGAACGAATACAAAATCGGCGATCTGGTGCGTATCCAGGAATGTAAACCGATCTCCAAGACGAAGACCTGGGAAGTGATCGGCACAGGATCGAAAGCTTAAGGAAATAGCGGGGACCGCCCCGTTTGGTGAAGTCGCGCGATTAGCGCATGGTTAGAAGGCCGGCGATGCCGGGAAGGGTCGATCATGATCCAGATGCAAACAAATTTGGATGTCGCTGACAATTCAGGCGCCAAGCGCGTGCAGTGCATCAAGGTGCTCGGCGGCGCGAAGCGCAAATACGCTTCCGTCGGCGACATTATCGTCGTCTCCGTGAAGGAAGCGATCCCGCGCGGCCGCGTGAAAAAAGGCCAGGTGATGAAGGCTGTGGTTGTTCGTACGGCCAAAGACATCAAGCGCCGCGATGGATCGGTCATCCGGTTTGATCGGAACGCCGCCGTTCTGATCAATGCGAACAAAGAACCGGTCGGCACACGGATTTTCGGCCCGGTGACGCGCGAATTGCGGGCTGCGAAACATATGAAAATCGTCTCGCTGGCGCCGGAGGTGCTCTAATGGCTCAGAAGATTAAAAAAGGCGACAAGGTTGTCGTGCTTGCGGGCAAATATCGCGGCGTCGAGGGCGAAGTCCTCAAAGTGATGCCGAAGGAAGGCCGCGTTCTCGTTCAGGGCGTTAATCTGATCAAAAAGCATCAGAAACAAACGCAGACGGAACAAGGCGGGATCATTACACGCGAAGCGCCGATCCACGTCTCTAACGTCGCTTATCTCGACAAGGAGAGCGGCAAGGGAAGCCGGATCGGGTTCAAGATCAATGACGACGGCGCGAAAGTGCGGGTCGTGAAACGTTCAGGTGAGGTTATCGATGGCTGAGGCAGCAACCTATACGCCGCGGCTCAAGCAGCAATATAACGATGTTATCGCCGCCAAGATGAACGATCAGTTCAACTATTCGAACGTCATGCTGACGCCGAAGCTGGACAAGATTGTCATCAATATGGGCGTCGGCGACGCTGTCAACGATCGCAAAGCGGTTGAAGGCGCGGCCACGGATCTCGAATTGATCGCAGGCCAAAAGCCGGTGATCACGACGGCGAAGAAATCCATCGCTGGCTTTAAAGTCCGTGAAGGCATGGCAATCGGTGCGAAGGTTACGCTGCGCGGCGATAGGATGTTTGAGTTTCTCGATCGCCTGATCACCATCGCGCTGCCGCGCGTGCGCGACTTCCGCGGCTTGTCGCCGAAGAGTTTTGACGGCCGCGGCAATTTCGCCATGGGCCTTAAAGAACACATCGTGTTCCCGGAGATTGATTACGACAAGGTCGATAAGATCCGCGGGATGGACATTATTGTCTGCACGACAGCGAAGAATGACGATGAGGCGCGCGCGCTTCTCACTGAGTTTAACTTTCCGTTTCGGAAAAATTAGGAACCGCAACTAGGCGAGGTCCAGCAGCGGCTGGAAACCGGCTTACCCGGAGGACTGAATGGCTAAAAAAGCAATGATAGAACGCGATCGGAAGCGGCGGCGCATGGCGAAGAAATTCGCCTCCAAGCGTGCGCGTCTGAAAGCATTGATCGCGGATGAGAATACGCCGGACGAGGAAAAGTTCGAAGCGGCGCTGAAGCTCGCTGAGATTCCGCGTAACGCGTCGCCGACGCGTCAGCGCAATCGCTGCGACGTGACGGGCCGCCCGCGCGGGGTCTACCGCAAACTGCGCATGTCCCGGATTGCATTGCGTCAACTCGGGTCCGAGGGAAAAATCCCCGGCCTTGTGAAGTCGAGCTGGTAAGGAGCGTCTGCAAGATGTCTATCAATGATCCTATCGGCGACCTGATCACGCGCATCCGCAACGCGCAGATGCGCCGCCACGAAAAAACATCCGTGCCCGCCTCGAAACTGCGCGGCTGGGTTCTCGATGTTCTCCAGGACGAAGGCTACATCCGCGGTTACGCGCGGGTTGAGCAGGAAGGCCAGAAGCCTTCTTTTGATGTCGAACTGAAATATTTCGACGGCGCGCCCGTGATCTCCAAGATCAAACGCGTCTCGAAGCCGGGCCGCCGGGTCTATTCGTCTGTGGGCGATCTTCCTTCGGTGCGCAATGGTCTCGGTATTTCGGTTGTTTCGACGCCGAAGGGCGTCATGTCGGACGCGGCTGCGCGCGACGCCCATGTGGGCGGCGAAGTCCTGTTCGAAGTTTACTAGAGGTTGGGAGCGAAAAATGTCCCGCATTGGTAAAAAACCGATCTCCGTACCGTCCGGCGTGACCGTGACGGTTGACGGACAGACGGTGAAAGCGAAAGGCCCGAAGGGCGAGCTGGAGTTCGTGGTCAACGAGCTGTGCACTGTCGCCCTGAACGACAATGAAGTCACCGTGACGCCTGTGGACAAGTCCAAGCCCGCGCGCTCTATGTGGGGCATGTGCCGCACGCGGATCGCCAACATGGTCGACGGCGTTGAAAAAGAGTTCACGAAAGAGCTTGAGCTTGTGGGCGTAGGGTATCGCGCGCAAATGAAAGGCAACGACCTGAACCTGGCGCTCGGCTTTTCGCATGATATCACGTTCAAGGCGCCGGACGGGGTGAAGATCGCCGCGCCGAAGCCGACCGAAGTGATCATCAGCGGCATCGACAAACAAAAAGTGGGACAGGCTGCGGCGGAGATCCGCGCCTTCCGTCCGCCGGAGCCGTACAAAGGCAAGGGCGTTAAGTACAAAGATGAATATATCTTCCGCAAGGAAGGCAAGAAGAAGTAATTCTTCTTCAAACGCGAGGATTTGGAACCATGGCGTTGAAATCGTCAGAAAAAAATCAGGCCCGCGCCCAGCGCACGCGCCGCAAGTTGAGAAAAGTCTCGGGCGACCGTCCGCGTCTTTCTGTTTTTCGCTCGTCGAAGAACATCTCTGCGCAGGTCATCGACGACGCGTCCGGCAAGACGCTCGCGTCGGCATCGTCGCTCGATAAGTCTTTGCGCGAGGGCTTGAAAAAAGGGTCTGACCAGGCCGCCGCCACAGAGGTCGGCAAAGCGGTCGCGGAGCGCGCGAAAGAGGCCGGCGTCACGGACGTCGTCTTTGATCGCGGCGGAAACATTTATCATGGCCGCGTCAAGGCGCTGGCCGAAGCCGCGCGTGAAGCCGGCCTTAATTTCTAAGGAGACGCTTGATGGCGCGTGATGACGATAGAGGCAGAGGCCGCGGCCGCGGCAGACGCGACGACCGCGAAGAGCGCGATGAGTTTGTAGACAAGCTCGTTGCGATCAACCGCGTCGCTAAAGTTGTGAAGGGCGGTAAGAATTTCGGGTTCGCCGCGCTTGTGGTCGTCGGCGACCAAAAAGGCCGCGTCGGCTTTGGTAAGGGTAAAGCCCGGGAAGTGCCGGAAGCCATTCGCAAAGCCTCGCAGGAAGCAAAGCGCAATCTCGTGCGCGTGCCGCTTCGCGAAGGCCGCACGCTTCACCATGACGTCCATGGCCGCCACGGCGCGGGCAAAGTGGTTCTGCGCGCTGCGCCTCCCGGCACCGGCATCATCGCAGGCGGTCCGATGCGCGCCGTATTTGAAACACTTGGCGTTCAGGACGTGGTGGCGAAGTCCATCGGCACATCGAACCCTTATAATATGGTTCGCGCCACCTTTGACGCCTTAAAAGCGCAAACGAGCCCACGCTCGATCGCGAACAAGCGCGGCAAGAAGGTCGCGGACATCATCTCGCGTCGCACGGGCGGCGGCGAAGCGCGCGAAGTCGGCGAAACCGCCGGCGCAGAGTCCTAGAGGTACGTCTCATGGCTGAGAAGAAAACATTGAAAGTGCGTCAGACCGGATCGCCGATCCGCCGGCCGCAAGATCAGCGCGCGACGCTGGTGGGCCTTGGCCTCGGCAAGATTGGGCGCGTGCGCGAACTCGAAGACACGCCCGCGGTGCGCGGCATGATCCGCAAGGTTCGCCACATGGTGGAAGTCGTCGGCGAATAGGCGACCCGAACGAATTGACAAACAGGCGAGGCGGCTGACGGCCGTCGGAAGTCGAGGAAAAAATGAAACTCAACGAACTCTCCGATAATAAAGGTGCGCGCAAGACGCGCACGCGCGTTGGACGCGGTATCGCATCCGGCAAAGGCAAAACCGGCGGCCGCGGCGTCAAAGGTCAGAAATCGCGGTCAGGCGTTTCCGGCATCCGCGCCTATGAAGGCGGTCAGATGCCGCTTTACATGCGCCTGCCGAAGCGCGGTTTTAACAAACCCAACCGGCTGAAATTCGCCGAGGTGAATGTGGGTCGTCTCCAGGCAGCCGTGGACGCCGGCAAGCTGCCCGCCGACATTAAAGTCGACGGGAAGGCTCTTGTGGAAGCGGGCGTTATCCGCCGCGAGTTAGACGGCGTGCGCCTTCTGGGCTCGGGCGACCTTTCGGCAAAGCTAGAGCTCGTCGTGGCCCATGCGTCCGCCGGCGCGAAAGCCGCGGTTGAAAAAGCAGGCGGCACGATCACCGTGAACGCCCCGAAATCCGCCAAAAGCGAAGCGAAAAAGGACGGCGCCTAAATCCCGCCGCGGCTCAAATCGGGGGCTTGCATCGCACTCAATGCGCCGCCACATGAGCCGAGGTTTTAGGGAGGTCCGCCGGGACGAGACCAGGCCCCGCAAGGCTGACGGCGCGCCGGAAACATGAAGAGCGAATGACGCTGATATGACATCTGCTGCTGAACAGTTTGCTTCGAACATCAATCTCGCTTCTTTTGCGAAAGCGGAAGAGCTGAAGAAGCGATTGCTTTTCACGCTTGGGGCGCTGATCGTCTACCGGCTCGGCACTTATATCCCGATCCCGGGCATCAACCCCGTCGCCTACGCGCAGCAGTTCCAATCCCAGCAGGGCGGTCTTCTCGGCACGCTGAACATCTTCGCTGGCGGCGCCGTGGAACGGATGGCGATCTTCGCCCTGAACATCATGCCGTACATTTCGGCGTCGATCATCATGACCCTGATGACGGCCGTTATTCCCTCGCTTGAAGCCATCAAAAAAGAGGGCGAGCAGGGACGGCGACAAATTAATCAATATACGCGCTATCTGACGGTCTTTCTCGCCACATTGCAGGGTTATTTCATCGCGGTGAGCTTACAAGCGCCGACGAACGCCTCAGGCGGCATTCCGGTGGTGACCGATCCAGGACCGTTCTTCCTCTTAACGACGGTGGTCACGCTTGTGGGCGGCGTCATGTTCCTGTTGTGGCTTGGCGAACAGATTACAGCGCGCGGCGTCGGCAACGGCGTCTCGCTGATCATCTTCGCCGGGATCGTCGCGGAATTGCCGCGAGCGGCGGCTGGTCTTCTTGCGCTGGGCAGCGGTACGGCGGGCGGCGGACAGACTTTACCCGGCGGCGTCGTTGTTCTCGTTATCCTGATGTCGCTGGCGCTGATCGCCTTTGTCGTCTTCATGGAACGATCGCAGCGCCGCGTTCTTGTTCAGTATCCGCGCCGGCAAGTGGGCCAGAAGATGACCCAGGGTGAGAAATCGCATTTGCCGTTGAAATTGAACCCGTCGGGCGTGATCCCACCGATCTTCGCATCGTCATTGTTGCTGCTGCCGGCGACAGCGGCGGGCGCCATCGGCGATAATTCGCCTGAGTTCCTGCAGAACCTTCAGATCTGGTTCGCGCCGGGCAAGCCGCTTTACATGGGGCTCTACGCGGTTGGCATTATCCTCTTCACCTTCGTCTACACATCGGTGGTCTTCAACACCGAAGATGTGGCCGATAATCTGAAGAAATATGGCGGCTTCATTCAGGGCTACCGTCCGGGCGCGCGCACAGCGGAATATCTCGACTTCCTGATGACAAGGCTGACGGTGATCGGCGCCGCCTATCTGACTTTCGTGTGTTTGATGCCGGAATTCCTGCGCGCCAACTATCCGAGTATTCCCGTCTATCTCGGCGGCACCTCGCTTCTGATCGTTGTCTCGGTCACGCTCGATACGGTTGCGCAGATCCAAGGCTATCTGGTGGCGCAGCAATATGAAAGCCTGATCAAGAAATCGAAACTGCGCGGCGGGAGAGCGCGATGATTCTCATTCTTCTCGGGCCGCCCGGCGCCGGCAAGGGCACGCAGGCGCAGCGCATCGTCGACACGCGCGCGATCCCTCAACTCTCCACGGGCGACATGTTGCGCGCCGCGGTCGCCTCGGGCTCCGCGCTCGGCAACCGCGTTCAGGCGATTATGGACGCTGGCGATCTCGTTTCCGACGACGTGATTGAGGAAATCATTTCCGAGCGCATCCAGGCGAAAGACTGCGAGCGCGGCTTCATTCTCGACGGCGCCGTGCGCACCGTCGGTCAGGCGGAAATGATCGACCGCGTCCTCGAAAAGCTCGGCCGGTCGCTCGACGTGGTGATCGAACTCGTGGTCGATGAGGAAGAGCTCGTCGACCGCCTGAAAGCCCGGATCGAAGAGACGAAAAAGGCCGGCAAACCGCTCCGCGCCGACGACAATGAAGAGACCTTCCGCAAGCGCCAGGGCGTCTATCGCGACCAGACGGCGCCGTTGATTCCCTTCTACGAAGCGCAGGGAAAACTGCACAAAGTGGACGGCATGGGCACGATCGACGCGGTCGCCGCAAAGGTCGACGCTATTCTTGATGAAATAGAGGACGCGAAGTTGAAACGCGGTCTCGGAAACAGTTGACGGGGGCAGGGCGATGACTATATCTACGCGTTCCGCCGTTAAGGACTTCGCTCGCTCGGCCCCGATTTTTGCGGGAACCGGCGCGGGCTTTATTGCTTTGAACCTAATAAAAGCGCCGTTCCGCGGCGGAATTGAAACGAAGAGGTAGACCCGTGGCCCGTATTGCAGGCGTCAATATCCCGACGAACAAGCGCGTTGAAATCGCGTTGCGCTACATCCATGGCATTGGCCCGTCCAAAGCCACCGAGATTTGCTCCGCTGTGGGCATTCCGCGTGAGCGCCGCGTCTCCGAATTGTCGGACGCCGAAGTCCTGCAAATCCGCGAAACTATCGACCGCGATTATATGGTTGAAGGCGATCTGCGCCGCGAGGTTGCAGTGAATATCAAACGCCTCATGGATCAGGGCTGCTATCGCGGCCTGCGCCATCGTCGCGGCCTGCCGGTTCGCGGCCAGCGCACCCACACAAACGCCCGCACCCGCAAGGGCCCCGCGAAACCGATCGCCGGTAAGAAGAAATAAGGAACGCTGACATGGCGAAACAACCTGCAGGCCGCGTGAAACGGCGCGAGCGCAAAAACATCACCTCCGGCGTCGTGCACGTGAACGCGTCTTTCAACAACACTATGGTGACGATCACCGACGAACAGGGCAATGCGATTTCCTGGTCGTCCGCGGGCGGTATGGGCTTTAAGGGCTCGCGCAAATCTACGCCGTATGCGGCGCAGTTGGCCGCCGAAGACGCCGCCAAGAAAGCCATGGAACATGGCCTGCAAACGGTGAACGTGGAAGTGCGCGGGCCGGGCTCGGGACGCGAAAGCGCGCTGCGGGCGCTTCAGTCCGTGGGTCTGAACGTCAACATGATCCGCGACGTGACGCCGATCCCCCATAACGGATGCCGTCCGCGCAAGCGCCGCCGCGTCTAAAATTGTTCGGGGCCGGACGACCGGCCCTTCATAGAAATTGCTGATGGAGACCGTAACAACGTGGTTGAAAAGAACTGGCAAGAATTGATCCGCCCAACGAAACTCGACGTGACGCCGGGCACAGACCCGTCGCGCCGCGCGACGATCGTGGCGCAACCTTTGGAGCGCGGCTTCGGTCTGACGCTCGGCAATGCCCTGCGCCGCATTCTATTGTCGTCGCTTCAGGGTTCCGCCGTCACCTCGATCCAGATCGACGGCGTCGTCCATGAATTCTCGTCGATCCCCGGCGTGCGCGAAGACGTCACCGACATTGTTCTGAACGTAAAGCAGCTTTCCCTGCGCAGCCATGCGGAAGGGCCGAAGCGCCTCGTCCTGAAGAAGTCGACGCCTGGCGTCGTGACGGCTGCGGACATTGAAGAGAACGCTGCGGTTGATATTCTCGATAAGAGCCACGAGATCTGCCATCTCGATGAAGGCGCAAGCTTGCGCATGGAGCTCGTGGTGCAGTCCGGGAAAGGCTATGTGGAAGCGGACCGCAACCGGCCGGAAGACGCGCCGATCGGTCTTATCCCCGTCGACAGCCTCTATTCGCCGGTCAAACGCGTCGCTTATCGCGTTGAGAATACCCGCGAAGGCCAGGTTCTCGATTACGATCGCCTGATCCTCGATCTTGAGACGGATGGATCGGTCTCGCCGGAAGATGCCGCCGCTTACGCCGCACGCATCCTCCAGGATCAGTTGCAGATTTTCGTCAACTTTGACGAGCCGAAGATGGAAGGCGCCGCGCCTGAGCGCGAAGAGCTTCCGTTTAACCCGGCGCTCTTGCGTAAAGTCGACGAGCTGGAACTGTCTGTACGTTCGGCCAACTGCCTGAAAAACGACAACATCGTTTATATTGGCGATCTCATTCAGAAGACGGAAGCAGAAATGCTCCGTACGCCGAATTTTGGCCGCAAGTCGCTGAACGAGATTAAAGAAGTGCTCGCCGGCCTGGGTCTTCACCTCGGCATGGACGTGCCGGATTGGCCGCCGGACAATATTGAAGAGCTTGCCAAGAAGTTTGAAGAGTAACAACTGATTCTCGCCGGTCGTCTGGCGATCTATACGGAGAAATACCCATGCGACACGGGATGGCGCACCGCAAACTGAACCGGACCCACGAACACCGCAAAGCGATGTTCGCGAACATGTCCTGCGCGCTCATCAAGCATGAGCAGATCACCACGACGCTGCCGAAGGCGAAAGAACTTCGCCCCATCGTTGAAAAGCTCGTGACGCTCGCCAAGAAGGGCGCAGCCGACGAAAAGCGTGCGCTGCATTTGCGCCGCCTCGCCGTCTCACGCCTGCGCGACAAAGACATGGCGAAAAAGCTCTTTGACACCCTGGGCCCGCGCTATGCGGAACGCGACGGCGGCTATATCCGGATCATGAAAGCGGGCTTTCGCTATGGCGACAACGCCCCGCTTGCTGTGATCGAGTTTGTTGATCGCGATGAAAGCGCAAAAGGCTTGGATTCTGGTCCGGTCATCGGCGTCGAGGATGATGACGACGAGGCGTAACGCCTTCGCGTATTGACGCGTGACCCAGACTCGATGACGTTTTTAACGGCCCCTATGTGGGGCCGTTTTTATTTGACGCCGTGATAAATGTTCTTTATTTGTTCTTTTGCGCAGATAGGGTTTTGCAATGTTTCAGGAAACACAGAGCGATATGGCGCTCGGGGACGATGAACTCTACGAGGCATTGTTGACGCTTGATCTCGCCATTGACGATCCGGAAGTGCAGGCGTTCCTGCGGACCGCGCCGGAAGGGCGCCGTCGCGACAAGCTCGCGCTCACGGCGCTGCGTATCGGCGTTCTGGCGTTGAAGCAGGCGCAGGGCCAGATCGACGCCACGCGCGTGCGCGACGAGGGCGAGCGATTGCTGACGGAAATGGGCTCGGCGCTATCAGCGCATCGCGAAACCGTTTCCACTGAAATCAACAGGACGCTTAAAGATTATTTTGATCCGCAGTCGGGCCGCTTCGCCGAACGAGTCGAGCGCCTCGTAAAAAAAGACGGCGACCTCGAGCGAGCCTTACGCGAACAGGTGGCGGGCGATGGGTCCAGCTTAGTTAAAACCCTGAGCGATTATACGGGGCCGGAAAGTCCGATTATGCGCGCGATTGACCCTACATCCGAAAACGGTCTCGCGCAGAGCGTCGCCAAAAGCGTTGAAGAAAGCGCCGCCGCGCAAACCGAGGCGATCCTCAAGGAGTTTTCGCTCGACCACGACAATAGCGCGCTGTCGCGCACCATCCGTGAACTGACGCAAAAACATGGCGCCGCGGGCGAGGCGCTGCAAAAGCAGGTGGCGGACGCGGTCTCTGAATTTTCCCTCGACCGGGAGGACTCAGCGCTCTCCCGCCTCGTGCAACGCGTCGATCGCGCGCAGAAGCTCATCAATGATGAGTTCTCGCTTGACCGCGACGGCTCGGCGCTCGCGCGCATGCGCAAAGAAATGCTCGACCAGATCGAAGCCTTCGCTATGAAACAAACGACGTTCCAGGCTGACGTGATGGAGCGTCTGACCGAGATGGCCGCGCGCAAAGCCGAAGCGTTGCGCTCGACTGCGCATGGCGACGATTTTGAGGCGACGCTCCTCTCCTTCGTCCAGGAGATCGCGCAGAAAGCAGACGATATCGCAACGCCCGTCGGCGCGACGACAGGCGTCATCCGAAACTGCAAGAAGGGCGATATCGTCATTGAGATCGGACCGGAGAACCGCGCGGCAGGCGCAAAGATCGTGATCGAGGCGAAACAGGATGCGTCCTACACGGTGCAAAAAGCGCGCGAGGAAATCGAGACAGGGCGCAAAAACCGCAGCGCCGACATTGGGTTGTTCGTGTTCTCAAAACGCACGGCGCCGGAAGGGCTCGATCCCTTGCGCCGCATCGACAATGACATTTTCATCATCTGGGATGAAGAGGACGAAGCGTCCGACTGGATCCTGCGCGCGGCGATCTCGCTTGCGAAGGCCATGGCCGTGAGGGCTGGCGAGGATGCGGCCGGTAAGGCGGCTGATTTTGACGCCATCGAAAAAGCGGTGCGCGCCGTCGAAAAACAGGCGGGCGCGCTCGAAGAGCTCGCCACCTGGGGCGCCACCACGCGCAAGACCGGCGACAAGATCGAAACCAAAGCGCGCCGCATGCGCGAGGCGCTTGAAAAAGAAGTCGCGCTTCTCGACGAAAGCCTCGCAGGGCTTCGCGCCGGCGGTTAAGGCAAAAGTTCGCGCGTCGATGGGCGCGCCCGCTATATCCCCCGTACGCGCCACGCAGGTGACTATTCGCCTTCCAAAATATTCGTCAACGTTTCCTGGATGCCGGATTTATTCTCGTCAAAGGCGGAATTGATTTCTTTGATGCGCTCTCCATAGCTATCGAATTCCGTAACCTCGACGGTGAGCATGAAGTTGCCGTTATCTTGAACGTTACCCGTTTCCCGTGGTGCGCTCGCGTATAGCTTTGCATCTGACCCAAGCCGCAGGCGATGGATATTTGTCGGGCTAATATCGAGGATTCGATCTCTTAGGGTCGCGATATCATTACCTGTTGTTTGCGTCCCGCACGTAAATTCGTAATTTCCCTCATTTGCGTTGAGTACGTCCTTACGAAATCGATTGTAGGCAGAGAAATATCCGTTGGTCGGCTTTCCACTTACGCGAGCGCCCTTGACCTCAAAACTCTGCGGCCCGACTTTGGTCGATGCGATCTTTCCCTCTTTGTCGTAATGCAGATAGTCAAAGGTGACCGCGGCTGTCACATCTATATCATTGTCTGCGGGTGGGAGAGTGGGGCCGGCGCCGGTCAGCGGGTCGGTAATAATTTCCCACGGATTGAGAATGTCCACACCAAACGGGGAAAGCATATCGAATGCGATGAGTTTCGCCTTCGAGTAGCGCATGGAGTATGCGACTGGTGCGAGATAGAAGAATTGATCATTCGGCGTCGGTAACGCGATGGCGCAAATGGAAATCGCATCGATTTCGTCAGCCGCTTTCGCATGCTTTTTCACGTAGCGCGTGAGTTTGAAGCCTGCGAACTTCATCTTTGTCATTATGCGCTGTGTTTTTTCTTCGCGGCATTTTGCGGCTATTGGGTCAGGCGTCTGATCGTTGTCCGGTTCCCCATGATAAAAGACGTCGCTCGCCGCTGTTCCTGAATAGGTAGCGGTGTAACGTTTTGCTTCGTCCTTCAGCGCTTTACTTACTTGTTCGACGGCAATTTCTGCAATTTTTCCGGCCCCCGTCGCCCCCGCGATCCCGAACGACGATACTTCCGGATTGCACTCTTGCCGCGCCTTACTGGTACGGGTGTAAGCCAGCTCGATCTCGACGCGCTCCTTCAGGCTCTTGTCGGAGTTTGCGTTCGGGATAAAAACAATATCCGTTAACTGATTGCTGACTGACGAGCAGCCGCCGATCAAGACGAACGCAATAGCGCCGACGGTTCTTATTACAGTTCTGCTCATGATTTCCCCCTTAATGTTGCAATGGAACGATAAACGGCGCGACGCGCTCAGGGCAACATGCGGCGGAGCTTTGGAGTGATTCTAGCCGTCCGAAATTTCGGGACTGGCCCGGGGCGGGCGCTTTTAAACGCGACGTCCAATTGCCGTTTGTTGCTCTTAAAGCCTTTCCAAACCCACGCCGTGGCCCCATATTCCGCGCCATGGTTCAGCGTCGGCTCTTCACCTGGTTTGAAAACCGTCTGCCGCCTTTTCCGGGGACGCGCGCCGGCGCGCCGCCCGAAAAGCTGTTCAACTTTTGTTGGTATTATTCAAAAGATGCGAAGCCCTGGCTGATCGCGCTGTCTCTATTGTCCGCGGTGATCGCTGTGGGCGAGGTTATGTTGTTCGGGTTTCTTGGCCAACTGGTGGACTGGCTTGCGGCTTCCGAGCGCGACGGTTTTCTGGACAGGGAAGGCGGCAAGCTGCTCTTTATGGCCGGCGTGCTACTGGTGGGGCTGCCGCTTGCCGCGGCGCTCAACTCGCTCGTGATGCACCAGTCGCTCCTCGGCAATTTCCCCATGAGCGCGCGCTGGCGGATGCACCGATTGCTCCTGCGCCAGAGCCTTTCTTTCTTCGCCGACGAGTTCGCTGGCCGCGTCGCCACCAAAGTGATGCAGACATCGCTCGCCGTGCGCGAAGCGGTGATGAAGATCCTCGATATCCTCGTATATGTGGCCGTCTATTTCCTCACGATGCTGATCTTGATCGCGAGCGCTGACTGGCGGCTCGCCGCGCCCATCGTCGTTTGGTTCTTCATCTATGCCGCCATCATCTGGTATTGCGTGCCGCGCCTCCAGAAGACCTCCGAGCGCCAGGCCGACGCCCGGTCCAAAATGACCGGGCGTATCGTCGATAGCTACACGAACATCACGACGGTGAAGCTGTTCTCCCATTCGGGCCGTGAAGAAGCCTATGCGCGCGAGAGCATGGACGAGTTTTTGGGAACCGTGCATCCGCAGATGCGGCTCGTCACACAGTTTTATGTGATGACCTATCTGAACAACAGCGTGGTTGTGTTCCTGATCGCCGCGATCGCCATTCAGCTCTGGCTCGGGCAACTGGTCTCGGTGGGCGCCATCGCGGTCGCCATCGCGCTCGCCTTGCGCATTAACGGCATGTCCCAATGGATCATGTGGGAGGTGTCTGCATTGTTCGAAAATCTCGGCGTCATTCACGACGGCATGGAAATGTTGAACCGGCCCGTCACCGTCGTCGATGCGCCGGACGCGGGTCCGCTGGATGTGCGGGAAGGGGCGGTCGCGTTCGAAAACATTCGTTTTCATTACGGCAAAGGCGCGGGCGTCATTGAGGATTTGTCGCTCGCCATCAAGCCGGGCGAGAAGATCGGGCTTGTGGGCCGCTCCGGCGCCGGCAAGACGACGCTCACCAATCTCCTGCTACGCTTTTACGACCTGGAAGGCGGGCGCATCCTGATCGACGGTCAGGACATCGCCCATGTCAGCCAGGATTCCTTGCGCGCCGCCATTGCTGTGGTCACGCAGGATACGTCTCTATTGCACCGGTCAATTCGGGAAAACATCGCCTACGGACGGCCGGGCGCCAGTGACGAAGAGATCGCCGCAGCGATACGGCGCGCGAACGCCGACCAGTTCATTCTCGATCTGGAGGATCAGAAGGAGCGCAAGGGCCTTGACGCCCATGTGGGCGAGCGGGGCGTGAAGCTCTCTGGCGGACAGCGTCAACGGATTGCGCTCGCGCGTATCTTCCTGAAAGACGCGCCGATCCTTGTCCTCGATGAGGCGACATCGGCGCTCGATTCAGAAGTGGAAGCGGCGATTCAGGAAAACCTCTTTGAGCTGATGGAAGGCAAGACCGTGATCGCTATTGCGCACCGCTTATCCACGATTGCTGAGATGGACAGGCTCGTTGTCCTCGACGCCGGGTCGATTGTGGAGACCGGAACCCATGACGAACTCGTCGCCAGCGGCGGCCTTTACGCGGACCTCTGGGCGCGCCAGTCCGGCGGCTTCATCGGCCGTGAAACCACAGCGACGGCCGCCGAATAAGGCGTCCTGACGTCCAATCCTTCTCACTTTCCAATCACGCGATTGTCGTTGGCGTGTGAGCGCGCGCGTCCCCACGTCTTCTGCATGACGCAAACGAAAAGGAAAAAGACAATGTCCCCGTTGAAAGTGATCGTCGCAAGCGCCGCCGTCGCAGCAGTGTCCGCCTTCGCTCCGGCCAACGCCGAAGCCGCCACCTATAAAGCGCCCGCCGCGGTAATCACCGCAGGGTATGATGGGGAACGCGCGCCATACGCGGACTCAGATACGCTTTACGTGGAAGCGGGGTACAAATCACGCCGGCATTTTCGCGGCGGGGGACGCAGTTTCAACCGCCACGGCTATCACGGCCGCAGTTTTTCAAAGCGGTCGCGGTTCGGCGCGCGCAAATATTACGGCCATCGCGGTTACGGCCTGCACCACAAACGCGCTTTCTCCCGGCATGATCGTCATTTCCACCATGACGGCGCCCATGTCGGCGTCAAGAAATTGAAGCGGGCGAAGAAGTTCAGGAAATACTAGCGCCCCGTGGTTTCAAAATTGCGCGGCGGGGCGCGCTCCCCCCCCCCATCGCTCCGCTGCGTATAGGACGGCCGGCCTTGTTCTCTCCCCCATGCATAAAGGCCGGCCGTTTCTGGTTATCGAAAGACGCCCGGAATAATGCGCATTGATCGCCGTCCCCGACGCCGGTAATTTAGGGCTTCGCCTATCAGGAGCCGCCTTATGATCCGCCAGTTATTTCTGTCTCTGACCGCATGGTGCGTGCTCGCCGGGTCCGCCTGCGCCGCGCAGGAACCCGACGAGATGCAGGGCGAGGTCATCACCGCAAAGCCGCGCGTCGTGCCGGAAAGCATGGCGGAGGTTCAGCTATCCTTTGCGCCGATTGTGGATCAGGCGGCGCCCGCGGTCGTCAACATCTTCACTAAACGTGTCGCGCAGCGCCGGACCACGGGCGATCCGTTCTTTGATCGCTTCTTCGGACGCATGACGCCGCGTGAACAAAGCTCGCTCGGCTCCGGCGTGATCGTCAGTCCAGATGGCGTGATCGTCACCAATAATCACGTCATCGAGAATATGACGGAGATTAAGGTCGTTTTCGCGGACCGCCGCGAATTTGAAGCGGACCTGCTTTTCACCGATCCGCAGACCGATCTTGCGGTGTTGCAGATTTCGGTCGATGAGCCCTTGCCGTTTCTGGAATTCGCCAATTCCGACGCGATTGAAGTCGGCGATGTGGTGCTGGCGATCGGTAATCCGTTCGGGGTCGGCCAGACGGTGACTAACGGGATCATTTCGGCGCTGGCGCGCACCGCGGTCTCGATTTCCGATTATCAATTCTTTATACAGACGGACGCTGCGATTAATCCCGGTAATTCAGGCGGCGCGCTCGTTGATCTCGACGGCAAGCTGATCGGCGTCAATACGGCGATCTATTCCCGCTCGGGCGGCTCCAACGGCATCGGCTTCGCGATTCCGGCCCGTCTCGTCCAGCAAGTTCTGGCGACCGCCGTCAATGGCGGGGTCCTGCAGCGTCCATGGATCGGCGCGTCCACGAACACGGTGACAGCCGACATTGCGCGCGCCATGAACCTCGACCGGCCGGCGGGCGCGCTCGTTGAGGATCTCTGGAAAGGCGGCCCGGCGGCGAAGGCGGGCCTCAAAGCCGGCGACGTCGTGATCGAGATTGACGGCAAGCCGGTCTATGACGCCGAAACGCTGCGCTATCGCGTCGGCATCAGGAATGACGGCGACTCTGCGAAAGTGGCGTTTTTGCGCAAAGGGCAGCGCAAGGAAGCGAACGTCACCTTCTCGCTGCCGCCCGAAACGCCTGCGCCCGATCCGCGCCTCCTTGAGGGCAATCATCCGCTGAACGGCGTCGTCGTGGCGAACCTGTCCCCACGTTACAATGAAGAGATCGGGCTTGATCCGCTCCTGACCGGCGTTGTCGTCACCGAAACGACGCGCCGCAGTTATGCCGCGCGCAAAGGCCTGCGCCGCGGCTATCGGATTTTGTCCGTTAACGGAAGACGTGTTGAGACCACGAAGGATCTGCAGCGGGAAATCGAAAGGGCGGCGCGAAGCTGGGACATCCAGGTGGACACCGGCCAGCGCGTCGTGCCCTGGAGGGTGGGGCGTTAACTAACAATCGGTCGGTCCAGTCTGTTGCGCGCGTCAACAATGACGGGCTTTTTTGATAGATACTGGACAATTTGTGGGAAACTTATGCACCCCCCTTGTGGGGCGCCCTATAATGGGAGGCTGAAACCGACGAGGAGCCCGCCCGCTGATGTCCGATCTCTTTCAATCCGCCAACATGCAAGCTGACGCGCCGCGTCCGCTGGCGGATAAGCTTCGCCCGGCGACGCTCGGCGAGGTTATCGGTCAGGATCATTTGCTCGGCGAGGGCGCGCCGATTGCGCGGATGCTGGCGGCGGGGCGGCTCTCATCGATGATCTTGTGGGGACCGCCCGGCGTCGGCAAGACGACCATCGCACGGCTGCTCGCCGACGAGACCGATCTCGAATTCGTACAAATATCAGCGATTTTCTCCGGCGTCGCGGAATTGCGCAAAGTTTTCGACCAGGCGAAGGCGCGCCGCCAGACGGGCAAGGGCACGCTCCTTTTTGTTGACGAAATCCATCGCTTCAACCGGTCCCAGCAGGATGGGTTCCTGCCGCACCTGGAATCCGGCGTGATCACGCTTGTGGGCGCGACGACCGAGAACCCGTCGTTTGAGCTAAACCCGGCGGTCCTTTCACGGGCGCAAGTGTTCACCTTGAACCGTCTCGATGAGGCGGCGCTTGAAAAACTGCTTACGCGTGCAGAAGCGAGCGAGGGCCGGACGCTGCCTTTAACGGCGGAGGCGCGCGCCAGTCTTATCGGCATGGCGGACGGCGACGGACGGTTTTTGCTCAATCTCGCCGAGGAGCTGTTCGCCGAGCCGGCGGACCGGCCGCCCATCGATCAGCCGGCGCTCGGCGCATTCGTTCAAAGGCGCGCGCCCATCTATGACAAGGCGCAGGAGGGGCACTACAATCTCGCCAGCGCGCTGCAAAAATCCATTCGCGGATCAGATGTGGACGCCGCGCTCTATTGGGCTGCGCGGATGATCACGGCGGGCGAGGACCCGCGCTTTGTGTTGCGCCGCCTTGTGGTGATCGCCTCTGAAGATATCGGCAACGCCGATCCGCAGGCCTTGCCGCTCGCGATCGCCGCGAAAGACGCTTATGAATTTCTCGGACAGCCCGAAGGCGAAATCGCCATCGGCCAGCTCGTCGCTTATCTGGGCACGGCGCCCAAATCGAACCGCTCTCACGCCGCTTTTGTTCGCGCGAAAATCGCGGCGAAAGAGACCGGATCGCTGACGCCGCCCATGCACGCGATGAACGCGCCGACGAAGATGATGAAAGAGATGGGATACGGCGAAGGCTATGAATATGATCATGACACAGAGAAAAACTTCGCCGGGCTTGATTACTTCCCGCCGGATATGGAGCGGCGGCGGTTTTATGATCCATCCGATTATGGGTTCGACAAGGAAATCAAAAAACGACTGGCGTTCTGGGAAAAACACCGAAAACCGAGAGGAGACGCGTAGTGGACCCCGCTGTCGTTAAAGGCGCCGCGCTCGCCGTCTGGTTCGCATCACTCTTTTTGTTGGAACGCCTCTTTCGCGCATCGCCCGAGCGCAAAGGCCCCGGCCGTCTGGCGCGCAACGCCAGCCTGTGGGTGCTGACGCTCGTCTTGTCGCCGCTCTTCGTTCTGCCGCTGGCGCTGTGGGCGGACGGCCATCATTTGTGGACCCGCCCCGAGATCCTGACAGGCGCCGCCGGTCTCGCGCTCAGCCTGTTGGCGCTCGATTTATGGACCTATTGGATCCATCGGGCTTATCACGAAGTCCCGGCCATGTGGCGCCTTCACGCGCCCCACCATCTCGATGAACATCTCGATACGACGTCGGCGGTCCGGTTTCATGTGGGCGAAATTGCCTTTTCGGCGCTGCTTCGGTTGATCCCCATTCTCGCCCTGTCGATTCCGTTCACGCACCTTGTGATCTACGAGACTGTGCTGGCCGCGTCGTCGTTCTTTCACCATTCCAATGTGCGGTTGCCAGCGCGGCTTGAGAGCGCCTTGTCGAAAATCATCGTTACGCCGTCGATCCACTGGGTGCATCACCACGCAAAACGCGCGGATACCGACTCTAACTATGCGAGCATTCTCAGCCTGTGGGACCCGGTCTTTCGCACGCGAAGCGCCACCAAACGTACGCCGGAGATGAAAATAGGCGTGGAAGGTGTTGAAGAGAAAACCTTTTTGGGGTTACTCCTCTCGCCTTTCCAAAGGATGTGAACGGTGAATAGTCCTTCCATATGGCTGGCGGTCGGCGCTGGCGGGGCGCTTGGCGCGATGGCGCGCCACGGCGTCTCGCAATTGGCGCTGCGCGCTTTCGGGCCGTATTTTCCGTGGGGAACGTTTATCGCCAATGTCACAGGCGCTTTTTTGATGGGCGTCTTGATTGTCTGGCTGTCCATGCGCGAACCGGCCTCGCCGGAGGTGCGCGCTTTTCTTTCCGTGGGCATGCTCGGCGCTTTCACCACATTCTCCACATTTTCGCTCGATGCGGTAATGCTCTTCCGCGACAAGGCTTATCTGGCGGGCGGGGGGTATCTGTTGGGATCGGTGGCGCTTTCCATCGCCGGATTGCTGCTTGGGTTCGCCATTGCGAGGGCGGTCTTGTGAGCGGCGTTCAAATGCGCACGGTTTCCGACGCTGATGCGGGAATGCGGCTTGACCGATGGTTCAAGACGCATTTTCCGGCGGTGCGTCACGGGCAATTGGAAAAACTCCTCCGTAAGGGGCAGATCCGGGTTGACGGCGGGCGCATCAAGGCGAGCCGGCGTCTCGAAGCGGGCGAGACGGTGCGGGTGCCGCCGCTCGAAGAGAGTGAGCCGCGCACCGTCCGCGCAGCCTATCCGGCTCACCGGCGCGATGAGGACGCCGCATTCCTGCGTGAGCTGATCATTTTTGAAGACGACGCGATCATCGCGTTGAATAAGCCTTTCGGCCTCGCCGTGCAGGGCGGGGCGAAAACCGCGCGCCACATTGACGGGATGCTGGGCGCGCTCGAAAAAGACGGCGAGCGTGCGCGCCTGGTGCACCGGTTGGATCGCGACACAGGCGGATTGCTGCTGCTTGCGAAAACGCGGGGCGCGGCGTCGAAGCTCGGCGGCGCCTTCCAGCGCCATGAGGTTGAGAAAACCTATTGGGCCCTTGTCGCCGGATCGCCGCGCCCGCGCGAAGGGACGATCGATATGAAGATTGCGCAGCGCATGGTGCGCATCGGCAAGGGCGAGCAGGAGCGCGTCACGCCGGCGGAAGGGGAAGACGCGCGCAAAGCGCTCACTGATTTCCAGACCATCGATGAAGCGGGTCACGGCGTCTCGTTTCTCGCCTTGCGCCCGGTCACGGGTCGCAAGCACCAATTGCGCGTCCACTGCGCGGCGATCGGCGCGCCCATCGTCGGCGACCGGAAATATGGCGGCCCCGCCGCGCTTATCGACGGCGTCGATGAGGCGTTGCACCTGTTCTGCCGCACCATGGTTTTCCCGCATCCGAAAACGGGCGCTCGAACCGTCATCACTGCGCCCCTTCACGGCCACATGGCTGAGACATGGCGATTTTTCAATTTTGATGCAAATGCGGAAATTGTCTGGCCGGAGGTGCGCCCATGACGCAACTGGCGGACAGCGCCAAAGGGCCGAAACGGTTTTATGAACGCGCTGAGGCTGCGGCGGGCGAGGACGGTGCATTCGCCATCCATCTTGACGGGCGCGTTGCGAAAACGCCTCTGCGCAACGCGCTCGCCACCCCGCATGAGGGCCTTGCGCAAGCAGTGGCGCAGGAATGGGCCGACGTCGATGAAGAGATCGACACCTCGCGCATGCCGCTGACGAAATTATTGGCGACGCTGATCGATCTTGGCGAGGCGGAACAAGACGCCTGGCGGCGCACGGTGACCGATTATCTGCAGTCGGATCTTTTATGTTACCGCGCTGGGGAGCCGGCGGCGCTCGCCGGGCGCCAATGCGAGGTTTGGGACCCTTATCTTGAGCGTTGGGCGTCGGTGTTCGGGACGCCGCTGCGCACGGTGACCGGGGTCATCGCGACGTCGCAATCGGCTGAGGCGTTGGCGCGCGCAGACGAATTCCTGTCAGGCCTGCGGCTTGACCATCTCCTCGCGGTTAAGTGCGCAACCGAGATTACAGGTTCTGCGGTGCTCGCAGTTTCTCTCGCGACGGGGGCCAATGAGCCCGGCGAAATATTCGCGGCCTCCCGCCTCGACGAACGCTTTCAGGAAGAGCGCTGGGGGACCGACGCAGAAGCGAAGGACCGCGAGCGCGCCCTGGAACGGGAGTTCGGCGCTATTGTTCGATTTCTGGCGCTGACGCCGGCGTAACCGCTGTGTCTTCGTCCGCCGCCGCCGGGCGCATCGTGTCGCCGCGATTGGCGGCGCGGAACTGCAATAGCTCTTCCGCTTTCAGAAATGTGTCGCTGTTCTCGTCCATGGCGTCGAAATCGACGAGATATTCCGCGATATACTCCTTTTGGCTCAGGGTTTGCGACGCGCCGGCCATAAAGGTGAACTTCTTCCGCGCTTTCGCGGCGGCTTCATTTTTCGCCGCGTCAGGATCAATTTCTCTCAGAAAGGCGTTATACTGACGATCGCGCGCCACGTCTTCTGACGGTGCTTCGACGAAGCGTTTGCTGTTTTCACGCCACGTTTCCACAAGGCTCACAAATTCTTCAACGTTCATCGCGCCGTCGCGGTTCTTGTCGGCGAGGATAAAGTCAAGCTTCGCTTCTTCGAGCGCTTCGGGGCGGGTGAGGACCGCTTGATCGAACGCTGCTTTCAGCGCTTCCACTTCACTGACGCCGGCTTCGGTCGCCCGGACCGGCGCTCCGCGCGAATAGGTGATGATGCGCTTTTCCGATTCGGCGACTTCGCCGTTGATCGACCGCGTCAGCGTTACTGACTGTTGCAGTTGCTGCATGGAATTCAATTTGTCCGCGATCTCGTCTTCGTTGACGGGCTCTTCTTCGGTGGCTTCTTCGTTTTCCGGCTCTGCTTCCGCTGTCAGCGATGGTGTCTCCAATTCCGGCGCCTGCGCCGGGACTGTCTCGGCTGGCTCTGCGGGGGCCGCATCCGTTTCGACGAGCGGCTCGGGACCCTCGGCTGCCTCTGTGGTCAACGCTTCAATCGGGCTCTCGGCGACGGGCGTCGCCGTCTCCTCGCTGGGCTCAGGCTGCGCGGCCGCTTCCTGCTCCGCCGGCTCTTCCTCCGGGAGAGCGCCGACGATCTGCGCCGCTGCAACGCTGTTGAGCGCCAGAATTGCGGCGCCGGCCTTCAACAAAACTCCGATTGTCATCCAGATGACTCCTCTTTGCCCGCTTGGGTTCTACAAGCGTGGCGATATTAAATTGCTCGCTCGTAAAGACTAGAGACCCTGTCCAAAATGTCATTTTCCGGGTGATAGGGCGGGCGCCGCAGCGTCGTGCGTCGGCCCGAAGATCTCCTCAAACGCCCTGCGCAGGGCGTCGTCGGCGTCGTCCATGGTCACCGGCAAGCCGAGATCCACAAGGCTCGTGACGCCGAGACCCGGCTCGTCGATGCCGCATGGGACGACGCCGCTGAAATGGCTGAGGTCAGGCTCCACATTCAGGGATATCCCGTGAAAACTAATCCAGTGGCGCAGGCGCACGCCGATGGCCGCGATCTTGTCTTCGCGCTGGGGCTCGCCAGGCGCGGTGCGGTCGACCCATACGCCGACACGGTCGTCGCGCCGTTCGCCGTCCACATTGAACCGCGCCAGCGCCGCAATGATCCACGCTTCAAGCGTCGCCACAAAGACGCGCACGTCCCGTCCACGTTTACGTAGGTCGAGCATCGCGTAAGCGACCCGCTGACCTGGACCGTGATACGTGTATTGGCCGCCGCGCGCTGACTTATAAACCGGGAAGTGCGGGTTGCGCAGATCGCCCGTTTTTGCGCTCGTCCCAGCGGTATAAAGAGGCGGGTGTTCCAGGAGCCAGACGAGCTCGTCGGCCTCATCCGCGCGCATCGCGGCCACGTGCGCCTCCATGGCGTTAACGGCTTGTTCATAGTCTACAAGCTCATCCGAATGCGCCCATCCGACCGATAGATCGCCTTGTCGGCTCGCGATTAACGACGGTCTAACCAAAATCGGGCAAGCTCCTCACCAGTTGCGTGAAAAAGGGGCGGCCCTCCAGTCTATGGCCTCGGTCAATGATATAGAAGTCGAACTCACTATTATTGTGGGGAGCGCTGAAATGCCGCTGGAGCGCCTGTTGTCCCTGGGCCGCGGCGCGGTGATCCCGATCGGCGGCGATGGCTCGCAACCCCTGAAGATTCTCGCCAACGGTCTGCCCGTGGGGCAGGGGCGCGTGCTCTTGGACGGCGAGCGCGTCAATGTCGAGGTCGCGCCCGCAGACGCCGTCTACGTCTGACCCGCAAGATCAATGAATTAGGGCTTGAGAGTGGCGCGCGAGCCTGCTATTTCCGCCGCTCGCTCAAAACACCTCATTTGCGAGCGAATACAAGTGCGGCCGTGGCGGAATTGGTAGACGCGCAGCGTTGAGGTCGCTGTCCGGTAACACGGGTGGAAGTTCGAGTCTTCTCGGCCGCACCATTAATTCGAGCCCGCCCGTCATAGGAACGCCGCTCAACGATACGAGTTCGCCTCATCCTTCGTCCTTTGCGCGCTTTGATCCGCGCGTTCGCGTGGTCAATTCTGGATATCCGCGCGTCCGCGTGGTCAATTCTGGATAAATGCGAGTTCAAAAAGGTCTCGCTGAAACGAGTCATTGACCTACCAGATGCTGCGCCTGCGAACAGAATTTCTGTTCCAATTTAAATTTAAGAATCCGGGCGTTTTCTTTCGATTGTTTGGATCACCCTTTTGATAAAAATTTATGCTCATTATACTGAGCGATAGAAAACCATTGACGTATTCTTCGCAATGGTTGCAGCTTTATGTTGCGAGAGTTGCCTTTCACGATACAAATCTCCATATTTAGCCTGGCCGCGGTAAGAACGGCGGTTCCAATTTTTTCAAGTGAACGATTGATAATCTTCCAACGATCGGAAGTGTTATTCTGCATTCTCAGTACACATCATGTTGACATAACCAACAAGTCGTTAGATAGAAAATATGTTGCAAAGTCTTGCAGCTCACCTGATCGGATCCTTTTTGCTCGTGGTTTCCGAAACGGTTTATGGGAGAGAAATGGGATACCACAATTAGCGTACGGCGGTGATCAATTGGTCGCCGCCGCGTGATTTGCGAAGGACCTTGTCTTCGTAGATGACGGCTTCGTGCACTCACATTTCACGCATAGACGATGTGACAAGTGTATCGCTTGATCATACGGAGAGAAAACTTGACAAAATTCCACTCAAAATTTTCTAAAGCGCTTGCATGCGCTGTAGCGGCTGCGCCGCTCATTGCAGCCGCGCCGGCTTTCGCGCAAGAAGATACGTCGCAGAAGTTTACGGACATCCAAAAACTCGGCTATCTCGGTCAGACGAGTAAGTCTGAATTGACGCAAAGCGTCATCGCGCGCCTGAATGCGCAAACGACAGCGCCTGCGTTGGAGACGACAGCCGACCGGTTCATCTTCTGGCACAATGTGCTCCTGGACTCGATCGCGCTCGATCATACGGGTTCTGACGAGTTTGGCGGTTTGCCGCCGTTCGTTCAGGGCGGCCCCGGCCGGACAAGCCGCGCTTTGGCCATGGTCCAAATCGCAGTTTATGACGCCATGAACGCGTTTGAGCGTGAATTCTTCAACTACAATAATGGTGTTCCACGTGCGCGTAACGCGTCGATGGATGTGGCGATAGCGTTTGCTTCTTTTGAGATGCAACGCGCATTGTTCCCATGGCGGGAAGACGTGCTCACCAGCATCTTTGAATCGGATCTCGATCAGATCGGTCTCGCCACCACTGATCGCGAATTCCTGAATGGTCGCCGCGTTGGCGTTAGAGCGGCGCGGGCGATGTTGCGCGCACGGTCGAATGACAATTCAACTGACGCGGAACCGTCATTCGGCGACGGCGGACGCGTTGCTGACGGTACGGCTACATTCCGTGGCGGCAACGTCAATGACGGAGCCGTCAGCCCGTTCGACTGGACGCCTGACCCCAACACGCCGGAGTTCGACGTCCTGAACTTTAACGTGTCGCTCGGCGCGTTCTGGGGCGGCGTGACGCCGTTCACGCTCTCCTCTGGCGATCAATTCCGTATTCCGCCTCCACCGGAGCCGGGTTCTGAGGAATATATCGCGGCCTATAATCAGGTTGCAGCGCGTGGTGGTTCACCGGAAAATGTGAACACGCCGTCGACCTCAACGCCAGCGACGCGTTTCAATGGCAACTACTGGGGTTACGATGCGGTGCCGCTTCTGGGTACGCCGCCTCGTGCTTATAACCAGTACGCTATCGGCGTCATTCTGCAGGAACTCGGTTGCGATGATCCGAACGATATTCTCGTTGACGATCCGGAGTCGTGTGATGCGGATCCGATGGACATCGCGCGTCCGATCGCCATGGTCAATGCTGCGATCGGCGACACTGGCGTCGCCGCTTGGGACAGTAAGTACTTCTACAATTACTGGCGTCCCGTGACCGGTATTCGCATTGATGACGGCGTTGCTGATACGCAAGTCGATCCCACCTGGGACCCAGTGGGGGCGTCTATCATCAATGTCGAGCTGCCTGACGGCGAGGACTTTATTCGTCCGACCCCGCCATTCCCGGCGTATCCATCAGGTCACGCGACATTCGGCGCTGTGACGATGCAAATCCTCGCAGACTTCTTCGGCGACGACACGCCTTATACGTGGGTCTCCGACGAATATAACGGCGAGGGCGTCGATCCGAGCGGCACGCCGCGTCCGCTGGTTCCGATCTTGTTCAATACGTTGACCGATGCGCAAATTTCAAATGGGATTAGTCGCATCGATAACGGCGTACATTGGGCTTATGACGATACGCAAGGTCAGGCGCTTGGTGAAAATATCGCCAGTTGGATTTTGAACGACATTCGCGCGTTCCAGCCTGTAAGGGAACGTCGCCCGGAAGGTCTTCGCGATTCGGAGTAATGCCGTATCGGCCTTAACATTCAATTCTTTTTGAATGTGTGAATATTGAAGATGCCGCTCCTTCTGGGGAGCGGCATCTTTGCGCGTAAATAAACCGCCAAGTCGGCGGCGCCCCCTAAAGCGTTTCGGTTATTAAAAGTGTTGTGCAAAACAGTAATTTGCTTCGCTGGTCATTGCCGATAGGATGCGTAGGGAAGATTTAGAATTTTATGGGGACTGTGATTGTGGAGAAAGTAATGAAGTACCTCGCTTGCTTGGGTTCGTTGGTTTTGTTGGCCTCATGCGGTGGTGCGAGTGATGAAAGTTCGGCGCCTGATGCGACTGCCGATCAAGTCACTGACGCGCCGGCACAAGATGCGAAGTCGGAAAAGGACGAACCTAAGTACACGCGCCAGGACGTACCCGGTTCGGTGATTGGTCGCGAAGTCGCTGAGGTGACGCTCGATGAAATCAAGCCGGCCTTTACAACGGAGACTGTCACTAAACTCAATGCGATTGTGAAGCGATCGCTCACCGTCTCGACGGAATACTCAAGAACGGTGAAGTCAATCCGCCGCGCAGTCGCCGCCGCGGCTGAGACGGACGCGACTGCTGTTGAAAAGGACGCTGCGCAGGAAGGCATTGATCAGTTGCGCGCCTGGCATGAGACGGCGGTGGCCGCAAAAGCGGATATGGACGAAGCAGCTGCGACGCTTGAGGCGAGCGACGAAAGCTACAGCGAAGAGCTTCTGGCGGGCATGGTGAAATATGTCACCGACGTGGAGAAATCGATCAGTGCAGAGATTTCTACGCTGACGGAGAAGCTTAACGCTGCGTAACGAAGGCGCAGCGCGCTTTTAATCATGATACGGAAAACAGGACGACCACACGGTCGTCCTGTTTTTTTACGTTAGTTCGTTGGTGCTGACCATCTGCAGTGCACAGGCCGCATTTCGGCGGTGAGTGCAAAATCTCAAAAATCCAAAATTTTTAGTTGACTCTGCTTTTTGGCATTGTATCTATCGATGTAACGCGCCGATTTGAACCCTTCAGCTTGCGGGCGCGAAATAAATCACGCTAAAGCGAAGGGTGGAAACAACGCGATAGTTCTCCACGCTTCCGATTTATTTCACCCCGCACGACTTAAGACACGGCGCACGAATTGAGGCGTTGTGAACGTATGTCGTTTGCTATTTTACATGGCTGGACAGCCGCCGTCGCGGCCGCTGCGGAGGCGGAAATCGCCGCTGCGAGCGCGGCCGCGTCGCCGCTGATTTCCACTGAAATCATTGTTGCGGGCGTCGCCGTGCTCGTCTCGTTCTTCTCGCTTCTGACGACTATCGCCTTCGCTTTGAGGCAAGGGCGCTCATCGGCCATAGCGTCAAGTTTCGCCTTAATGGCGCAGGCCGAAGCGATGCTGAAGGACGTTCCAAGCGCGCTGAAATTCCATGGCGTCAGCGACGAGGACCTCCGCCGCGCCGGCATAACGCCTGAAGAATTTGTCTACCTCGTCGTCAATTTCACCGGGGCGGGCGTGCTTTACCGCATGTCTGAACCGGACAGCACGGCCCCGTTCCAAAAGGGCTCCTATCGCTATGTGATGCTGAGCCAACCCGCGACGCAGCGCGCTTGGCCGTTACTTCGAAAGCTGATCAACCCGGAGATCGGTTCTTACGGCAAGCGCATCGAAGCCACGTTGAAACTCATCGAGAGCGACGCCGCTAACGCGACCGCTGATCAGAATACTCCAAGCCCCGAGACGTCCCACCCAGTTCAACCCCCGAAAGGAGCCGCCTAATGTCTATCGCTCGCCATCCCGAAACCGCCGCCGCCGCAATCGGCGTTAGCGCGGACGAACATCATCGTTCCGTTGCGCCCGCGCTGCACCTCACATCCACATTCGCATGGCGTAATTTCGATGCGAAGCCGGAATACAGTTATTCGCGGTCTGAAAACCCCACGCGCGCGACGCTCGCCAGCGCCTTGGCCGAGCTCGAAGGCGCCGCCAGCGGGATCATCACGTCGAGCGGCATCGCCGCCGTCGATCTTGTTCTGTGTCTCTTATCGCCGGGCGACACGATCGTGGCCCCGACGAACTGTTACGGCGGCGTTTATCGACTGCTGTCGGCGCGCGCGGCTAAACAACAATTCAATGTGGTCTTTGTTGATCAGACGGATGACGCAGCGCTCAACGAAGCTTTGGCGGCGAAACCGAAATTGTTACTGATCGAGACGCCAAGCAATCCGCTGCTTTGCATCACCGATATCGACAAGTGTGTCGCCGCCGCGCATAAAGTGGGTGCGCTCGTCGTCGCCGACAACACATTCATGTCGCCGGCGTTGCAAAAACCGATTTCGTTCGGCTGCGATATCGTCATTCATTCGACGACGAAGTTTATCAACGGCCACAGCGATATTGTCGGCGGGGCCGTCCTGACGAAAACCGCTGACCTTGGCGAAGAACTCACATGGTGGGCGAACTGCACAGGCGTCGGGGGTGCGCCGTTCGATTGTTATCTGGCGCTGCGCGGCTTGCGCACGCTCTTTGCGCGCATCGAGCGCCAACAGGCGACGACGGCTGCTTTTGTCGACGCGTTGCAGAGCCGTCCGGAGGTGAAGAAAATCTACTATCCTGGGCTTACGAGCCATCCGGGCTATGAGATCGCTGCGCGCCAGCAGAAAGGTTTCGGCTCCATGCTGAGCGTTGAGTTTAACGACGATGTCGATGTGCTTCGCCTGTTGCCCAGCTTTAATATTTTCTCCACGGCGGAGTCGCTTGGCGGCTTTGAAAGCCTGACCTGTATTCCCGCCGCGATGACCCATGCGTCGATGCCGCCGGAGGCGCGCAAAGTGGCCGGAATCGCGGACACGCTTGTGCGGTTCTCGATCGGTCAGGAGCATGCGGAGGATCTGATTGGGGATGTCTTTGGCGCCCTTGATCAGTTAAAGGTTTCCTCCGTGAGGGATATTAATTTTTCGGGCAACGCCCGAAAACAGGTTGCGTAAAAACAGGGCAGGCGACGTATGCGACAGGTGAATTCAACATTGGGTGCGGGCGCGCAGGCGGCGCCTGCAACAATTGCGGCGCCGGCGCGCGTCCTGAAATTCGGATCCTCGATATTGCGGGGAACCGATGACCTGCCGCGCGTCGTCGCCGAACTCTATCGTCACGTGCGCAAAGGCGAGCGCATTGTGGCGGTGGTGTCCGCTTTTGAGGGCGATACGGACGATCTGATCGCCGAAGCAGCGGCGCTCGGCGCCACGGAAGAAAGCGCACATGCGCCGCGTTATGTTGCGCTTGGCGAAGAAAGGGCGGCCGCAGCGTTGGCGCTCGCCTGCGATCAGGCTGGCTTCGCGGTCCGCGTCTTGGGCGCCGAAGCGCTCGCTTTTCGCGCCGACGGCGACCCGCAGCGGGCCGATCCCGTCAGCGTAGACGTCGCTGTCCTCGGCGATGCGCTCGCCGCCAATGACGTCGTTATTGTCCCCGGCTTTGTCGCCTTTAATGACCGCCACCAGCCGGTCCTGTTGGGAAGGGGCGGGTCCGACCTCACGGCGATCATCCTCGCTTCGGAGTTGGGGCTCGCGGAAGCAACGCTCCTGAAAGACGTGGACGGCGTTTACGACCTGGACCCGGCCAAGGCTGGCGAGGCGGCGCGCCGCTATGCGCAGATCAGCTTTGACGATGCGCTTGAGGTGGCCGGCGAACTTGTCCAGTCGAGGGCGTTGAACCACGCGCGCCGCCGCGGGGTGGCGATCCGGGTCGGCCGTCTCGGCGCCGCTGAGGAAACGCTTATCGCCGATGAGACGCGCGCGCCGGAGCCGCCCCGCAAGGCCGCGCCCCTACGCGTGGCGCTCGCAGGATGCGGGATTGTGGGTGGCGGCGTCGCCAATCTCTTAACGGGCCACACGGACGATTTTGAGTTGGCCGGCGTGCTCGTGCGCGATTTACGCAAGCAACGCGCCGCGCAGACAGCGGGCGCTGAGTTCGTTACGTCGCTAGACGCGCTTCTCGACCTTGAACCCGATGTGATCGTCGACGTCCTGTCATCCGGCGACGTCGGTCTCGACGTGACGCGCGCTGCATTGGAGCGCGGCGTCAGCATTGTTTCCGCAAACAAGCAGGCGTTAGCTGACACGCTCGTAGAAATGCAAACCCTCGCAGAAACGTCCGGCGCCGTCCTAGGCATTGGTTCATCGGTCGGCGGCGGCGCGGTTGTCCTCGAAACGCTGCGACGGATCGCCGGTGAGGAGAAGATCGTCAGGATCGAAGCGGTCGTAAACGGCACCGTGAATTATATTCTGTCGGAACTCGCCAAAGGTAAAGATTTCGATGCGTCCGTCAAGGCGGCGCAACTGGCGGGTTTCGCGGAAGCCGATCCGACAGCGGATCTTTCCGGCGCAGACGCGGTCGCCAAGGCCAAAATCCTCAGCGTCGAAGCGTTCGGCCGAACCATCGAAGGACCGGTGGAAACCGAAGTGCTTGATGAGGCGATGCTGGCCCGCATGGCGCGCGAGTCTGGCGTCTGGCGCCAGATCACCTCGGTCGCCCTGACCGGGAGCGGCGCGCCGACAGCCCGCGTCGCATACCGCAATCTCGATGGCGCGCATCCCCTTTACGATTTGCAGGGAGAACGCAACGCCATCCGCATCGAAACCGAAGGGGGCGGCGTCATTACAGTGAAAGGGCGCGGCGCCGGCGCTGTCCCGACTGCGCACAGCATTCTCGGCGATCTCGGCGTGATCCGCCGCCGGCATGGTTAACAAATCCCTAACGGGAGGCGCGATTCCTGCATCGCGCCCCCCATGTGGAAATATTACGTCGTCATTATCGCGCTTTACGCTGCTGTGATCGCCACGCCCGGCGACGCCAAGACCTATACGGTGCGCGCCAATAGCTGCGCCGTAACGGCGGATCTGCCGATCATTATCGCGGGCGAAAATGTTGTGGCGGTTGATCTCAATCAGGGCCGTGCGGTCGCTGAGAACGTGATCGTCATTTACGACCGGCTCTATGACGGCTGGGCGAGCCAGCGGCTCTTCGCCCGTTTCGTCCTCGATCCTGAAAGCGGGGAGCCATTGGGCGACAATCTGCGCGATCAGGACCTGAGGGACCGTCTTTGCGGGGCCGGCGTCCGGTAAGAGACGCCGGGCGTTGAACTAACCGCCCAATATCGATAGGCGTTGCGGGTTCGACTTTTCAGGGATCCCGCGCCATGCGCTTAAGCCGCTATTATCTGCCCGTTCTGAAAGAAACGCCGTCCGAGGCCCAGATCGTCTCGCACCAGCTCATGTTGCGCGCCGGCATGATTCGCCAGCAGGGCGCAGGCATTTACGCCTGGCTGCCGCTCGGCTTTCGAGTGTTGAAGAAAATCGAGCAGATTGTGCGCGAAGAACAGGATCGCGCCGGCGCCGTGGAGCTGTTGATGCCCACTATTCAGCAGGCGGAGCTGTGGCGCGAGAGCGGGCGCTATGAAGCCTACGGCAAGGAAATGCTGCGCATCACCGACCGCTCTGACCGCGATATGCTGTTCGGTCCCACCAATGAAGAGATGATCACGGAAATATTTCGCGCCGGGGTGCGGTCTTATAAAGACCTGCCCAAAATGCTTTACCACATTCAGTGGAAGTTTCGCGATGAAATCAGGCCGCGTTTCGGCGTCATGCGCGGGCGCGAATTCCTGATGAAGGATACTTACTCGTTCGATATCGACGAGGAGAACGCGCGCAAGAGTTATTACAAGATGTTTGTCGCGTACCTGCGAACCTTTGCGCGCATGGGACTGAAGTCAATCCCCATGCGCGCCGACACAGGGCCCATCGGCGGCGATCTCAGCCACGAATTTATTGTGTTGGCCGAAACCGGTGAGAGCGCCGTTTTCTGCGACCGCCGGCTTGTCGATATGGCCGTGCCGGGCGCTGACATCGACTTTGACGGCGACCTGACGCCCATCTTTAATCAGTTTACGGCGCACTATGCAGCCACCGAAGAAAAACATGATGCGGCTGAGTTCGATCGCGATGTGCCGGCGGATAAGCAGATTTCTGCACGCGGCATCGAAGTGGGGCATATTTTCTATTTCGGCGACAAATATTCCAAACCCATGAAAGCGGTGGTCGCTGGACCGGACGGTAAGGAAACGCCAGTACAGATGGGATCTTATGGCGTTGGCGTGTCGCGGCTTCTCGGCGCTTTGATCGAAGCGCACCATGACGAGGCGGGGTGTAAGTGGCCCGTTCCTGTGGCCCCATTCCATGTGGGAATTGTCAACTTAAAGGAAGGCGACGCCGAGACGAACGCAGCGTGCGAGGCGCTCTATAAGGATCTCGAGGGGCAGGGGGTTGAAGTCCTTTATGACGATACGACCGCTCGCGCCGGCGAGAAATTCGCGCGTATGGACCTGATCGGACTTCCCTTCCAGATCGTTGTTGGCCCGCGCGGTCTGAAAGACGGCGTCGTTGAAGTCAAAAACAGAGCGAGCGGCGCGAAACAGGAATTGGCCCCGGAGGCTGCAGCGATGCATGTCGTTGAGGCGATCCGGTCGGCGCTTGCGGTGGCGTGATGGCGGACGCGCCTAATTTGGTCACACTTTCAGGCTTCACTCAAATAAGAAAAAAAGATCAGGAATCGGCTGCCCTATGACAACCGCCGTCCAAACCGACACAAGCGCAAGCGCGACGCCGCCATTCTCCTTCTTTGAATGGATGGTGGCCCGGCGCTATTTGGGCGCCACGCGAACGGGCAAAGGCGTATCGCTGATTTCGATCATCGCCTTTGTGGGGATCATGTTGGCGGTGGCGGTCCTGATTGTGGTCATGTCGGTGATGCAAGGGTTTCGTCTGACCTTGCTCGACAACCTCCTCGGCACGAACGGCCATGCGTATATTCAGTCATCGGAAGGGCCCGTCTCTCCGATCCAGAATTACGAAGCGCTCACTGAAACGCTAAGAGGCGTTTCGGGCGTCACCGAAGCGACGCCGATTATCGAATTGCCGGTCTATGCCAGCGCGCGCGGTGAGACCGGGATGATTATCCGCGGCATTCGCCGCGAAGATCTGGAGAAAAACAGTTATATCTCAGGACCGGATGTTATTGCGAGCGGGTCGATTGATCAGTTCGGCGTCGGGCGCAAAGGCGGCGATGAAATCATCCTCGGATATCGCATCGCCTCGCAGCTGGGCGTCTATCCGGGCGACAAGGTCTCGCTGATTACCGGCCGCGGCGCCGAAACGGCGTTCGGCCGCACACCGCGCAGTAAAGCCTACACGGTTGGGGCGATCTTCGACGCTGGCAACGCTGAGTTCGATTCGCTTTACGGATTTATGCCGCTGGAACAGGCGCAGCTCTTTTTCAAATTCGCGGACACCGCCCAGCAGATCGAGATCAAGGTCGAAGACCCGGAGAAAATCAAACAGTATCGCGTAGCCATCGAAGAAGCGGCGCCCGGGTTTCGCATTCTCGACTGGCAACAACGGTTTCGAAGTTATTTTAACGCGCTTCAGACCGAGCGCTTTATTATGCGGCTGATTTTGTTCCTGATTATTATGGTCGCGTCGCTTAATATCATCACAGGGCTGATTATGCTGGTGAAAGATAAGACCGGCGACATCGCGGTGATGCGCACCATGGGCGCCACGCAGGGCTCCATCATGCGCATTTTCTTTCTGTCGGGTTCAATGATCGGCGTCCTCGGGACGCTCGCCGGGGTTGTTCTCGGCGCTCTCTTTGTCATCAATATTGATGCGATTGAAAATGGCCTTTCGGCGATGCTGCGCACCGATCTCTTTCCCGCTGAAATTTATTATCTCGACGGCGTACCCGCCAAAATGGAAATGACGGAAGTCGGTTTGATCGCGGGCTTTTCGCTCTTCATGTCGTTTATCACGACCATCTTGCCCGCCCGCCGCGCGGCGCGGCTCGATCCCGTTGAAGCGCTGAGATACGAATAGGGGCCGCTCATGAACGTCAACACGCAAGGCCCGGTTCTCCAACTAGAACGCATCGAACGCCGCTACGGCGATCTTGTCATTTTGAACGCCTCCGACCTCACATTGAACGCAGGCGAGACGGTGGCGCTATTGGGACCGTCCGGGTCCGGCAAATCTTCGCTCTTGCATATTGCCGGGCTGTTGGAAGCGCCGTCCGCCGGCGAGGTTTACATCAACGGCGTCGCCACTTCGTTGCTTTCCGATGCGGAGCGCACACGGCTGCGCCGCGACTCGCTGGGCTTTGTTTACCAATTCCATCACTTGCTCCCGGAATTTTCCGCACTGGGCAATGTCACCTTGCCCCAACTGATCGCAGGCAAGCGCAAGTCCGACGCGGAGGCGGAAGCGGAACGTTTATTAACGGCCATGGGCCTCGGCGAGCGCACCCATCACCAGCCCGGTCAACTCTCGGGCGGCGAACAGCAACGCACCGCAATCGCGCGCGCCCTTGCGAATGGCCCGAAAGTTCTGCTTGCGGATGAACCGACGGGCAATCTCGATCCGAAAACGTCCGACGTTGTCTTCGATGCGCTTCTTGAGCTTGTGAAAAACGAAGGCCTGACAACATTGATCGCCACCCATGACCAGCGCCTGGCTGCGCGAATGGACCGAACCCTTGCGATCAGGGACCAGCGCCTGAAAGCGATCACGCTGGAAAACGCTTAAACCAATCGAGTTCGCCCGGCGCTTACGCGTCGGCGATAGCGCGCGCGGCGGCGTAATCGGCTTTTCCATTTGGGCCGCGCAAAACATCCGTTGTGAAGGCGATGCGTTTCGGCGCTTTGTATCGAGCGAGCCGTTTAGCGACGAAGGCGCGCAACGTATCTTCTGCGTTCTCTGCGCCCGGTTCGTTCGTCACCACGGCGACGACCGCATTGCCCCATTTTTCATCGGGGACGCCGACAACGAGCGCGTCCTTCACGCCGCCTGCAAGCTTCAGAACCTCTTCCACTTCCTCCGGAAAGACTTTCTCGCCCGCCGTGTTGATGCAATTCGAACCACGGCCGAGCAGCGTGACCGCGCCGTCATCATCGACTCGCGCAAAGTCGCCCGGTACGCACCAGCGTTCGCCATCGATCATTTTGTATGTCTTGTCGGTCTTTTCCTGATCCCCGAAATAGCCTTCGCCGATCGTCCCTTTGATCGCGATCATGCCGGTCTCGCCTGGTTGCGCCTCCAGCCCGTCGTCCTTTAGCACTTTGGCGCTTGGCGTGAGGATGATTTTCGCGGTTTCGGAAATATTGTCCTTGGTGGAAAAGGTGGCGCCGAAGGCCATTGTCTCTGACGCGCCGAACATGTCGGCGATAATCAGTTGCGGCAAGCGTTCGATCATTGCGGCCTTTACCTCACGGCTCCACATGGCGCCGGAGGAAATCATGATGGCGAGGCTGTCGAGATCGAGGTCGTCGCCGATTTCCTCAAGCGAACGCAGCATAGGCTTCGCGAATGCGTCGCCGACGATCGCGATCTGATTGACTTTGTTGTGTGCGACCGTGCGCCAGAGCGCATCGCTGTCGAGGCCTTTGGTTGAGTCGACAGTAACAATCGGATGCGCAAAACAAAGCTGCGCAAGGGCCGTTGAAAGGCCGGTGCCGTGCATCCACGGACAGGCGGGCAGGAAGGGACGAATATCTTCGTTGCCCGTAATAAAAGCCTTGTGCTCATCCATCGTCATGGGCGCCGGCCCCAAGGTGGCGAGCGCCGCTAATTGTCCGCTGCGCAGCGCCGTATGGGTCCAGACGACGCCTTTCGGCATGCCTGTTGTGCCGCCCGTATAAATCATCAGCGTGTCGTCGCCGGAGCGCTCAATGTCGAGCGGCGCACCGTCGCCGGCCGCGGCGAGCGCTTCGAAACTTTCAATCCGGTTCGACGGCGATCCGCCCGCCTGAAGCCACAAGTCGACGCGATCAGCTTGCGGCTGAAGGCGCTCGATCATATCCGCGAACTCTTCGTCGAAGGAGACCAGCCGCGCGCCGCTGTCTTTCAGGATATGAAGAAGCTCATCATCCTTATACCGATAATTGACATTCACATGGGTAAGGCGCGCCTTGAAGCAGGCGACCAAGAGTTCCCCATATTCCGTGCCGTTGCGATGATAGAAAGCGACGCGGTCGCCGGGTTTTAACCCGCGATCAAGGAAGGCGCGCGCCAGATTGTTCGTCCGACTGTCCATCTCCGCCCAGGAAATGGTGCGGTCGCCATGGATGAAAGCGGGTCTGTCGGCGGGCAAGGCCGCCGCCGTCGCGTCCAGAATATCTCCGTAGTTCCAACCCATGGCGCCGGCTCCCTGCGTGACGATTGCTTCTCAATCGGAAGAAGAATGTCACAAGCACTGCGCGAGCCCAAGGGCGGGCGATGCGTGAGGGCGGCTTAGAGGTTTCGCCGCGGGGCCCCGGACGAGGAGGGGTATGCGACGCCGAGACGATCCATGGCCTGACGGCGAAAAGGCGCTTTCTGGCGGTCGGTCAGGCTTCGCCACGCCGGTTTCTTGGCGTTGCGCAAACGGGCTTGCGTCCGCCGGTCGAGACGGCGCCAATCATCGCGGCGCTGTTCGCGGAAGCGCGCCCGATCCACCGGCGCGCCGCGCGCATACGAACGGCTCGTTTCCGCTTCGATATCGCGGGCGTGCGGCCGTTTTAGCTCCGATTGGTAAAGATCGGCGGCCACGCGATCGACAAATACGCGATCATCATGGCTGAGCGCTAACCATCGTGCGTCGCCGGCGAGCGCTTCGGACGAAAATGAGAGCAATAGGGTGAGGGTCAGAACAAGGCTGAAGGTGAAGGGCTTACGCAACGCAACTACTCCGAAAAACGAAGCTATTCATACGCCGCAAGGTTTGAATCACGCTGAAGAAGAATGCTGCAATTTTCGAAGGCAATTAAGAAATCGTCCCTTCAAAATCGCCTAAAAGAGGGGCTTGCGCAGGTCAGGGCGTTGGAGTATGTCCCCCGATCTACACGCGGCTTAGCCGCTCAAACGAGATTGAACAAAGGCGAGCGATATGGCCGTTCCGAAGAGTAAAATCACTGCGTCCCGGCGCGGCATGCGGCGTTCCCACGACCGCCTCAAAGGTGAAACCTACATCGAAGATAAAGAGTCCGGCGAATTGCGCCGTCCGCACCATATTGACCTGAAAACCGGGAAATATCGCGGCCGACAGGTGCTGGAGCCGCAGGGCGACTAAGCCTGATCCCATTGCGCGAGATTTGCATTTTGAACGCCGCCCGATGGCTTTCGGGCGGCGTTTGCTTTTGGGGCCTGCGCGAGGTTAAACTTTGTCCGGGCACTGGGGTGTAGATGCGGGTCGCGAGGCGCTTTCCTGACGGGATCAGGGCGGCGCGGCGTCCCTGCAAGAGGGGCAGATTGCATGTCATTCATTAAGTTTGTCGCTGGGGCGATCATCCTGATCCTCCTCGCAGGATGCGAAACGACGCCTTACGCCAGCGCTTTCGCCTATTGCGATAATCAAGCGGGCGCCTGCTACCGCGATTGCGAGGCCTACGCTGAAACCCCCGATTACGGTGCGTGCCACAAAAGCTGCGAAGTAGAAGCCAACCAGTGTTTCGATCGGGCTTATGGCCCCTATCGAACGGCCGATGCGTCCTACGGCTATGGCGGCGCTTGGGCCGGCCGTTACGGCTCCTGGTATCCGAACAGCGGCTATATCGTGTCGCTTTCGATCTTCAATAGCTACGGCGCTTACCCGCGCTACGGCTATTATGACCATTACCGCCGCTACAGACCGCGCCCGCGCTATTCTAACCGCAGTTACCGGCGTGATCGCTATCGCAACGGGCCGGGGCGGTATCGCGACGGTCGCCGCGCCGATCGCCGAAAGGACGATTACCGCGCAGGCGATGGCCGGCGGGGACGACGCGATGGACGGCGAGGGGATAGACGCGCACGCAATGATGGCGTTCAGAACCCGCGCCGCCGCGTCGATCAACGGCGCCGTCAGGACAGAACCACCAATGCAGGGCGCAATCAGCAACCGCGCCGCCGTCCACAAACGGCGCCGCCGCGCAATGGTCAACCGACAGCGCGGCCGCCCCGCGACCAACGGCCGACCCGCGCCCGACCGCCGCGTCAGTCATCCCCCAATGCGCAACCGCCGCGTCGCTCATCGCCCAACGCTCAGCCGCCCCGCAGATCGTCGCCGCCAACGCAGAGACGTCAGCAACCACGCACGCCGCAGCGATCATCGCCGCCGCCGCAACAACGCAGTGCGCCGCCTCCGCGTCAAAACCGGCCTGCTCGCAATCAAAACCCCCGGTTCCGCGATCAGGGGCCGCCGCCGAACATCGACTGACGGCGCAACCGAGAATTCGCGACCAACGACGCTCGCTTCCGTATTGCTTTACGGGGCGAGCGCCCTATAGAGGCGGCGATGTTCTCTTAACGTTGGAGCCTTGCACATGACCGCCATCATCGATGTCACGGGTCGCGAAATTCTCGACAGCCGCGGCAACCCTACTGTGGAAGTGGAGGTCACGCTTGACGACGGCTCCATGGGCCGGGCCGGCGTGCCGTCGGGCGCATCGACCGGCGCGCATGAGGCCCATGAATTGCGCGACGGCGATGACCGTTACGGCGGTAAAGGCGTCCAACGCGCGGTGGAGGCGATAAATGGTGAAATCCATGATGCGCTTTGCGGTTTCGATGCGGAGGATCAGGTCGAAATCGATGACGTCCTGATTGAACTCGACGGTACGGAAAACAAGTCGCGCCTCGGCGCCAATGCGATCCTCGGCGTATCGCTGGCGACGGCGAAGGCCGCCGCCGACGCGGCGGCTTTGCCGCTCTACAAATATGTGGGCGGCGTCAGCGCCCGTGTGTTGCCTGCGCCGATGATGAACATCGTCAATGGCGGGGCGCATGCTGACAATCCCATCGATATTCAGGAATTCATGATCATGCCGCTCGGCGCGCCCACCTTCGCCGATGCGCTGCGCACGGGCGCGGAGATTTTTCACGCCTTGAAGAAGGGCCTGAAAGAAGCGGGCCACAACACCAATGTGGGCGACGAAGGCGGCTTTGCGCCGAGCCTGAAATCAACAACCGAGGCGCTTGATTTCATTATGAAAGCCATCGAAGACACCGGCAACAAGCCGGGCGACGACGTTTATATCGCGCTCGACGCCGCCTCGACGGAGTTTTACCGGGACGGCAAATACCACCTCGACGGCGAAGGCAAGGTGCTCGATGCGGCGGGCATGGCCGATTATTATGCGAGCCTCGTCAACGCCTATCCGATTATTTCAATTGAAGATGGTCTCGCGGAGGACGATTGGGAAGGTTGGCGCGCCCTCACTGAGGCCATCGGCGCCCGGTGTCAGCTTGTGGGCGACGATCTTTTCGTCACCAACGAAAAACGCTTGCGCCGCGGCATTGAAGAGGGGTGCGGCAATTCCATTCTCGTAAAGGTCAATCAAATCGGCACCCTGACGGAAACGCTGGCGGCGGTGGATACGGCGCATCGCGCAGGCTTTACGGCGGTCATGTCGCACCGGTCCGGCGAAACCGAAGACACGACGATCGCGGATCTCGCGGTGGCGACCAATTGCGGTCAGATCAAAACGGGCTCGCTTGCGCGCTCGGACCGCACCGCCAAGTACAATCAGCTTTTGCGGATCGAAGAAGAGCTCGACGTCAGCGCCGTTTACGCCTGCAAAACGATCCTGCGCTGAAGCTGCAGCGCAACGCATACGCTTGGCTAAAAGAAAAACGCCGCCGGAAACCCGGCGGCGTTTCTCGTTACTTGAGGTAACTCTTACGACTGGTTGTCGAACGGCTCATCAAAGATGTAGAAGTGGATTTGATAGGCGCCTTCCAGCGTATCGGTCGGTTGTCCTGGGAAATCATCCAGAACGCCGCCGACGCGGAGGACATAGTCGCCTGTTTCCGGCACTTCGAAGTCAAGGATAAACGCTTCGACGAAGCCGTCAGCGGCGTCGCCCAGAATGTTCTCCACGAGAAGCGTCTCGGTGCCGTCGTCAGCAACCTGGAACACGCTCAACTTGCTGAAGATCAGCGAGTCGCTGAACGTGCCGTCGGAAAACGCGATCTGCTCGATGTTGAGGAAGTCGCCAGCCTCAGCAGAGAAGGCGTAGCTGTCGATTTCCGTCGCAACAGAAATATCGCCGACGATGACCGCGCCGTCAAAGTTGAGGAAGCTCGGTCCGGCGTTGTCGCCTTCAACGATTGTGTTGACGGCGTTCAACGGACGGAACGGAATGCCGTCCGGGCCGATGTCTGCCTCGTTCACGAACAGGCCGCGTTCGCTCGTCGTCAGCTTGATTGCAGAGCGTTCGCTGAAGAAGCGATCTTCCGAAGACGAGTTTTGGATCGGCAGACCCGTGCTCGCGCCGGACGCCATCAGATGGTTAAAGGTTTCATCCGCTGCGAAGGGGCCAGCGTATGGCGGCAGGAACTCAAACGGCGAGTCCGAAGGCTCTGCGCCGCCGCCGATCGGACCATAAGAATCCTGGTGGCGAAGACCGACCACATGGCCAAGCTCGTGCGCCGAGGTGTTTGCTGACTGGTTAAGCACTGCTTCTTCCAGCGTTGCGGCGATCGAAGCCGGATCGGCGGGATCCGTCGGAATGCCGGAAAGCGGGCCGAGAGCGGCCGGGAACATTTCGGCGAGCAGGACCCAGAAACTGGCGTCCGTGAACGCCGCGGACGAAAGATTTTCGTTTCCGAAGTCGATCTCGTCGGCGCGACCGAACAGGATGCTGAAGCTGAAGCCGCCCGTCGGCGTTTCAAACAGCGTGATGTTCGCATCGCCAGGCGCACGGTCATTGTCGCCGATGTTCAGCGTTGTGAACTCGCCGCGGCGCGGCGCCGTTTGCGCAAAGCGGAAACGATAACCGTCATAGTCTTCTTCCATGCGCGTCTGGATCGCGTCACGGATTGCCGGCGTGTAAACGAAGTCGTTGAAGGTCAATACGCCTGTCGAGCCGTCAAGAAAAACGACATCGACGATGAATGTTGGATCACCGCCGGCGTCAAAGTTCAGGAAGACGGTCTGCCGACGTCCCGCGACACGGGTTTCCGGGTCGTTGATCGATGCAACGCCATCTTCGAAGCCCTCGGCGTTTGCGATAAACTCGTTCACCGCGTCCATGGCTTCAGCCGGCGTTTCAGCGCCATCGACCGCACAGATCACGCCTTCACAGTCGTTGACGATCGAAATTTCTTCGATGCCGCCGGCCTGAATGCGCGAAATCATTTCATCTTGCGAGAGTTGCGCATTTGCAACGCCCGTCGATAGGGCGAGCGCACTCGCCGCACCAATAAGTAGTTTCTTCATATCGGGTTTCCTCTGACTTACTTCTGACTTACTTCTCTCCACGACGCGTCACTAGAAGTATTCCCCCAGGGCGAGAAAAATTAGCCCTTCTCTACGCATACAGAGTAAGAACACGACCTATTAACGTCGTTGGTTAATAGCACCATATTTTCAGCTTATTAGCAATTCAGTTTACCGTCGCTGCGAAGACTTTTTCCAGTTGTTGGACGATTGATCCAATGCGAAAAAAAAGTTCGCCCGTTTATGCTCAAATACTCTTAAGTTTTATAAGAAACTCCGCATGCTGAAGATAATCATTTTCGCGAGTTTTATTCTTGAACTCGCCTTATTGGTGTATTCCGATTTTTGAAAGAATCTTTCTAAATACGCTAACACAATGATCTTACATTCATATTTTTTTAACCATGCCGGATTCAAGTGAGTCGCAAGGGCGAGGTGTTCATGCGTACTCTCTTGAATTTCTTTATCGAAGCGGCCGGTCCGGCGTTGTTCGTGATCTGGATCGTTTACATGGGCTTTATGGCGATAGCGGGCGGCGCGGGTTTCCGTACGCTCTGGGCCCTCGAAGAGGACGTGGCGGCCGCCGCGCAGGAAGTCGATTTGCTGACGCGGCAGCGGCAGGCCCTTGAACGCCGGGCCGATATGTTAAATCCGCGCAGCCTCGATCCGGACATGGTGGACGAAAGCATCCGCGTTGTTCTCGGCTACGCCCATGAGGACGACATTGTTCTGCCACGCCAGGAAATCGATCGGCTCCGGCGTAAAAACGACTGAAAAATGAGCCGGTTGGGTTGATTTGATCCGGTCTTGTCTCTCATTCGCCGAGCCCGTAAACACGGGGATTGAAACCGAATGAGAGAGAGCCCATGACCGCAGCAGCCGATGGCGCGCCATCCGACAAGTCAAATCTTTCGGCGACCAAAGACGAATTGTTGAAATATTACGCCGACATGCTGCTGATCCGCCGGTTTGAGGAAAAAGCCGGTCAGCTCTACGGCATGGGTGAAATAGGGGGTTTCTGTCACCTTTATATCGGCCAGGAAGCGGTCGTCGTCGGGATCGAGGCGGTCAAAAAAGAAGGCGATCAGACAATTACCGGGTACCGTGATCACGGTCATATGCTGGCCTGCGGTATGGATCCGAACGGCGTCATGGCGGAGCTTACAGGCCGGGAAGGCGGCTATTCCAAAGGGAAGGGCGGCTCCATGCACATGTTCTCCAAGGAAAAGGAGTTTTACGGCGGCCACGGGATCGTCGGGGCTCAAATTCCATTGGGCGCCGGATTAGCCTTCGCCAACAAATATCGCGGTGAGGACAAGGTGAGCCTGACCTATTTCGGCGACGGCGCCGCTAATCAGGGTCAGGTCTTTGAAGCGATGAACATGGCGCAGCTTTGGAAGCTGCCGGTGGTCTTCGTCATCGAAAACAACCAGTACGCCATGGGAACGAGCGTGACACGGTCGCATTCGGAAACCCATCTTTATCGTCGCGGCGCGTCTTTCGGCATTCCGGGAATGGAAGTGGACGGGATGGATGTTTTGGCCGTGCGCGAAGCCGCCCGCGAGGCTGTTGATCATGCGCGGACCGGTAAAGGCCCCTATGTTCTCGAAATGAAGACCTATCGGTACCGGGGACATTCAATGTCGGACCCAGCGAAATATCGGACGCGCGAGGAGGTCGAGGATATCCGCGAGCACAACGACCCGATTAAAAATTGCGAACAGCGGCTCTTCGATAAAAAATTCGCGACCGTCGACGACCTGAAGGCGATCGACAAAGGGATAAAGGCGCGCGTTAAGGAGGCGGCTGATTTCTCGCTCGCCAGTCCCGAGCCAGCCCCCGAAGAGCTCTACACTGATATTCTCGCTTGACGGCATGATTACTATTTTCACCGTGAGACCGCTAAAAATTTCAGAAAAATTGAATTCAAATTTCTATTATTAAGAATAAAGTCGTGCGCAGAAACGAGCGGCAGCGGGACGTAGCGGCGGTTTTTCGAAAAAATCGTACACGGAAATTGGTAGGAAATTAACCAGCTTTCCTTACAAGCGGTTAATTCTGGTCACATAGCTTATCCAATCAAAGGGGCGATTGCGCCTTCTTTGTGGAGAGGACCGTTGGCTATGTTCCAGGTACTGAAAAAAGAGTACGACCGTTCCCGTTTGTGCGCTGTTAAAAAAGCGTTCAACAGCAATGAAGACGGCAATATCGCTATCATGTTCGCGTTTCTGCTGGCCGTGTTGATGTTATTTTCGGGCGGTGCAGTCGATTACACGCGGTACAACAGTATCCGGGCGGATATCACCGAGTCGCTCGATGCAGCGGCGTTGGCGATGGCTCGGTACAACGAAATCGGCGGTCCCGACATCGACGGCCTTGAGCTCTACAGTGAAGAGAGAAACACACGCGTCGAAGAGTTCGGCGAAAAGCTCTTTTTCGAGAATTTCTCCTACGACGGCGCCGTACAAGACCTTGTTGTTGACTTCAACATTACACCGCAGGCGATCACCGCTAGTGCAGACGGCAAACTGAAAACGCTCTTACTACAGGTCGGGCGTCGTTTGTTAAACCCCACTGCGCCGGCGAGTGAAACGGCCGCGCTCGACATGGACGTAAACGTCACCATTACGCAGGCCGGTCGGGGTCGGATTGAGCTTGCGCTTGTGCTGGACGCCACGGGGTCCATGACCAACACCGCGAGCGGGTCGAGTCAGTCCAAGCTTGAAGATCTTAAAGACGCCGTCGATGAACTCATGGCCGTCATGTACGGTTCTTCCGAGAGCTCCGACAATATCCGAATCGGCGTGGTGCCGTTCAATCAGTATGTGAACCCAGGCGCAGCAGAAACCTGGGACGAAGACTGGGAGGACAAAAACGCTGAAGCCTATTATCACGGCGCCCACTTTTTCCATGTGGACGGCGAGGGACCGGTCGATACGAACTCCCAAACAAATCTAGAGAATCCCGGAAATCGAGGGATCGCGCGGGTGGTCGATGTGGAACGGAAAGTCAGTCACTACGATCTCTATAATTCAGTGCCGGAGGCCGAATGGGGCGGCTGCGTAGAGGCGCGGCCTTATCCGCTCGACGAATTGGATACGCCGCCTGTAGCGACGTCGTCGTCATCGGTAACGGATACGTTCATAACCGACTCCATTGAAATACCTTCAGATTTGGCGAGCGTCAGTTCAACGGAAGAATTCCAATACAGAACAAGAACGGCGTTTAGCCGCGCGCCGGGCCTTTCTCTTCCCGCAAGTGAAATTGCAAAAGCGGAGAATTCGCGGTGGGTGCCGTTATTTCACCCTGATGAACCGAATTGCCAAAGCAGTGCTTGTAACTGGAGTGGATCAACGACCACATCCTATACAATGACGAACGGTGTTTCGCGTAGTCTGCAGATCTCCGGATGGATGTTTGACGACCCGGATCAAGGAAACAATGAAGGATCCTATGCGAATCGCCGCTTTATCGATGATCATCGGTACACGCATAAGAATCAGGGATTGGACTTTAAGCGCTATGCTGAAGTTGTCCTCGGTTTTCGCTATGCCGCAAGGAACAGCAAGGCCAATCTCAACGATTATTGGGATGACGTGAAAGACCTATATGAGGATCGCTTCCTCGCGACAGATCACGGTGATGACGAGTACCGCATTCGTAACTCGTATCCAGGCATCTGGAACGAGGGAACAAAGAAATACGAAGGCAAATATGACCAGTCGCCGTCATTCACTGACACCGGAAAAGGGCCGAACCGTGACTGTCCCGCGGCTATTTTACCGACAACCGATCAGCGTACGGAAATAGAAACTTATATGGATAATCTGACCGCGTACGGCAATACCAATTCGGCCCATGGCGCTGTGTGGGGTTGGCGCTTGCTATCACCTGGCGCGCCATTTGATAGTGAAATCGCGTATGATGACGATCAATGGCAGAAAGCAGTCGTTATCATGACCGACGGCGAGAACTTCGTCAGTGACGAGAATACGCATTGGGACTCGAAGATGACCGCTTATGGCTATTCTATCGAGGAGCGTATGGGCGATGGTGTCGATAAACCGCATCGCGGCGGTTCAGGCTTTGATAGCGACCGGATGGCCGATCAGATCGACGAAAAGCTCCTGCGCATCTGTTATCGCATGAAGCAGGAAGGAATTCTTGTTTACACGATCGTTTTTGGCCTCAATGACACAAATACGGAAAAGGTCTTTAAGGCGTGCGCGACCGAACCGTCAGAACCTTACTATTACAAGGCGCCGTCGGGTGATCAATTGGAAGATGCGTTCGGCAATATCGCCGCCGACCTCGTCAACCTGCACATCAGCCAATAAGTCGGCCCGAGAAAAAAGGTACGTAACATGATCAAGATCCCACTTACCCGTTTGCGCCGGAACAAAGACGGATCTGCTGCGATTGAATTCGCCATCGTTGTCCCCGTCTTCCTGATGGTCATGTTCTCAACGTTCGAGGTTGGATGGTTCTATTTCGTCAATTCAAGCGTCGACGCGGCGACGATCAACCTTGCGCGGGAAATCCGAACCGGGCAGGTACGTGGAAATTCCTCGTTTAGTATTGAGCGCTTCTTTGATGATAAAGTCTGTCCTCGTCTTGAATACTTTGGGGACTGCGATCGTCGTCTTACGGCCGAAGTAAAAACCTATCCAGACTTCGCCACGCTCGCCGCCGATCAAGACCCCATGCTCTGTCGGGACGATGACCCGGACGACGTGGATGATATCATCGTCGATCCTGGCGGCGAACAGGATATTGTGCGGATCAGATTGTGCCTAATTTACGATACGCTCAACCCAGCGATCGGCGTCAATCTGGCGGGCGCCGATGGGCGACGGCGCATCATGTCAACCTACATCATCAAGAATGAACCGTACGAACGCAATAACCGCAACGGCTCAGGCGGAAGTTCAATATAGTGATGGAGTTTGGCGTCATGGAAACGCAAAAGCGAAGAGTTTCGCTCCGAAAATCAGTCGTTGGGTTGCGTGAAGATGCCTCGGGTATTGCGGCGACTGAGTTCGCTTTGCTGTTGCCGATCATGGTGCTTCTGTTTTTCGGTATGCTTGAAACGTCGGACGCGTTTACGGTGAACCGGCGTGTGTCGCAGGCCTCTAATGCTATCGTTGATTTGGTCGGACAGGCCGAAAAGACAACACCTGCGCAAATCGATAGCATTTTCGTTGGAGCCCAACGCATCCTAGAGCCGAATGATATCTCGACGCTTGACTTTAAACTAACGAGCGTCATTCGCTACCCGAGCGACCCAGATAAAACGGTTGTCCAATGGAGCCGGGATCATTCGGGCGGCGAACCTTACGCCATCGGCAGCGAATTCGCTCTTGTCGATGATGAGGATATTCTTATTCCTGGGGTGTCAGTGCTTGTGGCCGAGGCAAGCTATGATTTTACGAGCGGCATTTCGAACCGCATCCTTGGAACGCCAATCGCCTTTAACAAAACCACAAAGCGATGGCCGCGTCTTGTGAGCGAAGTATTGCTCTGTCCGAACAACACGCCGGACTGCGACGCGGAAGGCAGTCTTGGAGAGCATTCGAGTACAGTTAACAATTGATCGCGCGCCCAACCCTGCATTATTCTGGGTCCGCGTGATATCGCGAGTGTAGGCATGAACGATCCGGATCGCGCGGCGGGCGCGCGGCCGCTGCGTTTATTGCATTTTTTCCCTTCGTTTGCTTTTGGCGGACAACAGGTTCGGTTGGCGCTGTTGGCGAAGAGCCTCGGCGATGCGTATGCGCATTATATTATCTCTCTCGGCGCAGACATCAGCGCCGCGCATCTGATGGATGCGCAAGTCGACATCCTGATCTCGCCGAAATCATCGTTCGTTAGGGTCAGTGCACTCTCGGAACTGAAAGCGGCTATTCGCGAAAACGATCCGGATATTGTCTGCACGTACAATTGGGGCTCGATCGAAGCGGTCATTGCGAACCGACTTGGACTGAGGAAGCCGCATATTCATTTCGAAGATGGCTTCGGGCCGGATGAGAGCGTTGACCGACAGCTAGCGAAGAGGATGGTCTTCCGTCGTCTGGCGCTCGGACGGTCTATCGTCATTACGCCATCGAAAACGCTTGAACGGCTCGCCGTGGAGAAGTGGCGACTTACGCCGCGAAAGGTGCGCTATATCGCGAACGGTGTTTCCATTGAGCGTTTCAGGGTTCCGGCGCGTGTTTATGATCGGGGCAGTGTCGTCATTGGCTCGGTGGGCGCGTTGCGGCCGGAGAAGAATTTCCGCCGGCTACTGCGAGCCGTAGAAGAGGCAAGCGAGGAGCTCGACATGCGCCTTAGTGTCGTCGGTGATGGTCCGGAAGCGGATCTGTTGAAACAGGAAGCGGCATTTTTAGGCCTCAACGTCGAAATGCCGGGAGCCACGTCCGAGCCGGAAACGGCCTATGCATCGTTTGATTTGTTTGCGATGTCGTCTGACACCGAACAGATGCCGCTCAGCTTAATCGAGGCGATGGCGGCGGGCCTGCCTGTTGTCGCGACGGATGTGGGCGATATTCGCCAAATGGTTTCCGAAGAAAACAAGCGCTTCATCACCCCCCGCGAGGATGAGGGCGCCCTGTCGGCGTCAATCGCGGAGTTAGCGGCCGCGCCGGCTCTGCGTGCGCAGCTCGGCCGCGCCAATGCCAAAAAAGCAGCCGCTGACTATTCGCTTCAAAAAATGGTCGCGCAGTATGATGCGCTCTTCAGGTCGCTGAAGGTTTAACCGGCCGCTGTGGTGTCTGCGCAAGAAATGCGTCAAACATCATTAGCGTCCAAAGCTCCTGAGAGAAGTCGCGTCGTCCTGTTTTTTGCGCAGCGGCCATTTGATCAACAGCTGCTTCGGTAACGATTCCGCTTTGGCGCCAGTGTGATGACACCAGGAAGTCATTAAACAGGGCGCCGCCTGGCTCCAGCCACTGACGGATCGGCAAGCCGAACCCTTGTTTCGGGCGATAGAGAATTTCCTCATCAAGGCGCGCGCGGGTCGCCGCCTTCAAAATACGCTTTCCGGTTGTTTTGTGGTCCGGGCCCGGACCAAGTTTGGACGCGGGCGACAGCCCGTTCGCCCATTCCACAAGCTTATGATCGAGAAGCGGCGGGCGCACTTCGAGGGAATTGGCCATGGACGTCCGATCGACTTTGGTCAGCATACGCCCCGGCAGCCAGGTGGCGAGATCCACATGTTGGGCCCACAGTAAAGGATCGTCCGGCGCTTCTGCCGCGGCATCCTCAATAACGGTGATGGGATCGTATCCTTCCAGGCTGTCGATAAAGTCGGGCGTCAAAAACCCACGCACATGCTCCGGCAGGTTGATCGCGGTTGCGCGGAAATAGGCGCCGGCTCGGGTTTCGCCGAGCGCTTGCAAGGTTGTCTTAAACCGCAGCGGCCGCGGCGCCCAATCGAGTTTGGGATAAGCGTCGCCAAGCGCCCCGAGAGTTCGTTTTCGGATACCGGCGGGGGCCAGCGACCGGGCGCGCTCCTCCGCCAGAAAAAACGGGTACCGGCGGTACCCGGCGAAGACTTCGTCGCCGCCGTCGCCGGAAAGCGCGACCGTCACGTGGCGTCGCGCGAGGCGGCACACGGCGAATGTGGGCAGGGCGGAAGCGTCTGCGAACGGTTCGCCGAAGGCGGCTGCGACTGCGGGAATATCCTGTGCGGCGTCGATGGTCGTCACTTCTTCGCGGTGATCGGTTTTGTATTGTGCGGCGACAGCGCGCGCGAAGCGGCGTTCATCGTGGCTCGCCTCATTAAAGCCTATTGCGCACGACATGATGGCGTTCGCATGTTGGGCCATCGACGCGACGACAGCGCTGCTGTCAACGCCGCCGGAAAGAAACGCGCCAAGCGGCACGTCCGATATCATCTGCAGCCGGACCGCTTCGTCGAGGATTTGGAGCAGTTCTTCGCCGGCGCCGTCAAAGTCGTCTGGTTGTCCAGTTGTGAAAGCCGGGGCCCAATACCGCGAAAGCGCCGGATCGTGACCTCGACGGACCGTTATCATCGAGCCTGGCGGCAGTTTCTTCACGCCCCGATAGATCGACTTGGGGTCAGGCACATACCCGAAATGAAAATAGTCCATCATCGCGCGCGGGCAGTGGCCTAACTCGATGAGACCGGAAGCAGCGATTGCAGTGATCTCCGATGCGAATAATAAGAAGCCGTCCTTCGTCTCCGCGTAATAGAGCGGCCGCTCGCCAAGACGATCGCGGGCGAGGGTGAGCGTCTTCGTATGCGCATTCCACCAAGCGAACGCAAACATGGCGCGAAGATCGCTGACGAATTCGGCGCCCATGCGGTCAAGGCCTTCGACCAGGACTTCAGTGTCGGATCGCGTCCGCAGCGCGGCGCCGCGCGCGGTCAATTCTTTGGCGAGCCCCTGAAAATTATAAATCTCGCCGTTGAAAATTATGGTGCTGTTTCCGGAAGCGGAATGGAACGGCTGGTCGCCGCCCTCAATATCGATGATCGCGAGCCGACGATGGCCGAAGCTGATGCCTGGCGCTGTGAAAAAGCCCTCGCCGTCAGGGCCGCGATGGGCGAGCGCGTCGGTCATGCGTTGGAGTGCGCGGCGGTCGACGTTGCGCTCGCCTTTCAGGTCGAAGATGCCGGCGATCCCACACATGCGTCAGGCGTGAGAAGCGCCGGCGCGAAACCGCAAACCGAGGACAATGAGCGCCGTGAGGGTCGCCGCATAGAAGACCCATCCGACCATCAGATGGTCGTTCACTAAAGGAGAATTCTGACCGGATATCGCCGCGATCAGAATGATAAGGGCGACACGGAAGATATTTGCTATCAATGCGATGCTGATCGCCGCGGCCAAGAATGTTAGGCGATGATCCCAGCGATCATAGGCGTAATAGCTAAAGAGACTTCCGGTCACAAGGGCTGCGAGTAGAAAGCGCAATCCCGAACAGCCTTCTGCAATATGAAACAGTCCGCTATTCGTGGTGATGACGAGGTCGTTGAGCGTCGCCGACAAGCCTCCGATGTTGAGCAACGCCGTTGTGGCGATCGCAGTTAGCCTTTGAAGAAAGGGCGTGAGGCTTTCGCCCGCCGGAACCATGAAAAACAAAAACAGGAGCGGGAACGCCCATTGGCGTGTGATGCGGCGTCCGAAGTAACAGGCGGCGCTTGTGATCAGCAAGAAGACAATCGCCAAATGTTCAACCAGTTGCGCGTCCAGCGCGCGTCCGAGGCCAGAAAGAGCCGCCGCGCCGGCGAGCAGCGGTAGTGCCGCAAGCCACAATGCAGGGCGCTCATTTTTGACGTGGTTACGCCGCCAGAGAATGAGTCCCAACGCAATCGGCGCTGCGAGCGCCCCATGGCCGTATGCGGAGGAGGTGAACCACTGGTGCGCCATTGATTTGAGCCCCGGTTGGCACAGGAAGAAGATTCCCAATGCGCAAGCGAGATAAGCCGTTATGGCGGCCCGCCATGAATAGTGCGGGGAGTGGCTGCGAAATGCGTCGATCAGCATGGATCGCCTCAAACTCATTAACCCTAACGCGGCCTCATCAGGCGCGATTAAGCCGTCCTTCAATCAGTGCATCAACCACGCCAGGCTCAGCGAGCGTCGAGGTGTCGCCGAGATTGGAGAAGTCATTTTCTCCGATTTTTCGCAAGATTCGGCGCATGATTTTGCCGGACCGCGTTTTCGGCAAGGCGTTTGTGAAGTGGATGAGATCGGGTTTTGCGATGGGGCCGATCTCCTGACGCACCCAATCGACCAAATCCGCGCGTAAGCCTTTCGAGCCTTCGACGCCGTCCATGGTCGTTACGTAGGCGTAAATCCCTTGCCCTTTAATGTCGTGCGGATATCCGACCACGGCCGCTTCCGCCACTTGGGGGTGGGCGACGAGCGCGCTTTCAACTTCCGCCGTACCGAGACGATGGCCGGATACGTTAATCACATCGTCAACCCGGCCAGTGATCCAGTAGTATCCGTCCTCGTCGCGGCGTGCGCCGTCGCCAGTGAAATAAAGGCCGGGATATGTTTTGAAATAGGTGTCGATAAACCGCTGATGATCGCCATAGACCGTGCGCATCTGACCCGGCCAGGAGTCAGTGATGACAAGATTGCCTGAGGCGGCGCCGGTCAGGAATTCGCCGTTGGCGTCCACGAGCGCCGGCTTGACGCCAGGCAGGGGTTTGGTGGCGGAGCCGGGTTTCAGGTCCGTTGCGCCGGGGATCGGCGAGATTAGAACCCCGCCCGTTTCCGTTTGCCACCAGGTGTCGACCACCGGGCACCGGCCATCGCCGACAACGCCGTAATACCACTTCCATGCTTCCGGGTTGATGGGCTCCCCCACCGTGCCGAGAAGCCGGATGGAGGAGCGATCGGTTTTTGTGACGAAGCTGTTATCCTCGCGCATGAGCGCCCGGATCGCCGTCGGCGCCGTGTAGAAAATATTGACCTTGTGCTTGTCGACCACCTGCCAGAAGCGCGAATAATCCGGGTAGGTGGGAACGCCTTCGAACATGAGCGTGACCGCGCCGTTCGCAAGCGGCCCATAGACGATATAGCTGTGGCCGGTGACCCACCCCACATCGGCCGTGCACCAATAAATCTCGCCAGGGCGATAGTCGAAGACCAGCTCATGGGTGTAGGCGGCGTAAACGAGATAGCCGCCTGTGGTGTGCAGGACGCCCTTCGGCTTGCCGGTTGAGCCGGACGTGTAGAGAATAAAGAGCGGGTCCTCCGCGTTCATCTCCTCCGCCGGGCATTCGGGCGAAACATCGTCGCGCGCTTCTGCGAACCAGAAGAGATCGCGGCCCGCCGTCATCGCCACGTCCGCGCCCGTGCGTTCTACCGTCAGAACCAGCCGAACGCCGCCCGTTTTCTCAAGCGCTTTATCGACGTTGGCTTTGAGCGGCACGGTCTTGCCGCCGCGAACGCCTTCGTCCGCGGTGATGACGGCGACGGCGCCGCAGTCCTCGATGCGGCTGCCGAGCGCGTCAGGCGAAAAGCCGCCGAAGACGACGGAGTGAACGGCCCCGATGCGCGCGCAGGCGAGCATTGCGTAAGCCGCCTCCGGGATCATGGGCATATAGATGACGACTCGGTCGCCGCGCTTGACCCCCCGCGCCTTCAGGAGATTCGCCATTCGGCAGGTTTCTTCAAAGGCCTCGCCATAAGTGATCGTTTTATCTGTATCCGGATCATCGCCCTCCCAGATAATCGCCGTGTCGCTGGCTTTCTCTGGCAAATGCCGGTCGAGGCAATTCACGCAGGCGTTTAGCGAACCGTCGCCAAACCATCGGATGTGCAAATCATCGGCGGCGTAGGAGACGTCTTTCACCGTTGAGAAGGGGCTCATCCAGTCGATGCGTTTTGCGACATCGGACCAGAATGCGTCCGGATCTTGTTGCGCCCGCTCGTGAAGCGCCTGTTCTTGGGCGGCGTTCACGCTCGCTGTTTTGTCAAGTTCGTCGGAAACGGGAAACAGTTCATCCGTCGACATGGGGACCTCCTCTCGTGCGCTACATCCACAGCGCCGAATTCTGGCGGCACCTTAGGTTAAGGCGCGCGCCAGCGAAAGAAGGTGACGGATTTTACTGTTGTTCGGGCGTGTAATCGAACACGGAAAAGCAATTGATCGACCGTTTGCGAAGCATTTCGCAGGTCTCGCTTGCTTCCGATTCGGTGAGCGCTGTGAAGCGGGCGCGATAGAGCGATCCGCCGTCGGGCCCGGCCATCGGTTGCACGGCGCGCATGCGATCGACCAGTTCCCCGGCGATGGCCGCCGCTTCAAGTTCCTTCTGCGCCAAATCTTTCGTCGAATAAGCGCCGATTTGAACGCTCCATGCGAGGGTCGGCTCCACATCGCCTTGTCCGACGACCTCATCGATCGGCGATAACGCCGCGAGCCGCGTGCGTTCGAATTCGTTGAGCTCGTCGGGCACTTCCGCGCCGTTCGATGACGACGCCGAAATCAGCGCGCCGATCTCGTCAATATTGAAAGCGTCGGCCGTCGACGGGGGCGGCCCGAATTGCGCCGCCGCAGTAATGATCTCGCTTTTCAGCTCTTTATTTTGCGCAAGCGTCGGCGCCTTCATTTCCTGCTCTAGCTTGGCCATGAGCGTCGGCTTCATGCGCGGCGCCGGCCGCTCGCGATGCAACGCGGCGATGAGCGCCGGCTTTCTCTTGATGGCGGAAAAGCCCTCAGCCAGGATTTTTCGCATATGCGCGTCGCGGGTGCGCCCGGAGCGTCCGCCAAGCACGATGCCGATCAGGTGCTGACCGTCGCGTTTGGCTGTCGTCGCGAGATTGTATCCCGAGCGGCGCGTATAGCCCGTTTTGAGACCGTCAGCGCCTTCGAAGCTGCGGACCAGCGCATTGTGGGTGCGATAGGTACGACCGTTCCAGGTAAAGCGTTTTGTCGAAAAATGATGCCAATAATCGGGATGATCCTGCATCAGCCGCCGGCCGAGCGTCGCCATGTCGCGCGCCGTGGTGAGCTGTTTGCGGTTCGGCAGGCCCGATGCATTGCGGAAGGTCGTCCGGCGCATGCCGAGCTTGCGGGCTTTTTGCGTCATCTTTTGCGCAAAGCGCCATTCCGACCCTGAGATCGATTCCGCCACCACGACCGCCACGTCGTTCGCCGACTTGACGATGAGCGCGTCGATCGCTGTCCGAACGGGGATGGTGCTTCCCTTTTTGACGCCCAGTTTCGACGGCGGTTGCCCGGCGGCTTGTGCGGATACTTTGAGTTTGCTGTCCATGGTCAGCCTGCCCGCCTCCAGCTCATCGAACAGGAGGTAAAGCGTCATCATTTTGGTTAACGATGCGGGGTAGCGGCGATGGTTGCTGTAGCGGTCGAAAAGAACGTCGCCGGAGTGAGCGTGGACCACATAGGCGGCGTATTTTGAGTTCGCGTGTGCAGCCGGGGCGAAAGCCGCCGCGGCGCATGCAATAGACGCAACAAATAGAAAAGAACGCAACACTCTATGCATACCGCAAGCCTCGCTGATCTGTGCGCGCTTTGCAATATGCCTGACAGCGCCACCCCTGAAAATTGGCGCATGACAGCCTGCGGCAAAGATACGCCTACCTCAGGTCAGCAAACGCCGTGCCGTTCTCGGCCGACCTGCGAATCATGACGGGAGAGGGTAAACGCTCCGTTAACCATGGTTAGTCAATCCTAACAACCTCGCTAACTATTACGGATTATCGATCGGGTGAGATCAAAATTTTGTGCGGCGCACAAAAAATTGGTTGACACTGGCGGCGAGCCCATTATGTTGCATTGCACAAAGGCAGAAACGCGCCATTTTGGCGGGTTCTGCCATGCAGGAATTTCTCAGGAGGAAAATCATGGCTGCAAATGCGAAGAAAACAGAGTCGATGACGGAAGCTTTCGAGACAATGACCGCGGCGACGCCCGAATTTCTCAAAGAAGGCTATGAAAAAGCGGCTGAAAACATGAGTGCGTTCGTTGAGTTCCAGAAGTCCTCAATGGAAGCAATGATGAATTCCGCAGGGTTGTTTGCGAAGGGCGTTGAAAAAGCCGCCACCGAGCACACTGCGTTCGTCAAAGAGAGCTTTGAAGACGGCGTCGCTGCTGCGAAAGCGACCGCAGGCTCCAAAAGCATTCAGGACGCTTTGTCGGTCCAGAACGACTATGTGCGCACCGCCGTTGAAAAGAACCTCGCACAGCTCAACAAGGCCGCCGATCACTGGATGAGCCTGACGAAGGAAGCCGCCCAGCCGGTAACCGAGCAATATGGCGAACTCGTTGAAAAAGTTCAGGCGTTTCGCCCGTAACCAACTGAATTAGTTGCGTAATCGTTGCGTACCCAAAAGGCCCGGGAGACCGGGCCTTTTTTTGTGTTCAAAATTGTCTTGGTTGATGGGTTTCCATCTTTTCAACCATAAACGGATACATATTTAATAGTGTCGAATGCGGCGCCGAAGCCGGCCATCCTGCCGGGATCGCCTCAAACATGATATGAAAGGTTCTATGTCTGACGAACAAGACAATGAACAGGGCCCAGCAGGACCCGGCGTTGACGTCGGCGTCGTCACCAAGCCCGAGCCGAAGACGAAGCGGCCGTCGCTCTACAAGGTCATTTTGTTGAACGACGATTATACGCCGCAGGAGTTTGTCGTTTGGCTGCTGCAGGCGATCTTTAAGAAGAGCCCGGAAGAGGCCGTGCAGGTGATGCTGCACGTGCACCAGAACGGCGTCGGTATTTGTGGGGTTTATACTTACGAGGTGGCGGAAACCAAGGTGGCGCAAGTGATGGAATTGTCGCGCCGCAACCAACATCCGCTGCAATGTACAATGGAACGGGAGTAGTCAGTGGCGAGTTTTAGCCGGAATTTAGACGACGCTTTGCACCGCGCAATCAGCATCGCAACCGAACACGAACACGAGCTCGCGACGCTCGAGCATTTGCTGTTGGCGCTGACGGACGATCAGGACGCGGCCGCAGTGATGCGTGCGTGCAATGTGGACATCGATGATCTCAAAAAAGACCTATACGAATTTATCGAAAACAATCTCAGCAATTTGATCACCGACAGCGGTGAACAATCAAAGCCGACCACGAGCTTCCAGCGCGTAATCCAGCGCGCCGTTATTCATGTCCAGTCTTCCGGGCGCGAAGAGGTCACCGGCGCGAATGTTCTCGTGGCGCTCTTCGCCGAGCGCGAATCGAACGCTGCGCATTTCCTTCAGAAGCAGGACATGACGCGTTTTGATGCGGTGAATTATATTTCTCATGGGCTCGCCAAACGCCCGGGCGAAGGATCCCAGCGTCCGCCGCGCGGCGCCGGCGAAGAAGCCGAGCCGGGCAAGCAAAATGAAGATGCGCTGTCGGCCTATTGCGTCGATCTCAACGACAAGGCGCGCCGCGGCAAAATCGATCCGCTGATCGGCCGGGAAGCGGAGATTGAGCGCTCGATCCAGATCCTGTGCCGGCGGCGGAAGAACAATCCGTTGCTGGTGGGCGATCCCGGCGTCGGCAAGACCGCCATCGCCGAAGGTCTCGCGCGGAAGATTGTGGACGAGGATGTGCCCGCCGTTTTGAGCGAATCGACGATCTACGCACTCGATATGGGCGCGCTCCTCGCGGGCACGCGATATCGCGGCGACTTTGAAGAGCGCATCAAGAGCGTTCTGAAGGAACTGGAAGAGCATGAAGACGCGATCCTGTTCATTGACGAAATTCACACGGTGATCGGCGCCGGCGCTACATCAGGCGGCGCGATGGACGCATCTAACCTCTTGAAGCCGGCGCTACAGTCCGGCGCCCTGCGGTGCATGGGATCGACGACGTACAAAGAGTATCGTCAGCACTTCGAAAAAGATCGCGCGCTGGCGCGCCGCTTCCAGAAAATCGATGTGGTGGAACCGAGCGTCGACGATACGGTGAAAATCCTTACAGGGCTGAAGCCTTATTTCGAGGAGCACCATCGCGTCGAATACACGCAGGACGCCATCAAGTCCGCCGCCGACTTGTCGTCGAAATATATGACGGACCGTAAGCTTCCCGATAAAGCGATTGATGTGATTGATGAGGCGGGCGCCCGGCAAATGCTTTTCCCGGAGGATCAGCGCGCGAAGGTCATCGATACGAGCCAGATTGAAGAAATCATCGCCAAGATGGCGCGCATTCCGCCGAAATCGGTCTCTAAGACGGATACGGAGCGGTTGCAGAAGCTCGGCGAAGATTTGCGGCGCGTCGTTTTCGGCCAGGACAATGCAATCGACCAGGTCGCCGCGGCGATCAAACTCTCGCGGGCGGGCTTGCGTGAACCAAACAAGCCGATCGGCAGCTATCTTTTCGCTGGTCCGACGGGCGTCGGCAAAACGGAAGTCGCCAAACAGCTCGCGTTTGCGCTCGGTGTTGAACTGATCCGCTTTGATATGTCCGAATATATGGAGCGTCACACCGTTTCGCGTCTGATTGGCGCGCCGCCCGGCTATGTGGGCTTTGATCAGGGTGGCTTGTTGACGGACGCCATCGACCAGCAACCGCATTCGGTGTTGCTGCTTGACGAAATCGAGAAGGCGCACCCGGAGATTTTCAACATTCTCCTGCAGGTGATGGACAATGGCGCGCTCACCGACACCAACGGTAAGAAGATTGATTTCCGCAATGTCATCATCATCATGACGACGAACGCCGGGGCCGCGGATGCGGCGAAAAACGTCATCGGTTTCGCCGGTGGCAAGCATGCCGACGAGTCCGAGGAAGCAATCAAGCGGCTTTTCACGCCGGAGTTCCGCAACCGGCTCGACGCGACAATTCAGTTCGCCGGGCTTTCGCCGGTGATCATCGACCGGATTGTCGAGAAGTTCGTGATGCAACTGGAAGTTCAGCTTGCGGATCGAAATGTGACGTTCGAGCTTTCCGACGAAGCGACGCGGTGGCTCGCCGAGCGCGGTTTCGATGAAGAAATGGGCGCGCGCCCGCTCGCCCGCGTCATTCAGGAATATATCAAAAAGCCGATTGCAGAAGAGATTCTGTTCGGCGGCCTGAAACATGGCGGGCTTGTGAAGGTGACGCTGTCCGAAGACGATAAGGACAAGCTGGCGTTCGAGTATATTCCGGACCCGGCGCCGCCTAGCGATGACGACGGAGATGAAGGCGGGGCGAATGTGCCTGTCCTGATCGAGAAGTCTTAGATCGCTTCTAAAATTCTCGACCAAACAAACCCGTCAGTTGCAACCGCATGCTGACGGGTTTTTAATGTTCCCTTGGCGAGGCGCCTCGCGCATAATGCGCGACGGCGAAGGAAAGGGGAGATTTCATGAAAAAACGACTTAAGGCCGCTTCTTGCGGCCTCGCTGCAATGGCGATGACTGTTATGGCGATCGGCGCAACGGCTTCAGCGCAAGAGGCGGTGACGAACAACGACACGCAAAGCGTGATCATGGTGCTTGACGGGTCCGGCAGCATGTGGGGACAGGTTGACGGCGCGCCGAAAATTGAAATCGCGCGCGGCGTCATCGGGGATTTATTGAAGGATTGGGATCCCTCGATCCATTTGGGGCTCGTTGCTTACGGCCACCGCGAGAAGGGCGCCTGCGGCGATATCGAAACGCTGGCCGATGTGGGGCCGGTCGACGCTGATGCGCTGATGACGAAAGTCAACGCGATTAATCCGGTGGGGAAAACGCCGATCTCAGCGTCCGTGCGCCAGGCGGCGGAAGCGTTGAAGTACACGGAAGAAAAAGCGACCGTCATATTGATCAGCGACGGCCTTGAGACCTGCGACGCCGACCCATGCGCGCTTGCCACAGAGCTGGAGAGTAAGGGCATCGATTTCACCGCCCATGTGGTTGGTTTTGATCTGACGGAAGAAGATCAGGCGCGCCTTTCCTGTCTCGCTGAGAATACCGGCGGACAGTTCATCAGCGCAAATAGCGCCAACGATCTGACAACAGCAATGACGCAGACCGTGGCGACCGTGAAGGAAGCGAGCGCGCCGCAACCCGCGCCGGTCGCGGCGCCACCGGAAGAGCCCGCGTCCAGCGAAGCGCAAGGGGTGCGGCTCAACGCCAAGCTTTGCGAAACCTGTGAAGTAAAAACGGACGATCTCTATTGGCGCGTCCTCGGTGCAGAACAGGACATCGAGGGAAAGCGCGAAAAGATTGAGGCGACAGGAAAGCCGTCGCCCTTTTTCGAATTAAACCCGGGCGATTACGTCGCATCGGTCAAATTCGGAATCATCGAAAAGGAAACGCCGTTTTCTGTCGCGGCCGATCGGACAACAGATGTGGTCGTCAACCTTGATACCGGCGCGCTGCAGGTGGACGCGATCCCCGCGGAAGGCGGCGAGGTGCTGGACGATAAAATGTACTATCGCGTTTTCAGCGCCGAAAAGAACCTCGAAGGCGACCGCAAGCGCGTCGCAGCCTCCGGAAAACCGAATGCGTTATTCTATGTGCCGGCAGGCGACTATGTGGTGCGCGCTCAGCATGGCAAAGCCGAGGTAGATGCGCCGGTGAGCGTGACGGCGGGCGAGTTGACCGAACATCGCTTCACGATGGATGTGGGCTATTTGCGGTTGAGCGCCGCCATGAGTGAAACGAGCGATCCCCTCCAGGACGATCTGTACTACAAGGTCCTCGAAGCGAAGCAGAACCTTGAGGGCGAACGCAAAGATATTGACGCCTCAGGCAAAGCCAATCCGCTGTTCCGGCTTCGCGCAGGTTCGTATGTGATCATGACGCGCCACGGAAAGGCCGTGACGGAAACCCCGGTCGAGGTTATCGCGGGCGAACTTGTCGAGGCGAAGATCACGCAAAACTCCGGCCGGATAAAGTGGTCGGCGCAAATGGAAAGCGATGGTGCGGCGATTGGGAAGGGTCTCTATTGGCGCGTCTTTGTCGATGAAGAAACGCTTGATGGATCGAGGAAGCAGATCGACGCCTCCGGCGCCGCAGCGCCGATCTTTACGCTGTTGCAAGGCGCTTACGTGGTCTCGGCGAAATTCAACGATGTCACGGTAGAGAAAAAATTCAACGTTGCGCCGGGCGACGAAAAAGCCATGGACATCGTCTTTAAAAATTGACGCGCAGGGCAAAGACAGTCCGGCGATCAACAATAAAAAAACGGCCGCTGCCATGGGGGGAGATGCAGCGGCCGTTTCTCTTTTTCGCGCCTGACGTCAAGGGTGGGGGAGGGAAACGTCAGGGCGCAAAAACACGACGTTTAAGGTACGGTCGGGCTGTTAACTTAGATCAGCCGCGCTCCATAATTTCGAATATTGCTCGCAATGGATCAGGATCGACGAGAACGTGTCGAGGTCCGTTCCTGCTGGAATTTCATAGACTTGGCCGCCTTTGTTGCTGTTCAGCGGCGAGATCAAAAGAGCGCCGTCCGTGGCGTTTTTGCCGGTGGTGTCAGCCGCCGCCTGAGGCGACAGGAAGATTTTCAGGTCCGGCGCGTTACGCGTTTTGAAGTCGTCGTTCAGCTTGACGAAACGGTTCCCGTCAGCGTCTTCCACGATGCTCCAGGCGCCGCTGGATTTGAAGGATTTCTTGGTCCAGACGCCCTCATGGAGGACGGTCTCTGCGCTCGCCTCAAGGGCCGCAGCCGGCGCTGTCACGATTGCGTTGATTGAGATGACGCTCAGCGTAATCGCCGCCATAGCGCTCAAGGTTTTTCTAAGATTATTCATGGCCCGCTCTCCTGTTTTGCTATCCGGCCGTGCGGCGCGGTTCGTTGATAATGAGGGAGATAAAAGTCCCGCTATTCACAAGCAAAACACGAGAGCGCGACTGAGATCACTGACGCGTGAGCGGTTCGCGCTGTTTAAAGGTGCGCTTCGATTTTCGTCGCCAACGCTTCGAGCCGCTCGGCGTCAGCCGGGCCATCGCCTGCATGAGCGTCGAGGCGCGCGCCTTCATAGATCGGGATGATGTGGAAATGAATATGGAAAACAGTTTGCCCGGCGGGCGCGCCGTTGAATTGGGCAATCCGCAAACCGTCCGGTGACAGAGCTTTGTCGACGGCGCGGGCCGTGCGTTGCGTCTCTACGATCAGCGCCTGTAAGTCCGCGGCTTGAATATCCAGAAAATTCACGGCCTCCGCTTTTTTCGGGATAACGAGACAGTGACCGTCGCTTTGCGGAAACAGGTCCATGAACGCCAGAACGTCGTCAGTCTCAAAGATCTTTGTCGCTGGCATGTCGCCGCGAATGATTTTAGCGAAAATATTATCGGGCGCGTATTGTTCGTTCAGGGACATTCTCTCGCTCACTCGTTCGTGGTCACATCAAAGGACTTATCTGCTTCCTCAAGCAGCAATCGGGCGCGGTAAGCCTGTTCTTCCGGCACCGCGATCCTGACGCCGCCGCCGGCGACCGGCAACATGGCGCCCATCTCCGCATCCAGTAAGACGGCGTCAATATCAGCGGCCTGGAGATAGCTGACGATTACGCGGGCTCTGACCAGGTTGTGCGTTCGCTCAAGTATTTTCATTTTTCCCCTTCTTGAACGGTGTATACTGACTGAGAACGTCGATTTCAGCCTCGCCGTGAACGCGTTCATTTTCAAGATATCTGTCAATCGCGTCCCGAAAAGACGGGTCTCTGATCCAATGGGCCGAATGGGTGCGCACAGGCTCGTAGCCGCGGGCGATCTTGTGTTCCCCTTGCGCGCCCGCCTCCACGCGGCTCAGCCCTTCCGCGATCGCGAAGTCCACCGCCTGATGATAGCAGACTTCGAAATGCAGGAACGGGTGGTGTTCTGTGCAGCCCCAATAGCGGCCATAGAGCGCGTCGCCGCCGATGAAGTTCAGCGCGCCAGCCACCGGCATGCCGTTTCGCTCCGCTGCGATAAACAGGAGATCGTCGCGCATGGTCTCGGCGATCTCCGAGAAGAAAGATCGTGTAAGATAAGGCTGCCCCCACTTGCGTGCGCCCGTGTCTTGATAGAACCGCCAAAAGGCGTCCCAATGCCGCTCGGTGATCGCGTCGCCGCGCAATCGCTGGATCACAAGCCCGGCGGCGAGGGCGTCGCGCCGCTCGCGTTTGACAGCTTTTCGTTTGCGCGACGACAGGGCGGCGAGAAAATCATCGAAAGTCTCATAGCCGCGATTGCGCCAGTGAAATTGCGTGCCCGTGCGCGCCATATAAAGCGGCTGTTCAAAGAGCGTCGCGTCCTCGGGCTCGATGAAATTCGCGTGGAGGGAGGAGACGCCGAGCTGACCGGCGAACTGCGCGATCGCAGCGGCGAGCGTGCGTTTGGTGGCCGTGTCTTTGGCGAGCAACCGTGGACCGGGCACGGGCGTAAAGGGCGCCGCGCAGACGAGCTTTGGATAGTAGCGCCCGCCAGCGCGTTCGTAGGCGTCCGCCCAATGATGATCGAATACATATTCGCCCTGGCTGTGGCTTTTCACATAGAGCGGCGCCGCGGCGACAATTGCGCCTTGATGCTCCAAAACGATATGCATCGGGGCCCAGCCGGTCTCTGGCGCGACGGACCCCGATCGTTCCAGGGCGTCCAGAAACGCATAGGAGACAAAGGGGTTGTAGGGGTACGCGCAATCTTTCAGCAGCCGATCCCATTGTTCGCCGCCAATGTCGCCGATGCTGGAGACAGTGCGCGCCGTAATCGTCTCTGCGCCGTCCGCCACTAGGAAACCTCAAACACGCCGTCAACTTCAACCGCTGCGCCCAACGGGAGCGCCGGCGCGCCGACAGCCGCGCGTGCATGTTTGCCGGCGTCGCCAAAAACCGCGACCATCAAATCCGAGGCGCCGTTGATCACGCGCGGATGGTCCGTGAAATCGGGCGTGCAGTTGACGAAGCCGCCAAGTTTCACGACGCGTTTCACGCGGTCGAGATCGCCGTCGCAGGCGGCTTTCAATTGCGCGAGGAGATTGACCGCGCACATATGCGCCGCCTGCTGACCGTCTTCGATATTCATATCGTCGCCCAGCTTGCCTTTGATGAGTCCCGTCGGCGCCAACGAGACTTGCCCGGAGATGAAGACGCTCGACCCGGTGCGGACATAGGGAACATAATTGGCGACTGGAGCGGGCGCGTCGGGAAGGATGATTTCAAGTTCGGCGAGGCGGGTTGCGATGCGAGACATGCGGCGGGTTCCCTTTTTCTGTTCTCAATCTAGCGGTTACCCGCGCGGAGCGAAACGGTTAGGAGTCGATATGGCGTCGCAGTTTGCGATTGGCGCTTGAATTTTTCAGCGTGCGCCCCGCCGCGATCGCCTCGTCGCCAAACTTGGCGCGGATCGCGTCTATCGCTTTTTCCTGCTGGGCGAATGTATCTTCCTGGGTCTCGAAAAGTTCCGTTTGCGGGGCGCCGTCTTCCGGCGCCAGGTCCGAAAAGCCGACGCCGATCAGGCGAAAAGCGTCGCCGCCGGCGCTGGCCGCCAGCATTGGTTTTGCCGCGCGAAATGCGGTGCGCGCAAGGTTGCTGTGCCGTTCCAAAGTGTCTCGCCGGGTGAGGGTTTTGAAATTTGCTGTCTTCAGTTTCAACGTCACGACCCGGCCGGTCAGATGCTTGGCTTTCATGCGCGCGGAGACTTTCTCGCAGAGGTTCCACAAGCGATCCTCAAGCCAGCCCAAATCCGAGACGTCTTCGTTGAAGGTGGTTTCGCTGGATACGCTTTTCGTCTCCCGGTGCGGCTTTACGCGTCGGGCGTCGAGACCGCGCGACAATCGAAAGAGCCTCAAGCCCATTTCGCCGTAGCGTTTAGCGAGCGTCGCTTCGTCCATCGTCTGGATTTGTCCAATCATCGTCAGCCCATCGCGCAACAGGGTCTGCGAGAAGGACTTGCCGACGCCCCAGATCAGACTGATTGGCTGCTCGGCCAGAAACGATAACGTTTCCTCTTCGCCGATCACAAAGAACCCGTTGGGCTTGTCAAAATCGGAGGCGACTTTTGCGAGAAATTTGTTGTGGCTGAGGCCGACAGAGACCGTCACGCCGACTTCCTTGGCGATTTGCGCTTGCAGCCGCGAGAGCGCGATCGCCGGCTTAACGCCGTGAAGGCGCTCCGTACCCGTCATATCGAGAAACGCCTCGTCGATTGAAAGCGGCTCAACAAGCGGCGTAAGGCTCTCCATCATTGCGCGGATCTCGCGCCCGGCGGCGGCGTATTTCGCCATGTCCGGTTTGATCACAACCGCATCGGGGCAGGCTTTGAGCGCCTTGAACATCGGCATCGCCGACCGCACGCCGTAAGTGCGCGCCACATAGCACGCGGTCGAGACAACGCCGCGTTTGCCGCCGCCGATAATCACCGGCGCGTCATTGAGGCTTGGATCGTCCCGTTTTTCGATGGCGGCATAAAAAGCGTCGCAATCAATGTGCGCGATCGACAGTATTTCGAGCCCGCGATGGCGGATGATTCGGGCTGATCCGCATTCGGCGCAAGCGCCAGCGGCGCCGGGCTTCGCGCTGAGGCAGTCGCGGCAAAATGCTGATAATGTCCCATTTTCAGACACTTATGAAAAATTTCCTGTAAAATTCGTCATAAATTACGGTCGCCGCTTTCAGCATAAACTATCGATTAATACCTTTGGGCCGATATGGTTGGCGTGGTTTACGCATAGCGGAACGTTGGCGGAAACGAAGGCCTTTTATGTCAGCAATGGAAAAGATCGATTTCATGGCGGCGTCCAAAACAGTCCTGATTGTTGAGGATAACGATCTTAACATGAAGCTGTTCCATGATCTCCTGGAGGCCCATGGCTACGAGACCTTGCAGGCGCGAACGGGGCCCGAGGCGATTTTGTTGGCCCGCAAACATGTTCCAGATCTTATTTTAATGGATATTCAGCTCCCCGAGGTTTCCGGGCTTCAGGTAACCGCGGAAATCAAAGAAGACCCAAAAATGGCGGATATTCCCGTCATCGCCGTCACCGCTTTCGCGATGAAAGGCGACGAAGACCGGATTCGCGCCGGCGGTTGCGAAGATTATATCGCAAAACCGATCTCGGTGACCGGTTTTCTTGAGAAAGTAAAAAGGTATTTGGATTAAATTCGACGCGAGTACCGTTTTCCAAAGCCTAGGGAGCGAAAATGACGGCGCGCGTATTGGTCGTCGACGACCTGGAACCAAACGTTAAGCTTTTGGAAGCGAAGCTTCGCGCCGAGTATTTCGACGTGTTGACGGCGCTCTCCGGACAAGAAGCTGTTGAGAAAGCGCGGGCGGAAAAGCCAGACATCATCCTTCTCGACGTTATGATGCCGGGAATGGACGGGTTTGAAGCCTGCCGCATCCTGAAATCCGATCAGGAAACCGCACATATCCCTGTTGTGATGGTTACCGCCCTTGATCAGCAAGCGGATCGCGTGGCGGGTCTCAGCGCTGGCGCAGACGATTTCTTAACCAAGCCCGTTGAGGATGTGGCGCTTTTCGCGCGCGTGCGGGGTTTGTCGCGCTTGAAGATGATGACGGACGAATTGCGGATGCGGTATGCGACCGGCAAAGGTCTTGGCGTCGTCGACAAGATCGACATTACGCTCGACGATTCCATTCTGGAAGAAGCGCGCATTTTCATTATCGATGACCATGGCGAGCAAGTGGAAAAGGTCAAAGCCGCGCTCGGCGACAATTATCAGATATCGTCGGAGACCGACCCCGAGGTGGCGCTCGGGCGCGTAAAGACCGGGGAATTCGATCTCGTCATCATTAATATGTCGATCGACGCCATGGACCCGTTACGGCTGTGCTCGTCGATGCGGTCCTTTGAGGAAACACGCATGACGCCGCTTCTCGGCATTGTGCGCCAGGGTGATACGCGCAAACTCGTCCGTGCGCTGGATATCGGCGTAAACGATTATCTGACGAGGCCGGTTGAAAAGAACGAACTGATCGCGCGCGTCTCAACGCAAATCCGCCGCAAGCGCTATATCGACCAGTTGCGCTCATCCTTCCAGGCCAGCCTTGAAATGGCGGTGACCGATCAGCTCACAGGCCTTTATAATCGCCGCTATCTGGCGAGCCATCTGTCGGCGATGTTCGACCGCGCGTTCTGGACGGGGCGGCCATTATCAATCCTGATCATGGACCTCGACCACTTCAAATCCATCAACGACACACACGGCCATGACGCCGGCGACCGCGTCTTGCAGGAATTCGCTGAGCGAATAAAAGCGTCGGTGCGCGGTATTGATCTCGCGTGCCGATATGGCGGTGAGGAATTCCTCGTAGCGATGCCTGATACGGACAAGAGGTTCGCGAGCCTCGTGGCGGAACGCTTGCGCCAGGAAGTGGAGGCTCAGGAGGTCGAGCTGAACGGCGGCCGGGATATCCTGAAAGTGACGGTGTCGATCGGCATCGCCTGTTCGGAAGACGGGCCGAAGGACGACACCGCGCAGAAACTTATCAAGCGCGCCGACGAAGCCCTTTATGAAGCGAAGAAGAGCGGGCGCAATAAGGTGATCCAGAGCGCCGCATAAAAAATGCCGCCCGGTCGGGGCGGCATCCGTCGATCAATCGTGGCGATAGGCCTACTTGATCTTGCCTTCTTTGAATTCCACGTGCTTACGCGCAACCGGGTCGTACTTTTTCAGGACGAGCTTTTCGGTCATCGTGCGCGTGTTCTTCTTCGTGACGTAGAAATAGCCAGTGTCCGCTGTGGAGTTCAGGCGGATCTTAACGGTTGTCGGCTTCGCCATGGCGCTGCTCCTGTCGGGTCGCGCCGTCAGGCGGCGCGGGGTTGTTTCGAGCGGCGGAACATACACGGGCCCTTTCCCAAGTCAAGCAGCGCCAATGATGGCGCTCAGGGCGTCTCGGCGTGCCGCCGCCGCAGGAGGAACGCCAGGAGCGCGATGAAAAATCCGCCCAGCGTATAGGCGAGGGCGTTCGGGCCGTAGAGGTCCATCATGGGCCCTGTCGCCGCGGGGCCGATGAGGGCGCCTGCCTGATAGGCGAAGGCCATGCCGGCGTTCGCGGCGGCCAGTTCCTGGCCCTTAAAGCGCGCGCCGATAAAGGTGAGGGCGCAGGTGTTGAGCCCGACAATCGCGCCGCCCCAGAAGACGAGAAGCGTATAGAGGCTGATTTCGCTTTGCGCCGCCAGCGGCAGGGCGAATGCGCCAGCGACGCCGACGCTCGCGCATACGAAAAAGATCGTCATGGGCCGGAACTGATCGATCGCGCGGCCGATCAGATATTGGAAAGCGATGGGTCCGAGCGCGTAGGCGAAAACAATCCGGCCAGCCGTCTCCTGCGCCATGCCGAGCCGAATGCCGTAGACCGGCGCAAGGCCCATCATCACACCTTCAGCGGCGGCGAAAATCCCGACGGCGACAAAGATCGCCGGCGCCAGGCGGGCCATCGCCGTGAGCGAGGCCGATTGTTCGTTGGGGTCGAAAGGCGGGGCCGGCGCCATCAGGATCGGCGGCGCGGCGGCGAGGAGGAAAGCGACGCCCGCCAGGAAGGGCGCGACGCCCGCATACCCCGTCACCTCCAGCGCGATGGGGCCAGCCGCGAACCCCGCGGCGAGCGCGGTCGCATAAATACCGATGACGGAGCCGCGTTTTTCTGGCGGCGCCACCAGATTGATCCAGACTTCGCTCGCCACAAACAGGGCGACGCCGCCAAGCCCGAAACACAAACGCACCACGAACCAGAGCCATAACGTGTCCTTCGCCAGGAACGCCGTCGCGTAGCCGAGATAGATGACGGCGAACGCGGCCACCATCAGCGGACGGATGCCGAAGCGTCCAATCAGCTTCGGGAGAAACGGCGTAATGAGGAGCGCAAAGAATGCGGTGGCGGCAGTGTTGAGTCCGATGAAACTGTTACTTGCGCCGTACCCTTCCAGGAGAACGGCGAAGAAGGGCAGGCTGTGGCCGAGGCTGGCGCCGAAGATTGCGATCGAGGCGATGGCGGCGATGAGCCCGCGGCGGCGGTCTTTTTCCGAAAGGGTTTGATCGACCGCGCGCACCATCGCGGAAGCGTCAAACGTCCGCTTGCGGATCAGCGTCCGGACCGGCGAACCCATGCATGCGGTTCGCCCATTGCAGGCCCACCATGGCGCCCTTCATCAGCGGCAACAGCCAGAATATCGCGAGCGCCATCGCCGGCGCCCAGATCGCGAATTGCAGCGACAAAGGCGGATCGAAAATCTGCTTCATGGCCAGCGCCAGTGGGATCATCACATGGCCGACAATCATGATCGTCAGATAAGGCGGCGCGTCGTCGGCGCGGTGACCGGAAAGATCGAGCGCGCAATGGCCGCAAGCCGCGCGCGTCTTTGTATAGCCGTCGAACAATGCGCCGCGCCCGCACTCAGGGCACCGCTTGCGCAATCCACGCCCCATGGCGGAAAGCCACGACCGGCGGTCAGCGGGAGCGCCGCCGTAAATGACAGGTTTGTCGGGTTCAATCATGGGCGATGGCGCCATCGAGTTATTTAACGTAAACTGCGTACTAGAGCGTGGATGTTGTTTTGCTGATCAGAACTGATCACACAGGCCGGGGTCCGTCCAGTTACCATAGAAAGTGTCGGCCTTTTTCCAGCGACGTTCTTCCTTTTTATAGACCTGAAATTCATAACCGCATCCGCGGGTCGCCCGGTAAAACGCAACGCCGCCTAAATCAGGCGCGTAAAGAATATCCGGAGCGTAGATTTGGCGGGGTTTAATGTTATGGCGTAAATCGCCATTCTCGGCTGCCTTGGAAGTTGCGTGGTTCCAGCATTTGCGTTTGATAACTTTAAGGACGGCAGGTCGAGTCTCGTTTTTGTGGACACAAAAAAGCCGCCTCGTCGCACGAGGATAATCTCGCAAATACCTCTTTAGAGCGCGGTGAATTTCAGGTCGGGCGTCCTCCTGGTCTTTATATCGAATGAAATTCGATAGTGACTTCGGTCGTTCAGGTTCGAGGAGTACAGTTATTTCCACAGGGGACGCACCGTCTTCTGGCGGCTTCGCCTTTGTTCCTGTCACTACGACTGTGTCTGTTGTATCCGTCTGGTTTGGCGGATTGGCGTCTTGAACGGTTGCTAGAATGAGGAATGTGATTATGGATGTGATCAATTCGCATATCCCCGCAGATTACTCTCGAGTTTATCGAGCTTTCGTTCATTCGGAGCCAAAATTCATTACGCCGAATAAATAGCTGCCGAACCGGCAGGCTCCGAAGATGCGTAACGACAACAACTTTTTCGCGGGGGCTGCAAGGATTATTCGTCCGCTCTACTTAAAAACAACCTTCGCAATCTCATAGCTGCGGGCGCCGCCGGGAGCGGCGACTTCTACACTGTCGCCTTCTTCCTTGCCGATGAGGGCGCGGGCAATGGGCGAGGAGATGGAAATGCGACCCTGTTTCACGTCGGCTTCATAGTCGCCGACGATCTGCCAGGATTTCTCTTCTTCCGTGTCTTCGTCGATCAGGTTGACGGTGGCGCCGAACTTCACGGCGGCGCCGTCAAGTTTGGCCACGTCGATGACTTCAGCGCGGGTATATTTATCTTCCAGCTCGAGGATCTGGCCCTCGATCCAGCCCTGACGCTCTTTGGCGGCGTGATATTCGGCGTTTTCGGAGAGGTCGCCATGGGCGCGCGCTTCGGCGATCGCCTGAATCACGGCCGGGCGCTCATCATGTTTCAGATGCCTGATTTCTTCTTCGAGCCGTTGATATCCGGCTTGCGTCATCGGAACCTTTTCCATGTCCCGTCCTTTCGTTTCAAAAAAGCAAAAAAGAATAGGGGGCGCCGCAGCTTCTCGCGCGTCGCCTCACACTCTCTCTCGGTCAGCCAAAATAGGACTGGAGGGGGGCGACTTCAAGAGCCCCGGCGCGCATCGCCTCGATCGCCCTGACGGTGGAGCGTGCGCCCGTGGCCGTTGTAATACAAGGGATTTTCTGGGCGAGGGCGGTGGTCCGGATGGAGCGGGAGTCCTTAACCGACTGGGCGCCCTCGGTTGTGTTGAAAATCATTTGCACCTCGCCGTTTTTGAGGGCGTCGACCACGTGGGGGCGGCCTTCCAGCACCTTGTTGATCCGGGTCACGTCGAGGCCCTGGGATTTTAAGAAGGCGGCGGTGCCGGCGGTGGCGATGATCGTGAAGCCCATCGCAAGGAGCTTACGTGCGGCGTTCACCATCAGCGGCTTGTCGTTGTCTTTCAGCGAAATGAAGACGCAGCCCTCCAGCGGGATTTTGACGCCCGCGCCGAGAAGGCTCTTGGCGCGGGCGCGGTCGAAATCCTGATCAAGGCCCATTACTTCGCCCGTGGAGCGCATTTCCGGGCCGAGCACCGTGTCAACGCCAGGGAAACGGGCGAAGGGGAAGACAACTTCTTTGACGGCGGTGTGCGGCGGCGTGTTCGTCGGCAGGGTCATGGACGCGAGTTTTTCCCCTGCCATCACCTTGGCGCCGATGCGGGCGATTGGCGCGCCGATTGATTTCGCGACGAACGGCGCCGATCGAGAGGCCCGTGGGTTTACCTCCAGCACAAAGATGTCGTCATCTTTGATTGCATACTGAACATTCATCAGCCCGACGACGCCGAGCGCCAGGGCGAGGCGTTTGGTTTGCGCTTCCAAGTCCTTCACTGTCGCTTCAGGGAGGGTATAGGGCGGCAGGGAGCAGGCGCTGTCGCCGGAATGGACGCCGGCCTCTTCGATATGCTCCATGACGCCGGCGATGTAGACGTCCTGGCCGTCGCAAATGGCGTCGACGTCCACTTCCACGGCGTTCTCAAGATATTTGTCGAGGAGCAGGGGCTGCTTCTCGTTGATCTCGATTTCCGCCGTATCGAGATAAGTCCGGAGAGCGGATTCATTCTGGACAATTTCCATAGCGCGTCCGCCAAGAACATAGGAAGGCCGCGTAACCAGCGGATATCCCACAGCATTCGCCATCTGGGGCGCCGCTTCACGTGAAGGCGAGGTTGCGTTCGGCGGCTGACGCAGATCAAGCTCGTTAATCAGCTTCTTGAAGCGCTCACGGTCTTCGGCGAGGTCGATTGCGTCGTAAGGCGTTCCGAGGATCGGCACGCCTTCAGCGTCAAGCGTTTCGGCGAGCTTAAGCGGCGTCTGCCCGCCATATTGCACGATGACGCCGAGCAGGGTTCCTGCGCTTTGTTCCCTGGCGATGATCTCGAGCACATCCTCAGCGGTGAGTGGTTCGAAATAGAGACGGTCCGACGTATCGTAATCCGTTGAAACGGTTTCCGGGTTGCAGTTCACCATAATGCTCTCAACGCCAATATCAGCGAGAGCGAACGCAGCATGGCAACAGCAATAGTCGAATTCAATCCCCTGGCCGATGCGGTTCGGGCCGCCGCCAAGGATGATCACCTTTTTTCGGTCGGAGACCCCGGCCTCGCAGCTCGCCTCAACGGCGCCTGGTTCGTAGGCGGAATACATGTAAGGGGTGATCGCCGTGAATTCCGCCGCGCAGGTGTCGATGCGCTTGTAGATCGGGTGGACGTTTAACCCGCGGCGATGCGCGCGCACCGCTTTCTCATCGCCGCCGCAGAGCGCCGCCAGCCTTTTGTCAGAAAAACCGGCCGACTTCAGGCGGGTCAGCGCCGCCGCGTTGCTCGGAAGGCCCTGGGTTTGGACTTCTTTTTCAAGCGTCACGATTTCGAGCATCTGCTCCAGAAACCACGGGTCATATTGGGTGATGGCGTGGACCTGTTCGATCGGCAAGCCATGGCGGAGCGCCTGCGCTGCGATGCGCAATCGGTCGGGGCGCGGCGCGGCGAGGGCCGCGCGGAACGCGTCCGCGTCGTCGCCGCGGCCGAGCCCGTCAATCTCAATCGGATCAAGGCCTGACAGTCCCGTCTCAAGGGAACGCAACGCTTTTTGCAGCGACTCTTTGAAATTTCGCCCGATCGCCATCGCTTCGCCCACGGATTTCATGGCGGTCGTGAGGGTCGGCTCGGCGCCCGGGAACTTCTCGAAAGTGAAGCGCGGGATTTTCGTGACCACATAATCGATCGTCGGCTCGAACGACGCCGGCGTCGCTTTGGTAATGTCGTTGTCAAGTTCGTCGAGCGTGTAACCGACAGCGAGCTTGGCGGCGATGCGCGCAATGGGAAAGCCGGTGGCTTTGGAGGCGAGGGCGGAAGAGCGTGACACGCGCGGGTTCATCTCGATGACGACAAGACGCCCGTCATCTGGATTAACGGCAAATTGAACATTCGATCCGCCGGTCTCAACCCCGATTTCGCGCATGACCGCGATCGAGGCGTTGCGCATGATCTGATATTCCTTGTCAGTGAGGGTCAGCGCTGGAGCCACGGTGATTGAATCGCCGGTGTGCACGCCCATCGGGTCCACATTCTCGATCGCGCAAATGATGATGCAATTGTCGGCCTTGTCGCGAACGACCTCCATTTCGAATTCTTTCCACCCGAGCAGGCTTTCGTCGATCAAGACCTGGCCCACGGGCGACGCGTCGATCCCTGAACGGATGATCGCTTCGAATTCCTGGCGATTGTAAGCGACGCCGCCGCCGGTGCCGCCGAGGGTGAAAGCCGGCCGGATGATGGCCGGCAGACCGATTGTATCCAGCGCTTGCATGGCGTTGGCGACCCCTTGCGCGCGGTCATAGCCGACGATCTCGCCCGCGTCATTCGTGATCGCCGGCGAGGACGCAATTGTCGCCCGCGGATTTTCAAGGCCGATCGTGTCCATCGCCGCCCGGAACTTTTCCCGGTCTTCCGCTTTCTCGATGACGTCGGCGCGCGCGCCGATCATCTCAACGCCGTGCTTTTCAAGAACGCCGCGTTTTTCCAATTCAAGCGCGCAATTGAGTGCGGTTTGCCCGCCCATGGTCGGCAACAGTGCGTCCGGCTTTTCGCGCGCGATCACGCACTCCACGAATTCTGGCGTAATCGGCTCCACATAGGTGGCGTCCGCCAGGCCCGGATCGGTCATGATCGTCGCCGGGTTGGAATTGACGAGAATGACCCGGAACCCCTCTTCCTTCAGCGCCTTCACCGCCTGGACGCCCGAATAGTCAAACTCGCAAGCCTGCCCGATGATAATTGGCCCGGCGCCGATGATGAGGATGGAACAAAGGTCGTCGCGTTTGGGCATTACGAAGGCTCGCGCAAAAAAGGGGCGCGGCGTTTAAGGCGCAGCGCCTGTCGGTCAATTAAAAATGTCTGGCTAAAGGCGTTAACTAGGGGAAGTTGGGCGGCGGTGCAAAGGGTTTTGCGGGAGGGCGAGAGGGATGTTGACATGACACCAAAAGGTTTCTTATAAAGTGACACCCTTTGGTTGCATAAAGGCGGCGTAAATGAACCCAGATCCGCAGCCCGTCTTCCGGGCCCTGGCTGACCCGACGCGGCGCGCCATCCTCGAAATGCTCGCCGAGACCCCGAAAGCGGTGAACGCCATTGTCGACGCGTTCGAGGTGACGCGCCCGGCGGTGGCGAAACATTTGAAGATCCTGGAAGAGAGCGGGCTTATCCGTGTTGAGGCGATGGGCCGTAAACGGATTAATCACCTGAACCCGCGCGCCATGGCGTCGGCGCGCGCCTGGATGAGCGCATTCGACCGATTCTGGGACGAAAAACTCGATTCCTTAAAACGCGAAGTGGAGAAAGGCGATGGCTGACCTGATAATTGTTAAAACCCTGTACCTGAAAGCGCCGCCCGCGCATGTCTGGAAATTTTTGACAGATAAAAAGAAGTTGGCGCTCTGGTTTTACGAGGCGGCTGAAAGCCTGGACGCAGTCGGCCCCTACAAGCTTTTGACGAACTCACTCGGCAAGGAAGGCGAAAAGATTTGCTGGGGCGAGGTTTTGGAAAGCGAACCGCCGACGCGGCTCGTCCACACCTTCACCCATGACTTTCTGAAAGAGACCGAAACAATCTGCACCTGGACGCTTGCTGAAGCAGATGGCGGAACGATCCTGACGCTGGAACATAGCGGCTTCGCCGACGTCCCCGAAGGCGCGTTCGACCTGGCGGCGGACCACGACAAGGGCTGGGATGAACATTTTATCCGCTTGCGGCGTATTACGCTTTAGGCGGAGAGCTCTTTTAAACTTAAGCAGCGCTTTCGTCCAATTGTACGGCGCATTCCCAGCCGTCATAGTCCCAGTTTCGCGCGGCGAACCAGGCGGAGAGTTGCGCCGTGATTGGATCAAACTCGTCCGGCGTCACCGGGTGGTGGTGTTCCAGAACGAGGCCGTTTTCAACCTCGGTTTCACTCACTTCATATCCGTCGGCGGCAAGCTCGGCGATCATGGCCGGAACGGCGCTTTCTTCCGCGTTTTCGCCCGGATAGGCGTAATGCAGAACATGGCGCGGGGCGGCGCCATTGTCGCCAAGCCGCGCGATTGTCTCGCGCACGCTATCATTAAAGTCCGGCGAGCCGGGCAACGGCTCTTCAGCGCGCCGAAAGAAATTGTTTAATGAAAACATAATATCTCTCCCCTGAGATTAGGGGTGGAGAATGCAAGACAAGAATTGCCGCGCGCTTAACGGCGCCCTTGGAAATTTTCCTAAAATGGTCCGTCCTGAACGAAATCAGCAGATTTTAGCGGTAGCGTTTGCTTGTTTTCTGGGCGAGGGCGTCGGCTTCCTGTTTCGCTGCGCCGCCGTACCCGGTCACGCTGTCGGCGACGAAGGGGTTGGACTGGCGCTCCCGGCCGAATGTGGACATGGGTCCATGACCCGGCACGAATTGCATGTCGTCGCCCAACGGCCAGAGCTTGTCAGTGATCGACCGGATCAGCGTCGCCTGATCGCCCTTGGGAAAGTCCGTACGCCCCACAGATCCGGCGAAGAGAACGTCGCCCACAAAAGCGAGGCGCGCGTCATTCTGGTAGATCACCACATGCCCAGGCGTATGGCCCGGCGTTGTCACCACGTTGAACTCCACATCGTCGAGGGAAAGCGTGTCGCCATCGTCGAGCCAGCGGTCCGGCGCGCAATTCTCGCCCATGCCGGGATGACCATATTGCGCCCATTGTGCGCTGATGCCTTCCAGCCAGAAATCGTCCTCGCGCTGCGGACCGATAATCGGGGCGTCAGTGCGGCGTTTGACTTCTTCTGCGCCGCCCGCGTGATCAAGATGACCGTGGGTCAACCAGATTTCTTCGATCCGCGCGCCCATTTTGTCGGCTGCGGCGAGTATCTTGTCGGGTTCGCCGCCCGGGTCCACAACCGCGGCCTTACCGCTCCTCGCTTTGAGGATCGAGCAATTCTGTTGGAACGGCGTCACAGGAACGACCTGAACAGTGAACGGCAAGTCAGCTTGATTGGTCATCGGCTTTTCTACTCACGATTGTCAGGGCGCGACTGTGCCGTAAGTTCGCGGCGCCTGCAATCGCGCTGATCACGCGCCTATCGCGAAGCAGTGATCGGATGTCGGCATCCGTGACTTGGGTTTTGCGGCCGGCGCCCGTACGCTCCGAGTGAAAATTCAGGAATGGAGCAAGGCGCATGACAAGGAATTTGAAACAGAGATTTTCTGGAGCTGCATTCTTGATGGTCGCCGCCGCGGCGCCAGCGGCGATGGCGCAAGAGACAAGCGCCCTGTCAGTCGCTGATCCTGCGGTCGTCGCCTATGGCCTTTCCAAAGGCGCAGCGCTCGTTTTGCCGGTTGAGGCGCTCGCCGTGCCGGAAGTGGCGAGCAATGTCACGCCCATCGTCATCAACCCGGAAACCGGGATCGCCATGGAAGGCTTCGACCCTGTGGGCTTCTTCACCGAAGGGAAGGCGATGAAAGGCGACAAAGCGTTCATGGCCGAATATCAGGGGGCGATGTTCATCTTCGCCAGCGCCGAAAATCGCGATCTCTTTATCGCCAATCCGGAACGCTATGCGCCAGCCTTCGGCGGCTATTGCACCAAGACGCTCGCGAGCGGAAAGCTGACGCCCGCGAGCCCGCTCAACTGGACGATCCATGGCGACCGCCTCTTCTTCACGCGCTCGCCTGAAGCCAACGAAGCGTTCCGCGCAGAGCGAGAGAACGTCATCAAGTCGGGCGATCGCTATTGGGCCGACGCCACGGACGCGTTTCTCACTGGACCGGACGCTGCGGCTCATCGGAACTAACCAGGCGGGCCATGTTGCCAAAGAGGGGCGTTCTGGTCTGAATTCAGGCCATGACGCTCAAAATCTCCAATCGCGCCGCGCGCCGTTTGTGGCTTGAACGCCAGGGGCTCGCGGAGACGCCCACCGGCGCCATCGATCAGGACGCGCTTCTCGGCATTATTGAGCGTCTCGGCTTTGTTCAGCTTGATACGATCCGTGTCGTCGCGCGGGCGCACGATCATATTCTGTGGTCGCGCAACCAGAACTATCGCGAGCATATGCTCGATGAGCTGATCGTCGAGCGTAAGGCGTTCGAGCATTTCACCCATGACGCCTCTGTGTTGCCGATGGCCTTTTACCCCAATTGGCGGCGTCAGTTCGATCGTATGCGGCGTAAAATTGAAGGCGGGCAATGGGCGAAATTTATGCCGCCCGAGCGCGAATGCGCCGCGATCTTGAAACGCATCGAGAAAGAAGGCCCGCTTTCAACGCGCGCATTTGAAGCGAAAGGACTCGCCCGCAAAGAAGGATGGGCGCGCCCGCCGCATAAGTTCGCCCTCGATTATTATTGGTATGCAGGCGTTCTCGCCACCTGCCACCGCAAGAACTTCATCAAACATTATGACGTCTGCGAAAAGGTGATCCCGGCCGCGCTTCGCGACAAAGAGATCGGCGACGCCGGGCAGCTTGACTGGCTCTGCGCGCAAGCGCTCGACCGGCTGGGTTTCGCCAGCGAAGGCGACATTATGCGCTTCTGGGACGCAGCCGATCTCAGCGAAGTGAAAGGGTGGACGCAAAAGCGCCGGAAGAAACTGGTGGAGGTGAACATAGAATGCGCGGACAAAAAACCTTATCGCGCGCTCGCGCCGGCGGACATTGAAGAGCGCCTCGCCGCGCTCAGCGGGCCGACGAGCCGCCTGCGGATTCTCAATCCGTTCGATCCCGTGATCCGAGACCGCAATAGGCTCCAGCGTCTCTTCGGTTTTGACTATCGAATTGAGATTTTTGTACCAGCGGCGAAACGTCAGTATGGGTATTACGTCTATCCGATGCTGGAAGGCGACCGCCTTGTGGGCCGCATCGAAGTGAAGGCCAACAGAAAGAAATCCACGCTGACGGTTGAAAAAATCTGGTGGGAGCGCGGGGTGAAAGCGACGCCGGCGCGCGTGGGAAAACTACACTCAGAGCTCGGCCGGATGGCGCGTTTTATTGGCGTCGAAGATGTTGTTTTTAACGCGCCCTGAATTTGGGGCGTTAAGTCTGTGCACCGTTCAGACTGGCGTCGAGGTTTCTTGTCTTTGCGCAAATGACCCCTGAAAGTCTGCGCCGGTCGGGTCCTGAAAGACGCGCAAATCGAATTCGCGGGCGGCGGCGAGGATGTGGTCGAAAATGTCCGCCTGAATGCCTTCGTAAGCGATCCAATTGGTGTCGTTGGTGAACACATAAATCTCGATCGGCAGTCCATGCGCCGTCGGCTGAAGCTGGCGGACGAGTAAGGTGAGATCCTTCGATATTTTCGGGTGATTGCGAAGATAGGCTTCCACGTAAGCGCGGAAGGTGCCGATATTCGTCAGATGGCGACCGTTGACGAGAAGCGCCCGGTCGGCGCCGGATTCTTCATTGTAGGCGGCGATCTCCTTGCGCTTTTCTTCAATGTAAGCGGCGATATGCCGGATCTTGGCGTAGCGTTCGAGCATCTCTTCGTCGCAAAAGCGGACTGACGCCACATCAATGTGTACGGAACGTTTTATGCGGCGCCCGCCGGTCTCCGTCATGCCGCGCCAGTTCTTGAAGCTTTCATTGATGAGCGCTTGCGTTGGCACAGTCGTGATCGTCTTGTCGAAATTCCGGATTTTCACCGTTGTCAGCGCGATCTCCATGACGTCGCCGTCAACGCCATATTTGGGGATCTCGATCCAGTCGCCTACGGCGACCATGCGGTTCGCCGAAAGCTGGATGCCCGCGACGAGGCCGAGGATCAGGTCCTTGAAGACAAACATCAGAACTGCGGCGAGCGCGCCGAGCCCCGCGATGAAGGTCATCGGCGACTCGCCCAGCAACACCGAAAGCGTTGCGATGAAGCCGAGGAAATAGAGGATGAGCTTGGTTACTTGCGCGAAGCTGGTGACCGGGAATGTGCGCGATATCCGGAACGTTCCGTAGATTTCGAGCCCGGCGTTGATCATGCCGTCCACGAACAGAACGCCGATCGCGATCATATAGACAAGGCTAAGCTTGACGAGGAATGCGCCAAGCGCCGGATAGGCCTGAAGCGCCACCGGCGCCAGCGCATAGATAACAAACGCAGGGGCCAGTTGCGAAAGGCGCTCGAAAACGCGGCGTTTTACAAGAATATCGTCACGAACCGATTTTGTACGCGCCAACAACCGGCGGATCAGGACGACGATCACACTGCGCGTGACCATATTGGCGACGACCGCAATCAATGCGACGGCTAAGAGCGCTGTGAGCGCGGCGAGCGGTTGAGCGTAATCCGCGATTGCGGGAACGCTCGCAAAGAAGGACTGTATGGCTTTCATTGAATTGCCCGGGTTGCGCTATGCGGCTCTCAGCGAGTCTACGAATTCTTTGAAAACGCCGAAACTGTCCTGAGGACCCGGCGATGCTTCCGGGTGGTGCTGGACGGACATCGCCGGCGCGTTCTTCAGTTTGAGCCCGCTGTTGGTGCCGTCAAAGAGCGATGTGAAGGTCGCCTCCGCGTCGCCCGGCAAGCTCGCCGCGTCCACCGTAAACCCGTGGTTCATGGAGACGATCTCCACTTTGCCGGTTTTGAGGTTTTTCACCGGATGGTTGGCGCCGTGATGACCTTGCGCCATTTTGACGGTCTTGGCGCCGGCGGCGAGCGCCAGCATCTGGTGTCCGAGGCAGATGCCGAATATCGGCACTTTGTTGTCGATCAGCGCACGGATTACAGGCATTGCAATTTCGCCGGTGGCCGCTGGATCGCCGGGTCCGTTGGATAAGACGACGCCGTCGGGTTTCTTGGCCGTGATATCCTCATAGTCCGCGCTCGCCGGCACGACAGTGACGCGCGCGCCCTGTTCGGCGAGCAGGCGCAAGATGTTTTTCTTCACGCCGTAATCGATCACGACAATATGCGGGCCGTCGCCGCGCGTGCGCCCGAAGCCCTTGTCCCACGCCCAGGCCGTTTCTTCGTGATTGAACGACTGCGTGACGGAAACATCCTTGGCGAGATCGCGTCCCACTATGCCCGGCCAGTCGCGCGCTTTTGCTTTCAGGGCGTCGAGATCGAATTGTCCGGCGGCGTTATGGGCGATGACGGCGTTGGGCATGCCTTCTTCGCGGATCAGCGCAGTGAGGGCGCGCGTATCGACGCCAGAAATGCCGATAATGCCGCGCCTTCGCATCCACTGCGATAAGTCCATCTGCGCACGGTAGTTTGAAGGGCTCGTGGGCGGCTCGCGAACGATCGCGCCGCGCGCGGCGGCGGCCGCTGTCGCAGACGCATTTTCACTATCCTCAGGATTGGCGCCCACATTCCCGATATGGGGAAAGGTGAAGGTGACGATTTGCCCGGCGTAGGATGGATCCGTCAAAATCTCCTGATAGCCAGTCATCGCCGTGTTGAAACAAACCTCGCCGACGGCGTCGCCGGTCGCGCCAAAGCCTTGTCCTTCAAAGGTTTTTCCGGACGCGAGCACGAGGAGGGCGGTGGCGGGTTGTATTGGCGCTTGACTTAATCGCATCGGTGAATATCTCTTCAATCTTCGAGTTCGAACGGTATGGCGGCTGGCGGTTGCGGTCGTCGCCTTCGCGGAGCAAGTGTTTGAAGCGCAACCGGCCCCATGCGGAATAAACCTGAGGGCGGCGCGCAAATTGACGGGAAGCTAGGGGAAACCCATAAGGCGGTCAACAAACGAAACTGTCTAAAAAACCAAACAATATCAACACGATAGAATATGGGTGTCTCGGTGTTTCGCCTGAAGCCGCTGGACGCCGCCCTTTTTGGAGAATCGCAGATGTTGCGACAGCAGATTGACGACGCATTGAAGACCGCCATGAAGGCGCGTGACGACAAACTACGAGTCGCGACGCTGCGCCTGGTGAATGCCGCAATCAAGGACAGAGACATCGCCGCGCGCAGCGAAGACCGCTGCAATGGCGTGAGCGACGAAGAAATCTTGGCGATCCTCACCAAGATGGTGAAGCAGCGCGAAGAAAGCTCGGAGACATACGAGAAGGCCTGCCGGCCAGAGCTTGCAGAACAGGAACGCGCCGAGATCGCCGTCATTCGCGAGTTTATGCCGCGCCAGCTTAACGACGCGGAAATTGAGACCGCCGTCTCAAGCGTCATCGAAGAACTGGAGGCGACCGGCCTCAAGGACATGGGTAAATGCATGGCCGCGCTCAAGGAACGCCACCAAGGCGCCATGGATTTCGGCCGCGCCGGCGCGATTATGAAAAAGACGCTGGGCTAATCTTCGCTCTTCTCTGACGGCTCATCCAGCGGCACGCCGCCGTAATCGGCGAACCATTGCTGCAGATAGAGTTGCGTGCGAAGCATGTTGGATGGAACGCTCGTGGTGCCGTGATATTCATTGCGCATGGCGATGAGCTTCGTCGGCACGCCGAGCATTTTTAACGCCGCGTAGAATTCTTCCGCCTGGGCCAGCGGCGTGCGCAAGTCCTTATCACCGGTCATCAGCAAAGTCGGGGTCTTCACCTTCTGCACATGCATGATCGGCGAGTGCTCCAGCCATTTCGTCGGGTCTTCCCAGTAGAACGGCCGGAAGCGGGCGAACGACCAGCGGCCGATGTCGGCCTGGCCGGAAAACGAGATCCAGTTGATCACCGGGCAAAGCGCAGCCGCCGCGGCGAAGCGGTCGGTCTGCGTGACGGTCCACGACGTGAGAACACCGCCGCCGGAACAACCCGTGACGAACAGGCGGTCTTCGTCGACCATGCCTTTTTCCAAAAGCGCATCGACGCCGCCCATGAGGTCTTCATAGTCAGCGCGGCCGGGATACGCGTTGTCGATCGCATTGGCGAACGCCCCGCCATAGCCCGTCGAACCGCGCGGGTTCGTGTACAGGACCACATAGCCCTTCGATGCGAACTCATGAAAACGGAAATTGAAATTGAGGCCATACATGGCGTGGGGACCGCCATGGATGGAAAGCACGAGCGGATACTTTTTCGCGGCATCGAAATTCGGCGGCTTGACGATCCATCCCTGCACGTCCGTTCCGTCAGCGGACTTATAGAGAATCTCCTCTGTCTCACCGAGCGCAACGTCATGAAGAATATCGGCGTTCAAATCCGTCAGCTGATTGAGGCGGCCGTCGTCGAGCGAGACGCGGACGAGGTTCGGCGTCGTCTTCGGAGCGGAGAGAACCGCCGCCGCCTGGTTGCGATTGACGCCGAAGCCGCTCAACCGGTGCGCGCCGTTCGTCACTTGCCGGATTTCGCCGGCGAGGGTGACGAAATAGAGGTTCGTCGTCCCGCGCGCATTCATGGTGTAATAGAGCCCGCTGCCGTCGGCGGCCCACTCAAGCTCATTGATGCTGTCCGGCAAATCTTCGATCAGTATTTTGTCGTCGCCGCCATTGATCGTCATCAGGCGAAGCTCCTGGGGCGGATAATTGGCCGCTTTGGTGCGATTGCCGGTATAAGCGATCATCCCACCGTTCGGGGAAATGCGGGGGTTGGACCAAAAGCCTTCTTCGGGTTGGAGCTTGCGAAGCGCGCCGGTCTCAATGTTAACGATATTGATATTCGAACGCATGCCCTCCAGTTCCGCCGCCGGATCGAAGACGCCGTCAAAGACGATGGACTTGCCGTCGGGAGTCCAATGGAGGCCGCCGCCGGCGTCGACGCCGGAAAAGCGCGCGCCCACATCCCACTTGCCGTTCGTGATCTGGCGCGGCGTGCCGCCGTCGGCGGGCGCGAGAAACAGATGGTCGAACCCGTCTTTGGCGCCGACGCGGTCAATCCTGTAATGTAATCGTTCAACGACGGCCGGATCGTCGATCCAGGTTGCGCCTTTGGGCCGCTCGGGCAGGGCGATTTTGAATTCTGCTTCCAGCGGTGTTTGCGCGCGAAACGCGATCCAGTCGCCGTTCGGGCTCCATTTGAAGCTGTTCGGCTCAAAAGCGTCATGGGTGATTTGTGAGCTCGGGCCGTCCTTCGTCATGTGCTTGACGAACAACTGCGCGCGCGCCTTGTCGCCGTCGCCCGCGCGATCAATGTAAGCGATACGGTCTCCATTCGGCGACCATTGAACGCCGCCGCCTTTGGTGAGGAACCGGTGGTTTTCGCCGCCCGCATCCATGATCCAGAGCTCCGCATCCCAACGGTCTTCGAATTTGTTGACGCGCCGGCGCGTATAAATGATGTCGGCGCCGTCCGGGGAGATTTCCGGGTTCGCCGCCCGCTCCCAGTCCAGCCAGTCGGTCAGGGCGAGATTGCGCGCGGCGGCGGGCGTTGCAAAGGCGGCGGCGCTGGCGGCGACAGCGGCAAGGATCATGGATTTCATGGCTTCTCCCTCGAATTAAGCACGAGCGTATGCGGAAAAAAATGAGTGAACAAGGAGGTGCATTGCTCCGTCCCCCGCTAGGGCGGCCACGGCGGTATTGATGGCGAGGGTGTGCGCCCACACATTTTTGCAATGCAAAAAGCCGCCCGAAGATTGTCCGGGCGGCGTGCGTTGAAGAGACAGGAGTCGTTAGCGGAACAAGCGGTCGATCTTGCGCAACTGCGTTTCACCGTTAGAATCGTCGACCCCGTCATTGTCGTTGACCCACCATGCATCGCCTGATGGCGTTACGGCCAGCCCTTCAACTTTCTCGAGAATGAGGCCGCCAGGCAAGGTCAGATCACCGCGGAAGATCATGTCACGGACGACAGTTTTTGTGACGACGTCAAAGGCGCCGGCGGCGCTGTTCGATTGGAAGGTGACACCGTCAATCGAAAACTCCGTGATGAGTTTAATGCGGGCGTCGGGGCCGGCTTGATTGTCCCGCTCAAGGACAGCAAAACGTCCATCCCCAAGGGAAACAATTTCCGATAGACCGACCCAGCCGCCATTGGGCGATGTGGGGGCCTCGATGGGGTAATAGGCGAAGGTCCACGGTTCTTGTGCGTTCGCCTCATAGCGCCCAATGCGGACGAGACCTGACGGGTCGCCGGACCACTCGCGCTGGAACGCGACGTACAGGACTTCGTTCCCGTTTTCTTCAACCGAGGCGACGCCTTCGAAGCCGAAGCGCCGCTGGATCGCATCCACATCGTCCGGCAAGCTGACAACACCGACAATCGCGCCGGAGGCGTCCGCTTTCACAAGCAGGTTGTTGAATTCAACGGGGCGATCGTCGTCATCGAATGTGCCGGCGCCTTCCGATGCAATCCAGTACCCGCCGTTCACACTGATCGCCAGCCCTTCCGCATCAAGATTAACGCGGCCAGACGCCTCGACGAGGTTGTCATCTTCTTCCGCCAGGAGACCGTTCGTATCGCTCAGAATGATCTCGCCGTTCAACGAGGCGGGCGTCTGCCCTGGATCAATGGTGAAGATCCGCGTGTTCCGATAGAAACTGTCATGAACGGACAAAAGGCCGCCGTCGCCGTCCAAAGCGAGTGCGGAAAGAGCGCCCCACGGGATCGGGGTTCCGCCTTCAGTGTCAACGGATTTGATCAGCGGATAGGCGCCGCGGCTGACGCGGGTCGGCGTTTCTGTGCGCTGCGTGACGCGGCGGTAAACGCCGACCGTGGAGCGGATTTTGTCGCCACGGTCGTCCACCTCGTTGGCGACGATGAACAGATTGCGGTTCGGGATCGCCAGCAGCCCCTCCGGACCGACCCCGGTGGGGAGCGTTTGAAGGAGTTGCGGGCCTTCGCCTTCGCCATCAACGAGATTTGCGGCCTCGTTGACACTGTAAACGCCGACGACGCTTGCGCGCTCTGAACCCACAAACAGGAGTTGGTCGTCGCCATACTCAGCGAACAAGATCGACTCAGGTTCGTTGCCGCGGTTCTCCGAGCGGTTCTCCGGATAATGACCGATGCTGGCGGTCAGGTGATCGAAACTGTTGCCGGCTTCGAACATGATGTCGCCGTCAGTGTTGAAGATCGTAAAGCCGCGTCCGCCATCGCCGATATCGCCTTCATTCGCGGTGGCGATCAGGCCGTCGCCAATCCAGGTGAGGGCGTCGGGTTCACGCGCCGCGCCCTGTAGCGATGATGTGAGTTCGATCAGGTCATTCTCCTCGGTGTCGATCTGAACCTGATCGACGGTTCCTGCGGAAAAGTCGCCGACAATCGAGGCTGCGGGATCAACAATCGCCGTCTCGAGGTTGACGAGGACGATGTGATTATTTTCCTGGAGCGAGACAGCGGCGATGTTGTTTTCATTAATCGTGACGAATTCCGGTTCAGGGTCTTCCGGCGCTTCATCAGCGAGGCCGGTGAGGGGAACCGTGTGCACTGTCCAGTCGTCGACAAAACGCGAAAGGGTGTTCACAACGATGAGCTCCCCTGCGGGCAATTGCGGCAGCCCGCCGTCGCCAAGATCCTCATCGCGCTCATTTTCAATGGCGATCGCCGCGAAGCGTCCATCCTTGCTGACGGCGACAGCGTCGGGCTGCCCGCCGAGCTCAATCGTCCGGACGATGTCGCGCGTGCGCAGATCAACGACCACCAATTGTCCGGATACGTTGACAAAATCCTCTGACGTATTGATCGCAGCCAGGACAAAAGGGCCGGTGGCGGCGACGGAGGTGGGCTCGCCGCCAAGGGAGAGAAAGCCGTCTGCCTGCGGCCGGTTCGGCCGCCGCAAATCAATAAATCCGAGACCTTCCTCTTCGCTATCTGTGTAGACAAGCGTGCGCCCGCCTTGCGCAGCGGTGATGATTTCGGCAACCGTTTCCGCGTCTTCGTCCGTGTTAAGAAACACCGGAAAACTGGCGACCCGCTCGAACGTCTGCGCAACCGACGTGACAGGCGCGAGCGCGGCGATGCAAAGAGCGGACGCGGACAGCAAGGCTGACTTTGGTAAGGACATGAATGTCTCCCCATGAAAAATGATGATCGATATGAAATGACAGAACGCAACGCAGAGCGCTGAGGCTCTGGGTCGTCCCTAGGCTGTTTGCATGACAGTGCTGTGTCAGTGGTGAAAATTCGTTAGAGTGAAGAAACGACGGGGAAAATCAAATGTCGAGATCGTCGCGAACGACGCTAGTGTGACAATTCCGTTTTGCGCCCCATATACGCCCTATGCCCCGCTTCACACCCGATTTTCTTGATGAGCTAAAGTCCCGTCTCCGACCGTCTGACGTGATCGGGCGGCACATGAAATTGAAAAAGCAGGGCAATGAATTCGCTGGGCTTTCGCCCTTCACGAAGGAAAAGACGCCGTCCTTTTTCGTCAACGATCAAAAGGGTTTCTATCACTGCTTTTCCTCCGGCAAGCATGGCGACGTTATTTCGTTTCTGCAGGAGACCCAGAATCTCAGCTTTTACGAGGCGGTGGAGCGGCTGGCGGAAGAGGCGGGCATGGAACTGCCGCGCGACGATCCGCGGGACGCTGAACGCGCGCGCGCCCAGGTGGGGCTTGCGGAAGCCTGCGACGCGGCGGCCGGGTTCTTTTCCGCGATGCTCGGCCGGGCGGAAGGGCGCGCCGCCGCGGACTATCTTCAAGGCCGGGGCGTCACGCCCGAACAGATCGCGGCGTTCCGGATCGGCTATGCGCCCGGCGCGCGCACGGCGCTGAAAGACTATCTCATCAATAAAGGCTTCGCCGAACACGTGTTGGTCGAGGCTGGCCTCGTCATAAAACCGGAGGATGGCGGGCCGTCCTATGACCGCTTCCGCAACCGTGTCATGTTCCCGATCACCGGCGCGCGCGAGCGCGTCATTGCGTTCGGCGGGCGGGCGCTCGATCCCAATGCGCGCGCAAAATATCTGAACTCACCGGAAACGCCGCTCTTTCACAAAAGCAATGTCCTTTACAATCTGGGTCCAGCGCGCGCAGCGGCGGCGGAGGATAAAGCGCCTTTGATCGTGTGCGAAGGGTATATGGACGTCGTCGCGCTGTGGGGCGCGGGGATCAAGCGCGCCGTGGCGCCGCTCGGGACGGCGTTGACCGAAGCGCAGATCACGCTCCTTTGGCGCGCGAGCGATGAGCCGATCCTGTGTTTTGACGGCGACCGGGCCGGCGTCGGCGCCGCGCACCGGTCCGTGGACAGAGCGTTGCCAATGCTGAAGCCGGGCAAGTCGCTTTTGTTCGCGTTCTTGCCGGAGGGGCAGGACCCGGATGATCTGGTGCGGGACAAGGGCGCTGCGGCGTTCCGCGACGTCCTTGAAAAGGCGGCGCCGCTCGCCGAGGTTCTGTGGCGGCGTGAGACGGAGGCGCGTCCCCTCGACACGCCCGAACGCCGCGCCGCCTTGCGCACTCATTTGCGCGCGCTCGTCAAAGGCATCGCCGACAACGACGTGCGGGGCGCCTATGGCCGCTATCTCGCCGCGCGCCTTGAGGAAGAATTCGCGCCGCCGGCGAGGACCAAAACTCAGACGGGCGGAAATCCTTACCGCGCCCGGACCGGAGGCGCGGGCCGCTGGAACAGCTTTTTCAAACCGGAGCCGCGCGCCAGCGCCGGCCTGAAACGCCGCGGCGCGCCCTCGAGCTGGTCGCGCGAAGCCACCCTCGTTTGCGCGCTGATCCAGCATCCGAGCCTTATGGAGCGCCAGGAAGACGCGTTTTTAGACCTTCGCCTCAGCGATTTGGCCCTCGATGGGCTCCTAAACGCCGCAATTGCGGCGCTTTCAGCCGACCCCGGCCTTGACAGTCCCGGCCTGAAACGCCATTTGCATGAGACTCAGGCGTCGGACACTCTGGAGCGCATCGTCGGCGATGAAACGCTCAATAAACAATCGTTCCTGCGACCTGATGCTGAGATGGACGAGGTTGAATGGGGCTGGAGCGACGCGCTTAGGCATCATCTTATCGCGACAAACGCGCGTATGGAGCTAACGGAAACCGCCTCTCAGAGTTTCACAGATGGCGAAGGGGTTTGGAAAGCTGCGGTGACGGCGAGAGAGGAATTGTTGAATTCGGGCTCGAGCAATCATCGCGACGCCGGCGGCGGCGTGTCGAGTGAGGAATTGCTGGACCGGCTCGACCGAATGCGGGCGACGGTTGAGAGTAAGAAAAAGAGATAGTGAAGCGCTTCTGAATGGGCCGGGGGCGCGATCATGGACAGTGGATTTAGGGGCGCTCCATTCAGAGACACTCCGATTAGAGACACTGGGTTTAGGTAAGGCGAACACAAAGCATGGCGAAAAAAGCGGCGGCTGCGAAAGAAACCAAAGACGACGACGCAAAAGACATCGAGGCCCCGATCCTCGATCTGACGGATGCGGACGTGAAGAAGATGATCAAGTCCGCCAAGGCGCGCGGCTTTGTCACTTATGATGAGCTGAATTCCATTCTTCCCTCGGAGGAGTTCTCGTCCGAGCAAATCGAAGACGTGATGGCCAAACTTTCCGAGATGGGCATCAATGTCATCGAGAACGAGGAAGAAGAAGAAGACGGCGCCGCCAATGACGACAAGGCGGCGAAAGGCACCGCGGTCGCCAAGAAGGATGAAAAGTCCGGCGGTCAGGTCGTCACCACCAACACGTCGAGCTCCGCCGACCGCACCGACGATCCCGTCCGCATGTATCTGCGTGAGATGGGCACGGTCGAGCTGTTGTCGCGCGAAGGCGAGATCGCTATCGCCAAGCGGATCGAGGCGGGCCGCGAGACGATGATCCGGTCCCTGTGCGAATCCTCGCTGACCTTTGAGGCGATCACGGTCTGGCGCGACGAGCTTGAAGAGGGCCGGGTCCTTCTGCGCGACATTATCGACCTCGACGCCACCTATGGCGGCGGACCGGAATCGCGTCCAGACATGACGAAGCCTGAAGTCGCCGAACGCGTCCATAAGGAAGAGGCGGAAAAAGCCGAGGCTGAGGCCAATAAAGAAGCCGACGAGGACGATGAGGACGAATTCGACGAAGGCGCCCTTTCGCTTTCCGCGATGGAAGCGGAATTGCGCGACGGCGTCATGCAGACGTTTGACGATATCGCGTCCGACTATAAGAAACTGCGCCGCCTTCAGGACATCATGATCGAAGAGCAGTTGAAAGGCGACGACCTGACCGCCTCTCAGACGCGGCGCTTCAAAAAATTGCAGAAAGATATTGTCGAGCGCGTGCGCTCGGTGCGGCTCAACAATCAGCGGATCGAAGCGCTGGTCGAACAGCTCTATGACATCAACCGGCGCCTTGTTTCGCTGGAAGGCAAGCTTGTGCGTCTGGCCGACGCCTATGGCGTCAACCGCAAGGAATTTCTCGACGAATATCTCGGCGCCGAGCTAGATCCCGACTGGTTCGATCGCGTCAGTAAGAAGAGCACTAAGGGCTGGTCTACGTTCACGACGAAAGCGACCACCCAGATCATCGATATCCGCGAGGAAGTCGGACAATTGTCGCAAGACACGGGTCTGACGATCCAGGATTTCCGCCGTATCGTTCAGACGGTGCAAAAAGGCGAGCGCGAAGCGCGCATCGCCAAGAAAGAGATGGTCGAGGCGAACCTGCGCCTCGTGATCTCAATCGCCAAGAAATACACCAATCGCGGCCTGCAATTCCTCGACCTCATTCAGGAAGGCAATATCGGCCTCATGAAAGCGGTGGATAAATTTGAATATCGCCGCGGCTATAAGTTCTCGACCTACGCCACCTGGTGGATCCGACAGGCGATCACCCGCTCGATCGCCGACCAGGCGCGCACGATCCGTATCCCAGTGCACATGATCGAGACCATCAACAAGATCGTGCGCACATCGCGTCAGATGCTCCACGAGATCGGCCGCGAGCCGACGCCGGAAGAGCTTTCCGAAAAGCTTTCCATGCCGCTGGAAAAAGTTCGTAAGGTGATGAAAATCGCTAAGGAGCCGATTTCGCTTGAAACGCCCATCGGCGATGAAGAAGACAGTCATCTCGGCGACTTTATCGAAGACAAGAACACGGTGTTGCCGATCGACGCTGCGATCCAGTCGAACCTGCGTGAGACGACGACGCGCGTTCTCGCCTCGCTGACGCCGCGCGAAGAACGCGTCTTGCGCATGCGCTTCGGCATTGGCATGAATACGGACCACACGCTGGAAGAAGTCGGCCAGCAATTCTCGGTCACCCGCGAGCGCATCCGCCAGATCGAGGCGAAAGCGCTCCGTAAGCTGAAACACCCAAGCCGCTCGCGCAAGTTGCGGAGCTTTCTTGATAATTAGGCAGCGCCAAGGATGATGTTTCCTGCGTTGGTTGGCGCCATCGGCGCCAGCCTGATGATTGTTCTCGCGCGTTTCGTGGGCATGCATCGTGACGCGAGCACCTACGCGGTCAGTTTAATTGCAATCTCCGGGCTTTATGTGTTGTTTGCTATCCAGTCCGGAAGCGCGTCCGTCACTTCAATTCACACTTCGATTGCGCTTGCTTTCACTGCATCGGCGCTGGTGGGATACGCCGTACGTTATTGGGTAATTGCAATTGCGCTGGGCCTGCATGGCGTCTTCGACATCGCGATGTGGTTTTTCGAAACAAATCCGGCGCCATCATGGTGGGGTCCTTTTTGTTTTGTGGTGGATATTGTTCTTGCTGCTGCGATGGCGTTCTGGCTCTGGCGCGGTGTGATCGGAAAAAAAGCCTGAGAGGGTCTCGCGCTCTCACGCAAGAGTGATGCGGGCCAGCGTTCGCTCCTGTGCTAGGTCCCGGCCCAGTCCAAAGGAGAGCTCTATCATGCGAATTCTATTCGTCGCCGCCGTCGCCGCCATTCTTGCCGCCTGTTCCGGCGAAACCGCCGATACTGCTACGTCGACCGCTAAAGCCGAGGCGATCGCGCAAGACACACGCGTCGCCGCCGTGTTGATCCGGGCGGACTGGTGTTCGTCCTGCAAGATCATCGAACCGAAGCTCACCGAGGTCAAAATTGACGGCCCGATCGAAGGCCTTCAGCACATCACCATGGATTACACCAACCGCGACAAGGACGCGTTTTATGAGGCGGCGGAAAAGTTGGGCGTCGCCGACGCGGTGCGCGACCATCTGGAAGGCGATGTGAAGACCGGGATCATTTTGCTTGTGGATATGGAGACCAAAAGCGTCGTGGCCGACTTGCGCAAAGAGCTTTCCGAAGACGAGTTGAAAGCGGCCATGGTCAAGTCTGTCGCCTGAACGCCGCAGCCTGAATCAAATCGCGAAAAATCGCCGCCTGCGCGGCGATTTTTTCTTTACAAGCCCGGGAACTGTCCCTATTTCCGCGCTTCCAACGCCAAGTCCGGGATCCTCTCGTGGGGCTGGCATTCGTTTAACGTGGCTCGCTGGCCTCAAATGGTTCGTACCGCCGGCGCGCCCTTAGATGGAGTTCCCATGAGGTGGACAACTACAAAGACGCTAGGGACGTAGCCGCCCGACTTCACCCCGAAAACCCGGTTTTTTGCGCCAGGCCGCCCGTGGCCGAGGCCGCTGCGCGCTGGTTCACGGACCGCTTTCCCGGCGAGACCTTTTATGCGGTCAAAGCCAATCCGGCGCTGTGGCTGCTGGACGCGCTCCATGAGGGCGGCGTCACGCGCTTCGAGGCGGCGTCGATCGCCGAGGTCCGGCTCATCGCGGCGCGCTTTCCGGACGCGGAAATCGCCTACATGCACCCGATCAAGTCGGCGGCGACGATCCGGGAAGCTTATGGCGCGCATGGCGTCCGCATCTTCGCGCTCGATACGGATGATGAACTCACAAAAATCCTTGACGCCACGGACGGCGCCCGGGACCTAACGCTCTGTGTGCGTCATGGCGTTTCCAGCGACCATGCGAAGCTTTCGCTGGCGCGCAAGTTCGGTGCGGTCGGCGCGGAGGCGGTGGCCTTGATGCGCCGGACGCGTCAGGCGGCTGCGCGCCTCGGCGTTGCTTTCCACGTGGGTAGCCAGGCGATGGCGCCCGCTGCTTTCACCGAAGCCATCGCTGCGGTGGAGAAGACCATCGTTGAGGCCGGCGTCATCGTTGACGTCCTCGATGTGGGCGGTGGGTTTCCGGTTACCTATCCGGGCATGGCGCCGCCGCCGCTGGAGGACTTTATCGCCGCCATCGCCGCCCGGTTTGAGGCGATGCTGGTCGCGGAAAACTGCGCGCTCTGGTGCGAGCCGGGGCGGGCGTTGAGCGCGGAGGCTGCGTCGCTCTTGGTGCGCGTTGAAGCGCGCAAAGAGCGCGATCTTTACATCAATGACGGCGCCTATGGCGCTCTCTTCGACGCTGCGCATTTGAACTGGCCGTTCCCGGCGCGTCTTTTGGGCGCTGATGACGACGCGCCGGAAGAACAGTTCAGTTTTTACGGCCCCACCTGCGATGATCTTGACCGCATGGAAGGACCGTTTGCGCTGCCCGCAAGCGTCGCCGCCGGCGATTATCTCGAAATCGGCAGTCTCGGCGCCTACGGCGCCGCGATGGCGACCGGCTTCAACGGCTTTGGCGGTCCTTATGAAACAGTGATTGTGCGCGACAGCGCTGCAACTGGCCGCCCGGCGCCCGCAAGCGATGTGGCGAACGAAAATGAATTAGCGACGGTGAAGGAGCCGCGTTATGGGGTTTGACGCTGAAACACCGGACACAAAGCCGCTCGATCACTTCATCGCCGTGGACGGTAAGGAATATGCGGGCCGGCACCTGATTATCGATCTTTACGGCGCGAAAAATCTCGACGACCAGGCGGCGATTGAAAGAGCTTTTCTTGCGTGCATCGAAGCGTGTGGGGCGACGCTCCTGCACATTCATCTGCATGCGTTCGAACCGAATGGCGTCTCGGGCGTCGCTGTCCTTTCTGAAAGCCATATCTCTATCCACACATGGCCAGAGCGCGGCTATGCGGCGCTCGACGTTTTCATGTGCGGCGATGCGAAGCCGGAGCTTTCCGTGCCAATCCTGAAAGACGCCTTTGAGGCGGAGCGCGTTGAGGTGAACAACCTGCTGCGCGGCGGAGAGGCGGCGTGAGCGCGCCTAATATCGTCAAAGCGGCGGGCGGCGACTGGTTCCATGAGATCTGGCAGGGCGCCGCCGGCGGCATGTTCCGCGTTAATAAACTACTTTATGCGGATAATTCCGAACATCAGAATATTCTGGTTTTTGAAAATGACGTGTTCGGCCGCATGCTCGCGATCGATAATGTGGTGCAGGTCGCGGAAGCGGACGAGTTTATTTATCACGAAATGATTACCCATGTGGGCGCGCTCGCCCATGGCGGCGTGAAGCGCGTCCTGATTGTCGGCGGCGGCGACGGCGGAGCGATCCGCGAATTGTTTCGCCACAAGACGATCGAAGCTGTGACGCTCGTGGAGATCGACAAGGCGGTGATTGATCTTTGCGCGCAATGGATGCCGATGGTGGCGGACGGCGCCTTCGACGATCCACGGCTCAACCTCGTTATCGGAGACGGGGCGAAGTTTGTCACTGAGACCGACGAACGCTTCGACATGATCATTGTCGACTCTACCGATCCCGTCGGTCCGGGCGCGGTGTTGTTCACCGAAGAATTTTATCGCGGGTGTCACCGGGCGCTGGCGCCGGGCGGCATCCTCGTGACGCAAAGCGGCCTGCCGTTTGTGCAGGCGAAAGAATTCACCGGCGCCTTCGGCGCGCTTTCGGAAATATTCGCCTATGCGACCGGTTTTCAAATTGTGGTGCCGAGTTTTTGGGGCGGGCCGATGATCCTCGGGTTCGCGACTGATGACGCCGCGCTCGTTGCGCCGCCGGTCCATGCGCTCGCGGCGCGCAAAGCGGCGGTGGACTTGACCTGTAAATATTACACGCCAGGTCATCATCGGTCCGCTTTTCAGTTGCCGTCCTATGTAAGCGAGATGTTGCCGCACGCAGAGAAATTGCTCGCCGAAGGGTTGATTGAAGCGTGAGCGACCCGCAAGTCCTGCCGCCGGAGGAGGGGTTTTTGAAACTCGCGCCGGAAGATCGTGCGGGCGCGGATAAACCAAAAGCGGTCGTCATTCCCTTCGGTCTGGAAGCGAGCGTCACCTATGGCGGCGGCACAAGCGAGGGACCTGCAGCGATGATCGCAGCGTCGCCAGAGGTGGAGCTCTTCGACGAAGAATTGTGGCGCCAACCATGCCATGACTTCCACCTAGAGACATGGAAACAAACGGAAATTCCCACAAGAATTGAGGATGCGCTTGAGCGCCTGGCGGGTCTGACCGGGCAGGCGCTCGCGCAAGGCGCGTTTCCCTTCGTCTTTGGCGGCGAGCACTCAATCACGCCGGGCGCGCTTCGTCCCTACATCGACCGATTCCCTGACCTCGCGTTATTGCATTTCGACGCGCATGCGGATTTGCGCGACGGCTATCTCGGTGAACATTACAGCCATGCGGCGGCGATCCGGCGTTGCCTCGACGCGCCGGATTTGTCGATCGTCTCCGTCGGTATCCGGAATATCTCCGCCAGTGAAATCCCGTTTCTGGAGGCGAACCGCCGCCGCATTCATATCCACTGGGCGAAAGACAAACGCCAGTGGAATATTGAAGAGATGCTGGCGCCGCTGCGCGGGCGGCCCGTCTATGTGACGTTCGATCTTGATGGTTTTGACGCCAGCTTGATGCCGGCGACAGGCACGCCGGAGCCGGGCGGGCTGTTCTGGGACGACGTCATGCCGATCCTGAAGCGCGCTTCAGAAATCTCCACCTGGGTCGGCGCGGATATCAACGAGCTGGCGCCGCACCCGGCGCTCCACGCCTGCGATTTTCTGGCGGCTAAGCTGGCCTACAAAATTCTGGCCTACAAATTTTCGCCGCGTTAGCGCGCTCTTAGAGTAAGTTTCCTTTTACGCCGAAGATGGATTGTCAATCGTCGGCGCAGATGTCCTCACAGTCGGCGAACGCCTCAATGTGGATATCGGCGACTGAGACCGGAAGAGGTTCGAACAAGCCCGTAACGTGCGCGCCATCGAGAACGACTTCTTTAGTTCGGCGGCACTTTTTGCAAATCAAGAAAGCCATCGCCTGATCCGACATGTCAGGCCGCACGGGAACAAAGGCGTTGATGCTTTCTATTTTCCGAACATGGCCGCGCGCCATAAGGGAGTCGAGCGCGCGATAGATCGTCATCGGCGATCGCAACCCTTTGTCTCTCAAATCTTCAAGCAGATCATAAGCCTTTTGCGGGGCCCCGGCCTCACAGAGCGCGACATAGACGTGGCGCTCATTCTGTCTCAGATCCGGCGGCGCCATCGCGGCTTTTTGTGAAACGACATCTAACTCGCCCACCCCTTCAAGGGGGGCTTTCATTTGAATTCCCATCATTCTCTCCTGCAAATGTCGCGCGAGCGCGACAAGAAACGCTTTAGATGCAGGTTTCGCAGGGCGGCGCTCGCGCAGAACGCGGCCCTGAATGATGACGGCTGACAAATGAAAGAGATTCTGGCTTCAGCGTATAGAGCAGGACTGGCGAGAAGGAATACTGAAACGCGTCAGTTGGTGACGCCTTTGCGCATTGCGCTGAACACGTGACGCAATCCGCGCCATATTCGGCGTCGTGCTCGGCGTGATCATGAACCGCAGCGTAACAAGCGTTTATAGCGAAGAATGCGCAAACGATGATGATCAGAAACCGGATAGAAAATTGATCCGTTTGCAGCCGATTTCCAATGCCCCGCCGAGATGTCATGGCAGAACGGTATCACATTCGATCAATCTTTCAAAATAGCAAGTGGTGCTGTTTGAGTGATCAATCGAAGGCTGCCCCGCCGTCAGTCACATTGTGCGTTTTGGAGGGGAAAATACGCAATGCTTGATCAGCGGCTGCTACGTTTCCGGTGCTCGCATTTTCAAGGATCGGTCGGAGTATGGAACTATCGGAATGAGAAACTATTTTTTTTCAAGCGCACAACGAAACTGTCTGGGCGTCCCAGAGGAAATTAGACGCCCAGACAGCGTTCTTCGGCGGCGGCTCTAGCTCACAGTAGCGACGCCGAAACTGTAAAATTTGTTTGAATTCGAAAAGCTCGAAGCGGCGATAAGCAGTCGCCCAGCGTCAGGCGTTCGGGGGACCGCGGTTGCTTAGCCGCGTCGGGCGGCCGTTCATGGCGATTGATTGTCTTATAGGGACGGCCTGAACGAAAAAAGTTTGTAGAGGCGCCGCGGCGCAGGGATCGCCGCCCGTCGCGTCATCATCGACAGCGGCGGCGATGACGCAGACGCTGCAGTTATGCAGATCATGGGCGTCATGGTCGCCGCCATCATGCGCCGCGGTGACGAGTTGGGCCGCGACGAGGCCGACAATAGCGAAAACACACCCTGCTTTGAGGGGCGATATTCCCGGAATTGCTTTCAAAGGATTCACGATGGAAGCAGGCCTGCTGTTCAGCTTTCACCACCGAAATAATCACTTTCAACAAAGTGATACTATCACAAAATGAACGCGAACGCCGGCTTGTTATTCTTGCGCAAGCACGTCGGCGATGATCCGCCAGACTTTCGGGTTCAGTCCCAGGGAGAAATGCGATCCGGTCACTTCGATATTGCGGGTCTGCGGATTATAGACATCGATGGATGCTTCCCAGCCCACGACGCCGTCCGATTTGCTGTAGATCGACGTCAGCGGCTGCGAAAGGCCGATGGAATTGCGCCGGTGCACTTCCTTCTCGAATTCATCCATATCGAGATTATTTAGGTGGGCGTAGATTGGCCCGACCGACGTATATTTCGGACCGCCTATAATGGGCGTCCCAAGCGTGATCACCTCGCGCACACTGTCTGAAAAAAGCCGCGCCGTCTCTCTGGCGATAACGCCGCCGAGGCTCCAGCCGATCATTGTCACCGGCGCACCGTCATTGCGCGCCTGGACTTCTTCGACGCGCGCACCGGTGCGCGCGACGTCTTTGTCTACGTCGCCTGCATTGTAGCCGAGCCCGGATGCGAACGTCTGGTAACCAATGGATTTCAGAAACCGGCTCATCGGCGTCATCGAGGCGTCAACTGCGAGATAGCCGGGGATCAAAACGACCGGTCTGCCGTCGCCCGCCGGCGCATCGCGCAAGGCGCCCGCGCGGCGAACGCCGGCGGCGATCTCAAGAGGCGACGCGAGTTCGCGCAGCCGGGAAAAGCCGGAAGGTCTCTTTACGCCAGTAGGCATATCTCGTGTTATGGCCATGTTGTCTCGGTACTCACTGGTTGTTCCCCTCCGCAGCCGCCACGACCGCTTTCGCGGCGGCAAAGAGGGCTTTGGATTTGTTTACGCATTCCTCATGTTCAGCCTGCGGATTGCTGTCGGCGACGATGCCGGCGCCGGCCTGAACATACATTTTGTCGTCTTTGACGACGGCCGTGCGCAGTGCAATGCAGGTGTCCACATTACCGTCTGCGGAGAAATATCCGATGCACCCGCCATAGGGCCCGCGCCCGTCGCGTTCGAGGGCGTCGATAATCTCCATGGCGCGGACCTTGGGCGCGCCCGTGACGGTGCCCGCCGGGAAACCCGCCATCACCGCATCGACCGGATCGGCGTCATCCGCTAATTGGCCCGTAACGTTGGAGACAATATGCATCACATGGCTATAACGCTCGACGATGAATTGGTCGGTAACCTTGACGCTCCCATAGCGCGCTGCGCGTCCCACATCATTGCGACCGAGATCGAGCAGCATCAAATGTTCGGCGCGCTCTTTCGGATCGGCGAGAAGATCTTCTTGCAACGCTTTGTCTTCTTCCGGCGTTGCGCCGCGCTTTCGCGTGCCGGCGATCGGGCGGATGGTAATTTCGCCGTCGCGGACGCGCACAAGAATTTCTGGGCTGGAGCCAACAAGGGCAAGGCCGTCAAAATTCAGAAAAAACAAGAATGGTGAGGGGTTAAGGCGCCGCAATGACCGATAAAGATCAAACGGCGCCGCCTTGAACGGCGTCTCAAATCGCTGGCTCAGGACAACCTGAAAGATTTCACCGGCGTAAATCTCTTCCTGCGCTTTTTTGACCATCGCCAGATAGTCCGCTTGCGGTGTATTTGAGATGGCCTCGATTTCATCGGTTGGTTGCGTGCTCGGCGCCCGCGGTGCGGCGACCGGCGCTGACAGGTCCGTGACCGCGTCTGAGAGACGTTCCGCGGCGCGCGCGTAAGCCGCGCGGGCGCTCACGCCTGCTTCCGGTCGCACGGGCGCCACCAGAATGATCTCTTGTTTGATGTTATCGAAAACGGCGATCAGGGTCGGGCGGATGAAGATTGCGTCGGGCGCATCGACGGCGGCCGGCGGCCTGTTCGGCAGGCGCTCGATCTGACGCACAAGATCATACCCGAAATAACCGAACACGCCCGCGGCCATAGGCGGGGCGTCCTCGGGCAGGTCGATCCGGGACTCGTCAAGCAAAGCCTTCAGGCTTTGAAGCGGCGCAGGTTGCTCCTCCACAAACGCATTCGCATCAGAGGTGGCGTCGCGGTTGATTTCCGCTTTGTCGCCATGAGCCCGCCAGATGATGTCGGGCTTAAGCCCGATAATCGAATACCGGCCGAGTTGCTCGCCGCCTTCCACCGATTCCAGCAGAAACGCATTCTTACGGCGCGCCGCAAGCTTCAGATAAGCGGAGACCGGCGTTTCCAGATCGCTGACAATCCGTGTCGTGATGATCTGCGCCGTGCCGGCGGCGTACCCCGTCCGAAAGGCGTCAAAAGCGGGTTCAACCGTCATTGCTGGTTTGTAAACAACGCATCGATCTGTTCTTGGTCAATGCGCACATTATAGTCGTCCTGAAGCGCTGTCAGGTAAGCGTCCACATATTCCTGATCCAGTTGCGCGCCCACATATTGTTTGAACGCAATCTCCTGGCCAGGGCCGATGGCGATGCGGTTGAAGTCGATCTCGTTTACGACAAGCACCGTCTGTTCGTCGCCAGTGGCGGCGGCGCCCGAGACGGCCGCGCCTTTCTCGGCGCGGAAAAGCTCCGTCACGAGCGTGCTGGAGAAGTCGCCGGTTTTGGATTGGCGCGTCACAGTTTCGGTGACCGGTTCGGCGTTAAAGGGCGCTGCGGCTTCGTCAATCGTCGCCCCGGCGGCGAGCGCATCTTCCACCTGTTTCACCGCGCGCGCGATCCGGCGCGAGCGCTCATCAATCCGCCAGCGCGCCTCCACGTCGGCTTCCGCCGTTTCGAATGGGGTGAGCGTCGGCGGCGTGATCTCGTTTACGGCGACAAAGTAATAGCCGTCCTTGTCCGCATATTCCTCAGCTTCGGATTCCTCGCCTTCTTCCAGGCGAAAGGCCTCGCCAAGCGTTTCGCCGTCAATGCCGTTGATGATGGCGCCGCCTGGCGCGAAGGAGAACGAATCCACGGGGCCGAATGTTTGCGCCGTCAGGCCAGCGGCCTCGGCGGCTGCCACAAGGTCTGCGCCGCTGTCGCGTGCTTCCTCGATGGCGTCGATAGCGTCGTACAGACGTTTTTGCGTGTCCTGTTCGAGGTAGGCGTTCTCCAACTCTTCACGCACGTCTTCGAAGGTTTGTGTTTCCGGCGCCGTCACGGCGGCGATCTGGATCACGGTCCAGCCGAACAGACCTTTCACGGGCGCGCTGACGCCGCCTTCGCCAAGCGCTGGATCAAAAGCGGCCTCAGCAACAGCAGGATCGAGCAGGTCTTCTTTGGTCACATCGGTGAAGGTGACGGCGTCGAGCGATAGACCTTTTTCTTCGGCGACCGCTTCAAACGGCGTCGCCTGATTAAGCGACGCGACGGCGCCTTGTGCGGCGGCCTCGGTGTCATAGGTGATCTGATAAAGCGTGCGCCGTTCCGGCTTGTCGTAAACCCGGTCTTTTTGAATGTCGTACAAACGCTTCAGTTCTTCTTCCGGCGCTTCAAGGCCTTCCTTGAAATCACTTTCGCGCATACTGACGACCGTGAATGAACGGTACTCGGGCGCGGTAAAAGACTGTGGGTTTTCTTCGTAGAATTGGCGCAGCTTTTCAGGCGTCGGCTCTTCCGGGATGCCGGCCATCTCTTCGGTCATGGTGAGGTAGGAAACCTCGCGCCGTTCAATCTCGCGCAACAGGAGCGCGTCGGTGAACGGCGTCGCCACGAAGCCTCCGCCCTGCACCGAGGTGAGCAATTGTTCGCGCAGGAAGTTTTCACGCATTTGCTCTTCAAAGGTTTTCACGGACATCTGGTAGGTTTGCAGAATTTGCGTCAGCACCTGCAGGTCGAACTCGCCCGTGCGCGGGTTTTGAAAACGCTCGTCATTGTCGAGGAATTCCTTAACGAGGCTGCGCGGCATGGCGAGACCCATTTTCTGCGCTTCCTGGCTGACCAGTGAACGGGTGGCGAGGGACTGGACGATCTGTCCGGGCAGCCCCGCGGCGATGGCGTCTTCGCGCGTGAAGGCGCCTTCGCTCTGGATGCGCTGGTTCATCATCGCGCGGTTGAATTCATTAAGAATGACCGATGAGGGCACCCCTTGATCGCCGACGCGGATCGCGGAGCTTTGCGTGAAGCTCTGGAGCGCGGGGACCTGCCAGAGGGCGAAAGCCAGAATGAGGAGGGCGACAAACACCCAAATGACGACGCCCTTCATGGCGCCGCGAATGGAATCCAGCATTGGAAAACCCTTTGTATTGCGATCCAGCGCGCAACCTAATTGCGCCGCGCGGGCGGGACAAGGCGTGGATTGGGGCCGCGGAGGAAATAGTTGCGCAGGTTCCGTTTCTGGACTTGGGCCGGGGCTTGGCTTAGGCGAGAGGCCGTAGCTATCGAGGAGGCGCCGCCATGAAACCGCTGATCGCCGGAAACTGGAAAATGAACGGGGTGCGCGCGAGCCTCGGCGAGATATCGGTGCTCCTCGACAAGCTTGGCGGCGAGGCGCCGGCGGTTTGCGACGTTCTTGTGTGCCCGCCGGCGACGCTGCTCGCGCAGATGTCGGACCAGCTTGCGACCACGGGCGTTCTCACCGGCGGCCAGGATTGTCACGCAGCGGCGAGCGGCGCGCACACGGGCGATGTCAGCGCGGGCATGATCGCCGATGCGGGAGGCGCGTTCGTTATTGTCGGCCATTCGGAACGCCGGGCCGATCACGGCGAGAGCGACGCTGCGGTCAAAGACAAAGCCGAGGCCGCGCATAAGGAAGGATTGGTCCCGATCGTGTGCGTCGGAGAGACGGAAGAAGAGCGCAAGGCGGGGCGCGCCGAAGCCATTGTGGGCGGCCAGCTCGCCGGATCTCTGCCTGATAGCGGCGACATGGTCGTCGCCTATGAGCCGGTCTGGGCCATCGGCACCGGGCTCACGCCCACGATCGATGACATTCGCGCGATGCACGCCTTTATTCGTGGAAAAGTGCGCGGGGGAACGCGTATTCTCTACGGCGGATCGGTGAAGCCGGGGAACGCAAAAGAAATCCTCGCGATCGATCATGTGAACGGCGCGCTTGTGGGCGGCGCCAGCCTGAAGGCGGCGGACTTTTACGGCATCATCAGCGCCGTTTAGGGTCGCGCTCTCTGGCTGAAAGAAAGAATTGGAGCGGGGATTGATGCGTGTGTTGATGACTGTGGGGCTTTTGTTTTTTGTCGCGCTGTTGGGCCTTTCGGGCTGCGCGACGATCAACGCGGAAAAGAATGCGCCCGCGATCGGTTCCTTTGTAGATGTGGAAGGCGAGCGATTGCACGTCCTCGAAAAGGGGCGTGAGCACAAGGGCAAGGCGCCGTCCATTATTTTGATCCACGGCGCCAGCATCAATCTGCGCGATATGGACCTTGCACTCGGCGAGGAATTGTCGGGGCGCTATCATGTAATGATGGTTGACCGGCCAGGGCGCGGATATTCGACCCGCCCCGATGACGGCCACAGGCTGGAGACGCAAGCCGCCCTGATCCGCGATGCGTCTCAACAGCTCGGTGTCGAAAATCCGGTTGTCGTCGGTCAGAGCTTCGGCGGCGCGGTCTCGCTTGCTTACGCCCTTCAGTATCAGGAGGAAATGGCGGGGCTTGTCGTCCTGGCCGGCGTCAGTCACGAATGGCCGGGCGGCGTCGCGTGGTATAACAACGCCTCTTCTATGCCTGTCGTCGGCTTCTTTTTGCGGCGGCTCGTCATCCCGGTTTACGGACAATTTATCGGGCGCGGCAGCGTTGAAAGCTCCTTTGAACCCGATCCCGCGCCGGAAAATTATTATGAGCGCGTCGGCCTGGCGCTTTTGTTCCGCCCGAAGGACTTCAAGAGCAACGCCGCCGACATCGCCAATCTGAAAAAAGAGATCGTCGCGCAGCAGGATCAGTACGCGCAATTGCGCCTGCCGGTGGCGATCCTTACGGGCGCCGACGACAAGACCGTCAGTCCTGAGATTCATTCTGAAACGCTTGCGCGCCAAATAGAGGGCGCGACGCTGCAAGTGCTGCCCGATACGGGGCACGCCTTGCATCACGCCGAGACGCGAACCGTGATCGAAGCCATTGACGCCGTCGTGGCGCGCGCTGGCGCGGCGCTTTAATCGCTGTGTTGAAAAACGGGAACTGGACGCCGCCGGTTCGCCGATGAGGCGATTGACGAAAAGGTCACACGCCGGAACTTTTCGATAAGCCGACTGGTTTCTCCAAACGGCCGCTGACATATTCGCCGCAAATTCTCATTTGCAGGGGTGTCGGATGCGACTGATCGGAAAAATCCTGGGCTTTTTGTTGTTGCTGGTGATCATCGCCGGCTTCGGACTTTTCACCTGGTTTTGGTGGAAGCCTGTCGGCGTCAACAATTACATCAACAAGATCACCGCCGAGACGTTTTTGCTCGACGGACCGGAATTATTGACCAGCATTGGCGCGATTGAAAACACGCCGTTCGATTTTCATTCCGGCAAGCTCTCCGACTACACCAAAGCGAAAGCGGACGCGACGCTTGAGAAGGTGAAAAAGGCGCGCGCCGGGCTCGACAAATACGGACCGGATGGTCTCGAAGGCCAGGAGCTGATCAGCTGGAAGATCATGGCGACGCTGCTTGACGACATCATTCGCCAGGGCGCCTTTGATTATAGCGGGTATCCGGTGAACCAGATTTCGGGCCCGACAGTGAATCTGCCGTCCTTCCTGACGGACTCCCATCAGATCGTGAATGAGAAGAGCGTCAAGCGCTATATCAGCCGCCTCAACGAATTTGGCCGCGTCCTTGAGGAATCGCGCGTCAACGTGATTGATCATCGCGATAACGGCGTCACGCCGCCGGACTTCATTATTGAGAAATCGCTTGTGGGCATGCGCTCCTTCATTGGAGGCGGCGCCAGCGAGAACCCGCTGGTGACAACCCTCGTCGAAAAGCTCGATGAGATGGAAGATCTCAGCGACGAGAAAAAAGCCGATCTGACGGCGCAGGCTAAAGAAGCGGTGGCGACGAAAGTCATCCCCGGTTACGAGGCGATGATTGCGCTTTTTGAAGACCTTCAATCCTCCGCCAACCACGACGCCGGCATTTGGCGCATCCCCGACGGCGACAAAATCTACGCCGCAGCGCTGAAGTCGAACACAACCACCGACTTCACCGCCGACGAAGTGCACGATATCGGCCTTTCAGAAGTCGCGCGCATCGAAGCGGAGATGGACGCTATTCTCGTAGGCGAGGGGTATACGGAGGGAACAGTCTCCGAACGCGTGCAAGTCCTTATGCGCGATCCGGAACAGATTTACCCGAACACCGACGAAGGGCGCAAAGAGATGATCGACTATCTCGTGTCGCTCAACAAAGAAGTGATGGCGCTCGCCGGCGATTATTTCATCACTCTGCCGCCGCAGGAGCTGGAGATCCTCCGCGTGCCGGAATATTCGCAGGACTCTGCGCCGGGCGGCTACTATAACCAGCCGGCGCTCGATGGCTCGACGCCAGGCCGCTTCTATATCAACCAGAAAGACACCGCCGATAATCCGCGCTGGACATTGCCGACGCTGCTCTACCATGAGGCGGCGCCCGGTCATCATTTCCAGATCTCTTCGGCGCTTCTGATCGAAGGCGTGCCGTTCGTGCGCAAGTTCGGTCTCTTCACCGCCTACACCGAAGGGTGGGCGCTCTATGCTGAGCGCGTCGCGAAAGAAGACATGGGCATGTATGACGACGATCCGCTCGGCGATCTCGGGCGCCTTCAGGCGGAAATGTTCCGCGCCGTGCGCCTCGTCGTCGATACAGGGCTTCACCACAAGCGCTGGTCCCGCGAAGAAGCGATCGAGTATATGGTCTCAAATACCGGGATGACGGAAGCGGAAGTGACCCGCGAAATCGAACGTTATGTGGTCTGGCCTGGTCAGGCGACCGCCTACAAAACCGGCCAGCTCGCTATCCTGCGCATGCGCAAACAGGCTGAAGAGGCGCTCGGCGATACGTTCGATCTACGCCAGTTCCACGAAATGATCCTGCTCAACGGCGCCATGCCGCTCGATCTCCTGCAGGAGAATGTGGACGCCTGGATCGTCGAGCAGGGCGGCGCTGTGTAGTCGGGTGAGGCGGAGATCGTAAGAAAGCTTCTAATGCGGCCCAGTAGTTTCCGGCCGGCTATCTGGCCGTGAGCGCCTGATCGCTCCGCCGCCGGCCGCTCTTGTCTCCCGCTGGCACTTGGCGTAAGACGCGCAACTTCCCATTCGACGCCGGATGCCTATATGAAGCTCAGCGCTAAGGGCCGCGCCGGTTTTTGAGAGATTTCTCTGATGATTGAAGTCATTTTGACCATTCATGTCCTGATCGTTCTCGGTCTGATCGGCATCGTGCTCCTGCAGCGCTCTGAAGGCGGCGCGCTTGGCATCGGCGGCGGCGGCGGCGGGGGCGGCTTCATGACGAGCCGCGGCGCAGCAAATGCGCTGACGCGCACCACGTCCGTCCTCGCGGCGCTGTTTTTCGCCACGTCGATCTCGCTGGCCATCTTTGCGGACCGAGGCGAAGAAGATCGCGATGTGATCCGGGATCTCACGGGCGAGGAAGTCGCCGACCCGAACGCGCCGATCTCCGCCGACGACCTCAGCAACGCCCTGGGCGGCGGCGATGACGAGCCAGAGACGCCGTCCAGCGACGATCTTTCCGACGCGCTTGGCGGTGCGGACGAGGCCGCTCCCGCTGACTTGAACGTTGAAGACGCATTAGACGATGCGCTCGGCGAAGAGGAGCCCGCTGACGCTTCCGACGACGAAGAGCCGACCCCGCCTGGCGAATAGCGGCGTTTTTTTATTCATCTCTGTAAAGATGGTTAACGGCGATCCGTTTTCGCCTGTTCCATTTTGAGAAATTAACCACCGGACGCATTGGTGCGCGGATTGCACCGGTTAGCCGCTTAAGTGTTAACGGCTAGCTTTACGTGGGTCCCATGCGTTCAATTCTTGTTTCTGTTCTGATTTCCTGTTTCGCCTTTACCGGCGTCGCCAACGCTGCGTTGTACACAGCGACGTCCGCCGTGAGTGATCGTCTTCATGGCGGTTCGAACGATCATGCGGCGTGGTTGCCGTTCTTTGAAAATATTCCCGGCACCGCGTTACAAGGAAATCGCGACGGGTCTGACTTCGACTTTCTCACGCCCGGATTATTCTCCGTAAATGATGACGGGATGGCGCAACTCAGCGGCCGGATCGTGTCGCAGGTGGACCCGCGCCTCGCGTTTGACGTCATCGTCAATTTCATCGCCATCGAAGGGCCGGGCACGGGCGGGCCGAAAAAAGAATTGAAAAGCTGCGCCTTTAACGGCGTGTGCGGCTCGATCGATCCTTCCACATGGGAATATTTCCGGTTGACCGACGGCAGCTTCACGGGCATTGACGGTCTCGAAGGTCTCAGCTTCTCAGTGGAAGAGCGTCCGCGCGGCAACGTCTTCCCGCTGCAGGTGGGCGAGGGCGCGAACGGCAAGAACGGAAACTTTGGCGGCGCCTCCTGGTTCTTCCTCTTCCTCAATGACACGTGCGACCACGCCTTGTGCCAACAGCTCGCGTCGATCGACACATTCAAAGGCGATTTCAATCTCGACCTCGTGGAAACGCCGCTCCCGGCGGGACTTCTCCTGTTTGCGACCGGCCTTTTCGGCTTTCGCACAATGAGCGGGCGCGGGAAAAAGGCGTAGCCTATAGTTTCTTCTTCCTGACGTTCGTTCGGGGAAACGCCGCCGCTCGCCGCTGCGGCGTTTTCTTTTGCATTTTGCCCTTACGTTGGCTGCGAATCCCGTCTAAGACGAACGCCCATGGCGCGGTATATTTTCATCACCGGCGGCGTGGTTTCCTCTCTCGGAAAAGGCGTAGCGGCGGCGGCTCTCGGAGCTCTTTTGCAGGCGCGGGGCTATAAGGTCCGCCTGCGAAAACTTGACCCCTATCTCAATGTGGATCCGGGGACCATGAGCCCCTATCAGCACGGCGAAGTCTTCGTCACCGATGACGGCGCGGAGACCGATCTCGACCTCGGTCACTATGAACGCTTCACCGGCGTTTCGGCCTCCAAGGGCGACAATGTGACGACCGGGCAAATCTATTCGCGCATTATCGAACGCGAACGGCGCGGCGATTATCTGGGTGCGACGGTTCAGGTCATCCCGCATGTGACGGACGCCATTAAAGAGTTCGTTCTCTCTGACGCCGGCGGCGCGGACTTCGTCCTGTGCGAGATCGGCGGCACGGTGGGCGACATTGAGGCGCTGCCGTTCTTCGAGGCGATCCGCCAGTTGGGCAACGAATTGCCGCGCGGCGATGCGATCTATGTGCACCTGACCTTAATGCCCTACATCCCGTCGGCGGGCGAGTTGAAAACCAAACCGACGCAGCACTCGGTGAAAGAACTCCGGTCGATCGGCATCCAGCCGGACGTTCTGTTGGTGCGGGCCGACCGCGATATTCCGGGCAGTGAGCGCAAGAAGATCGCGCTCTTCTGTAACGTCAGACCCTCGGCAGTGGTGCAGGCGCTCGACTGCCGTACGATCTACGAAGTGCCGCTCGCCTACCACGAAGAAGGGTTCGACAATGAAGTGATCGACGCTTTCGGGATCAAGGATGCGCCGGCGCCGAAGCTTGACGGTTGGCGCGAGATTGTCGAGCGCATCATCTCGCCCGACGGCGAAGTGCGCATCGCCGTGGTCGGCAAATATACGGTCCTGAAAGACGCCTATAAATCGCTGATGGAGGCGATCGCCCATGGCGGCATCGCGAATAATGTCCGTGTAGAGATTGACTGGATCGAGTCCAGCAAGTTCGAGGACGAGGAATCAGCGCTTTCCGTGCTTGAGGGCATTCACGGCATTCTCGTGCCCGGCGGCTTCGGTGAGCGCGGCTCCGAGGGCAAGATACGCGCGGCGCAGTTTG